>CAYZPC010000024.1:0-4325 GCA_964480705.1 uncultured archaeon | reverse complement strand
ACAGCCGGGCGCTCTACCACTGAGCTACCAGGGCACTAGTACACTTTTTTCAGTGTCGTGCCAAAACGCCTCATTTCTGGGACATTTTTAGAAATTGACCCTCATAAAAGGTTTTAAATGCGCCTTTGTGCCGCGGGTAAATTTGCCTTATGCGTTTTCATTATGGATTATTTCGGCTGCTTGAGCCGTAAGTCGCGCTTTGTTGGTTCGGAGTTGAGTGATGGTGAGTGTATGTGAGGTTCGGAATGCAGCTGCGCGGGGTGTTTCAATTCCCTGGTGTCGTTTGATTTCCCGCTGCGTGTTCAAAATGGATAAGTTGATTTCGTTTATTTTTGCTTTAATTTGATTTAGTTTAATAGCTGCAAGTCGACTGGCGGGCGTGTTTCGGTTACGGAGCGTGATGCGTGCTTCTTCAATCCGCTCAATCACTGTGCTCGCGTGAATGGTTTTTGGCGGTGCGCGTCGCCTGCGCAAGGGTTTCATTATTCGTCGAATAAATGTTTTCATCCGCTCAAAAATGTTTATTGATTAATAAGGATGGGCTCCCGGTCGCCGTAACGCGAATCCGTTTGAGTAGTGTCAAATAGTTTCTCGCTTCCGTGACCCGTGAAGCATGATCCTAACTGCCTGCCGTTGCTCCCTTCCGGGCCTGGCGGGGTTCAACACTTAGGGCCATCTTCCCGGACGAAAGGTCAGCAATTCCATTTGACGTCAAACGAATTCGAATCCTTCGCTTCCGGGTTTCAGCACACGCGTAAAGCCGATTTCATGCGTGGGAAGACGGCTACCCTTCCTGCTTAGCCCAACTAGTTGTACGCGTCAAAGGTTAAAAGCAGACTCTTTTTTTGAAAGTATTAACATGACTTTTTTCTTTTTTTCAAAAAACAACCCTAATTAACGTATTTATCATTTTTTTTCGTGCAATTGTCGTTCTTATTGCCAAATTATGCATACATTTTCTCATATCAATTCAAAATTTTCGAACAAAGCGTTAATCATACTCCGTTCTCAAAAGAAAAGGTATTTTAAGTCCGGAATGGTGTGCATAGCACACGAAAAATGAATTAATTTTCATTTTTTATCAAAGAGGGGGTCTCTTTACATGCAATCCATTATTTCGAATGCGACGCACAATGCGCCTAAAGTTGAAGAAAAATTTGAAGAATTCGGACAGCCTAAGATTATGGTTATTGGTGCCGGAGGAGCAGGTTGTAACGCTGTCAACCGCTTAGCACACATGGGAATTGCCGGAGCACAGCTCGTGGCCATTAACACGGACAAACAACACTTGTCTATCATTGATGATAACATTACCAAAATCCTCATCGGAAAATCCGTTACACGCGGACTCGGTGCTGGTGGATATCCTGAAATTGGAGCTAAAGCAGCTGAAGTTTCTCGAACCGCATTAGAAGAAGTTCTCGCGGGCGTGGACATGTTGTTCATCTCGGCCGGAATGGGTGGAGGAACCGGAACGGGTTCAGCACCTATCGTTGCGGAAATTGCCAAAGCACAAGGAGCCATTGTCATTGCCATGGTAACCTACCCGTTTGCTCTGGAAAAAGCCCGAACATTGAAAGCAGAAGAAGGTATCGAAACCTTGCGCCGAATTGCCGACACGGTTGTTGTGATCGATAACAATCGCTTGGTTGAACTCGTTCCTAATTTGCCCATTCAAGATGCATTTAAGGTTGCAGATGAATTGGTTGCCCGAACGGTTCGCGGAATCACCGAAACAATTACCCAGCCTTCACTCATCAACTTGGATTACGCCGATGTTCGCTCCGTCATGGTGGGAACAGGTTTGTCTATGATTGCCGTGGGAGAAAGTAAAGGTGTTGACAAAGTCAACGAAGTTGTGGAAGACACGTTGAAGAACTCCTTGTTGGATGTTGACATCGCCGGTGCCAAAGGTGCCTTAATTCACATCACCGGAGGAGCCGAATTAACATTAGGTGAAGCCAATGGTATTGGAACCATGTTGACCGAACAAATGGATCCGAAGTCCGTGGTTATTTGGGGTGCGCGTGTGGACCCGACGTACGAGAACAAAATCGAAGTCATTACGATTTTCACCGGCGTCAAGTCACCGTTCATTAAAACGGAAGACAAACACCGCTCCAATAGTCGCGGTGGAAGCTCCCACAGTAGTGGAAGCGATTACGGATTGAATTATCTGTAATTAAGAGCGGGGATTATATTCCCCCTCTTTTTCTCTTTTTTTATGAGTTTTTTGAAACCTACTCGAGAAAAGCTGCTAATTTTTGCAGGAATTTCTATTCTGGAATATTTATTTTGGTGGCTTAACTCTGGAGTCAATCATTGTGGTTCCAAATATGCAACCGATGGGTGTGCTTTATTTCATGATAAAGTTTTCAATACATTGTATTATACATTTTATTCAGGGATGACTTTCCCATGTGCTGATTTTTTTTGTAACGTGTATGTGGTTATGACTGCAATCATTCCGTTTGTTATTGCTTATGGGCTGTATTATTTGCTTGCTTGCTTAGTCGTCCACATTACGAAAATCAAACTACATTAATCCAATTACTTATTCATCGCCTAATTGCATAATCAAATAGCCATATTTGTCAATCTCTTCTTTCGTCCAAAATGGCGCGTCTTTTGTTTTCATTACACACGATACTTTTTTTCGAATCGTTCTCCCAGTGTATGCTTTCGTTTTCGGGTCCCATTCTTCTAGCACTAGCACATCGCCGGGTTTGCATTCAAAATCCGCGATGCGCAATTCGACTTTCTTTTCTCCAGAAAGAACCTTTTGAAAATACGTTGGCCATGTTTTCTTTCTAATTTCGCTCATAACTACACGCGTAAATGAACATCACACCGCGTTCACAATAAACAGTGGCGCGGCGTTGATGATGATGAGTGCAAGCAACACAAACACGAAGAATTTTCCAATGGTTTTCTTCGTTTCTTCTTCGCCTTGTTTCAAAAATCCAAAGTAGGGTAGAAGCAACAGCTTTGCCATTTTTCCCCCATCAAAAGGGTCCACAGGAATGAAGTTTGCGGTGGCCACGAGGAAATTGAGCAAGAGCAACCATCCCAAGAAGGATCCTACAAATGCCGCGCCCTGCACGAATGGATAATACCACTCGGGGGGCGTGTAATTCGTGTTGGGAATGTCCTGTACGGTGATTCCTAACCTTCCGAGTGTGTTTGGTTCGAACGTGAATTGTTTTTCCACATTTTCACGCAAAATGGTGAGCGTGTAGGAGTCTTTTCCCCTCACTTGAGAAGAATATTGTTGAATGGTTTGCACCGCATTCCCATCCACGTGCGTAATTTGGTCTCCTGCGAGTAGAATTCCGTGTGCGGGTGTTTCAAATTCGGTTCCGCAAATCGTAATTTTGTCCACCACTTCTCGGATTTGCACTCCAGAAACGGTTGAGAGGTGAATCTCATTGAGTGTGGGATTAATCACGGGACCAATGACCATTCCTCCTAGTAATGAGAGAATGACTCCCCCCACGAGAAACACATACAAGTTTGATGCCGGCCCGGCAACATACATTCGCAATGCATCACGAGGGTTTTTCTTTTCTAATTTTTTCAATTCTTCTTCATCGGGTTCTACAAACGCTCCAATGGGGAGGAATCCAAAAAGTAAGAGGCCGTAGCTTTTCAATTTCATTCCCAATTTTCGAATCACAAACCCGTGTGAGGCTTCGTGTACAATCAAAATAATCACAAAGGATATCCACGCGTGCAGGGGAACGGAGATAGGGGAGTTTGGCAAGTCCACTCCCGGAATAACCGGTGCCACACCCGCGCACGCATTTTTTCCCACGCTCAATTTGGCAAAAATATCTAACCCAGAGAAAAACAGGCTCACGAGAATAAGTCCGGCTAATCCAAATAATCCAAAGAAGAATTGCAAAACAAAGGGCGGAATGGGCACGATGGGGTTTTCGGTGGGAAAAATGAGTCCAGTGAGGGAACCCAAGACCAGCATGCTAACCACGAACACGGCGATGCGCTGAATCACGGGGCGTTTTTGCATCCATAAATAATCCACAGCCACCGCACCAAATCCAATGACTAATCCTACGTCCGTGAGTCGGTTTACTAACGTGGGGTGTTTTACAAAAATATCAAAAATTTTTTGTGTTTTGGTGAAGCGCACCATACTTGCAACCAGCCATGTTTGGGCGGTTGGAAAATAGTGCTTAATGACCCTCGTCACGAGCGCGGCGACGATGAATATTCCTACAATCCACGCAATCGTATCGAGCATTTTTCATTCACTTTTTTTCTTTTCTATCAAACCATGCGGCGGGGGTTTTTTAGGGCGATGGATT
>CAYZPC010000023.1:0-7310 GCA_964480705.1 uncultured archaeon | reverse complement strand
TCCGGACCTAATTCAGGAGGAAGCCAATTCTTCGTGACACTTGTTCCCACGCCCTGGTTGGATGGAAAGCACGCGATTTTTGGGCGCGTAATGAGTGGAATGGAAATCGTGGAAGAAATTGGACGCGTGCAAACAAATGCAAATGATGCGCCGCTGAAACCAGTGATTATGCAAAAAGTGTACGTGCAAAATTGAAGCACGTGCAATTGAACTAATCCGTGGAAATTTTTTCTGGTTTATTCAAGAGGGGGCGCGCAATAAAGGTAAAAATAAGGAAGTAGATTCCTGCCACCAGTGCGAGGCCCGCAAACGAGTACGCGTGATCAATGCTAAACAACGCACCCGCGAACAAGGGGCCAATAATTTGTCCCGCGGAGGAAAAAGATTGGTTTAATCCTATTACCGCGCCCTGCTTCCCCTGCACTTTCTTCGTGAGCAAGGAAGTTACGGAAGGAAAAACACACGAGTTTCCAACCACAAATAATCCTAAGGGTGCGAGGAGGGTGAGCCAATCGGTAGCGAAAAGAATAGAAGAAAAACCAGAACCAGAGAAGAGCAATCCGGCTTGAATCATGCGAATTTCCCCAAAACGATTGATGAGGTTTCCGGTGATTGGTTGTAAGATAAGCATCATCACTCCCACGAAAGTGAAAACAATTCCCATTTCCACGGAAGTAAATGCAAGCTTCTCGCTGACAAACAACGCAAGAGTGGCTTCAAAACCGCCGATAATAATCATGATGATGGTGCTCGAAAGGAAAAGAAACGCGAGAGGTGTTTTGAGATGCGTAAAGAGCGAGGCTTCTTTGGCAGGCAAATCTTTGCTTTCTTTTTTCTCATGGGGTTCTTTCAAACGTAATGCAATCCACAAAAAATTAAGGAATGAAAATCCGGCGGCAACGAAGAATGCATCGCGAACCGAAAAAGCAGAGGCAAAGCCACCCAGCGCGGGGCCGAAAATGAATCCCACTGAAAAAGTCATCATCATCAAACCCATGGCTGGGCCGCGTTGTTGGTGCGTGGTGAAATCAGATAAGAGTGAAATGACTGCGGGAAAAATAGCCGCGGCAAAAAATCCTTCCATGGCACGTGCAATAAGAGCCATTAGAAATGAATCCGCGAAAGCGAAAACCAAGTATGAGGCCATGAAACCAAAGGTTCCGATCATCAACACTTTTTTTCTCCCAATGCGGTCGCTCAAGCGGCCAAAGTAAGGAGAGAAAAGCAATGACATGAGGGCAAACGTCGCGGTGAGAATGCCCAACTCAAAGGGCTGCACTCCTAAGGAAAGAGCGTAAAATGGAAGGAGTGGGAGGATGATTCCAAAGCCCATCGCGGAGAGGAGCATGGTGAATAATAGTGGTTTAATGTTGGGGATCGAAAAGACTTCGCGGAGAGACATGGAAAGAAATTCGTGAGAGAATGGGGTTTTAAACCCTCAAGGAAGCGCGCCGCCGGAGAGTCAATTTATGGTTATTTTTTGAAAGCGCCCGCTACTAAAAGAGGCAAAAGAATAGTGGTGTCGCCCACCACCTTTACGGTGTTCGCATCCGCGGCAATTTTTCCCCAACTCTTGGCTTCCTCGGGCTCTGCTCCCGAGTCTGAACCATCAAACTCTTGTGCTGTAGTCATGTACACCGCATACTTGGCACCCTCGCGATACATGTTAGCGTTGCACAGCGTGTGTTTCACGAGGCCGGAACCTAACACAATAATGCCCGTGTCTTTGGCATCTAATGTCATCTCAATCAACTTGTGATGGTCGCCAATTTGGTCAATGATGAGTTTTTTTCCATATTTGCGATTATAATTGAAAAAATAACAATTGTCACCGATTGCGCCATCCATCAATGCGGGACAGAAAACGGGAATTTTGTTTTTGTGCGCCCAGTAGTACACACTGTCCTTATGGTTGATTTTTTCTCCCATGCGAAAAATAATTTCGGACGCGGAGAAAATGTGTTTTGTTTTTTCTTGTTCGTCCACCAACTCTTCTAAAATAGGCTGGAAGAATTTTTCAAACCAAATATATCGCTCATTGGGCGCGAGAAGGTTTCCAATGCGATTAATTCCCTTCGCGCGCAACTTGGCACCGTCGAGGCGAAAGTCTGAAATGAAAAAGGGAGCGTGCGTTTTGATAAAATCCTCCTCAATTCCACCTGCCGTGGTTACTAGCGCATCGACTAATTTGTGCTGCACTAAATAGCGAATGATTTCACGATTTCCGGAAGAAATTTGGTTGGAAGTGTAACCCAAAAAGATAGTGACTTTTTCCGCGCGCATTTTTTTTACAATTTCAATGGCCTTTCCCAAATGAGTGGCTTGAAAACCGCTCGTGGAAATTCCTGCGAGGAGTTTGGGGATATCTATTTTTTCATCAAAATTGATGCCCGCCACGGAAACCCCTTCCGCTTTGACGCTCTTCTTGAAAATGCTCGCGTACGCATTTTTCATAGTCTTTTTGGGCATATACTAGTGGTCGGAGAAGAAGCGAATATAAGGGCTTGCCTAGGGAAGAATGGTTATAACAGCCCAAAAGGCTTGTTTCCCTGGTGAGAGCGGGAAAGTAGTGATTTCATTGCCTACTTCTCTTTTTTGCCAACAAACAAGATTTTTTGTGCCGTTGACTAGTTGCCCCGATCGTCTAGCCCGGTCAAGGATGCCACCCTCTCACGGTGGAAACACGGGTTCAAATCCCGTTCGGGGCACTATTTCTTCTAATTTTATAAACTATGAAAAGAGCGTTACACCATGGCTTCATCTTCATCCAAATTATCTGTCAATGAGAGCGAAAAATTACTCAAAACACTCCAAACACGTTTCGAAAAACATGCGAACAGGCATCGTGGAATAACTTGGGCGGCAGTGAAAGCCAAACTTGAAAAAAATCCGAGTAAACTTTTTTCCATCCATGAAATGGAACGCACGGGCGGAGAACCGGATGTTGTTTTGCTGGGAAAAAAATCAAGCGAAATTGTTTTTGTGGACTGTTGTGCGGAGAGTCCATCGGGGAGAAGGAGCTTATGCTATGATGATGAAGCACTGCGCGCGCGGAAAGAAAACAAACCCAAAAATAGTGCAGTGAACGTGTCGAAAGAGATGGGGGTGGAATTGTTGAATGAAGAAGAGTATGGTGCGTTGCAAGAAGTGGGAGATTTTGATTTGAAAACATCCTCATGGTTGAAAACGCCCTCCGACATTCGAAAAAAAGGCGGAGCTATTTTTGGAGATAAACGATACGGGCGCGTATTCACGTATCACAATGGGGCAGAATCCTATTACGCCGCGAGAGGGTTTCGCAGCGCGCTGCGCTTGTAAAATTATTTGCTTTTTTTTTACTATTTTTTTCCACGCGGGCGCAAAAAATGAAGAACGATGGATATCGCGGCAAAGAAACCAAAGCTATATGCGAGGGCGTGCCATTCCACAAACAATAGCATTCCTGCGCTGGAAGCAAAACCCAGCACGGCAGGAATGGGGACTTTGGCAATGCTTAATGGCACGTTAAATCCCGTGAATTTTTTGTGATTGTCCCAGTGGATTTTGATGATGATAATGTTCATGATGGCAAACACCGCGAACAATAATGCGTCCGTCATCTGTGCAATGGTGGTGATGTCTTGAATCACCAGCAGCGCGAGAGAGGCCACGACTGCAACTCCTAATGCGTAAATGGGCTGGCTGTTGCGCGTCTGGCTGAAAAGACTAGGAATCGTTTTCTCGGTGCTCATTCCGTAAAGTAAGCGCGAGGACGCGAGAACAATGAGGAGAACGGTGTTAAACGTGGAAAGCAAACCCGCCAAACTCATGAGGAAGAAACCATTTTCTCCCAATGATGGGCGAACAACGGTTGCTAATGGAGACGTGCTTTTGCCTAAAACATCGGCACCCACTAATCCTATCGCCGAAGCGGAGACTAGCACATACAACACGGAAGAAATGGCCACTGCTGCAATGAGGGCTTTGGGCATTTGGGTGCGCGCTTTCTTCGTTTCCTCGGACATTCGAACGAGTTCTTCAAAACCCAAAAAAGCAAAGAACACGACGGCAGTGCCAAACAACACATTCGGTAATTCTCCCAGCGCGGGGATGCCAAACCCATTCATAATAGTTGGAACGCCAATGAAAACAACGACGAGCAAACCAATTACTTCAATAATGGAAATTCCACTCGCGAGACGAGTCGTAAATTTAGCCCCGCGCAATAGAATAAGACCGCAAAGTGCAATCACACCCGCCGCGCCCCAAAGAACAGGGGTGTTGAATAATCCATGCAAGTAGCCGCCGAAACCTAATGCAACGGTGGTTGCGGAGGTGAAGCCAACGAATAACAATGCAAAACCTACTAAGCGAGCAATTTTTTCGCCAATAATATTTTTGGCATACACGTACTCGGCACCCGCTTTAGGAAAACGAGAGGCCAATTCAGAATAGCTCAAACTCGTCATTAATGCAATGAAGCCGCCAATCGCAAAACTCAACCAAATTCTGTCACCCACGATGCCAGCGCCTTTTCCTAGCAAGGCGTAAATTCCCGCTCCTACAATGACTCCTACTCCTGCAAGGACAATTTCCCACAAACTCAGTTCGCGCTTCAATGCCATGTTCTCACATCCATGCACCTCGTATTCTCTGAGGGTTGATAAATCTACTAGGCACATCACGAGCGTTAATTGAAAAATGACTACTTTTGTGCGAGTGCACGAAAATCATTCACCATCGTTTCGCGAAGTTTTTGATTGTAAATCATCGCGGCGGGATGGTACAAAATAGCATAGCGCTGACCATTTCTCTCAATAATCTGCCCGTGCATTTTTTCTAAATCAATTTTTTCATTCTCCAACACGTGAGAAATAGCCGTGCGGCCCATGAGACCAATAATGTTGGGCTGGAGAATTTTGATTTGCTCAACCAAATAATTTTTTTTACACGTGTGTGCCTCGGTGAGCGTTGGAACGCGATTATCGGGCGGGCGACATTTTACTACGCTTGTGATGAAAACATCTGCGCGCGAAAGGCCTGCGTTTTCCAATAGCATATCGAGTTTTTTTCCCGCCGCGCCGCAGAAAGGCCGGCCGGATTCGTCTTCATTCCGACCCGGGGCTTCCCCCACGAGCATGAGGTGGGGGTGAGCAGGCCCTTCTCCGGGAACGGTGCGTGTGCGTGTTTGAGAAAGAGGGCACAATGTGCATGCCGCGATGGTTTGATGGAGCTGGGGGAGTGAACTCATGGAAAAGAAACGGTTTTCCCCTAAATAAATGGGTTGCTACATGAAAAAATATGCTAATAAACGTGGAACACGTATACTAGCCAACGCGTGCGCGGGGGAATGATGCATGGGACAATTGGATACGACAATTTACTCAGGAAAAAGTGTGGAAAAGACACTCAATTTAGTGTTTGACGAAGGGGATGACGTGTTAAGCGGAGTCAAGACGGCGATTCGCCAACACGGCATTAAAGAAGCGAGCGCGCTTAACGCAGAAGGACAATTGAAGGATGCCACGATCAATTATTTCAACAAGTCTCGATTCGTGAGCACGGAAATCAAAAATGGGCGCATTGTCTCGTGCTCTGGAAGGTTCATGAATTTGAAAGATGGTGTGATTGGAGACATGCACGTGGGATTCATGCTCGGAATGCAAATGTGGGACGGAACATTAGTGAAGGCGATTGCCGCGAAAGGATTTGAACTTACGCTCAAATTCTATCAAACAGCCGAGAATCCCGTGAAAGAAAGCGGGTTGAGCGGTGTGAAAAACTAAAAAATATGCGGAAGTTTAGCCCGTGAACGAATCTCATTCGCTTTTTTGAGCAAGATATCGTAGAGTTTCCACGTGTTGCGTGTCATGTATTGAATGTCTTTATTCATGTGTCCATTAAATGCATAAAATGCGTCGCACATCATGTGATAGGTGTTTGACTCGGCAGTCTTGATAAATGGATTAACAAGTGTTTTGCGTATTAGTGGAACATTTCGATTAATGACATAGTACTCGATTGAGCGCTTGGGCAAGTGGAAATAATAGTTTTCATTATACAGTGCGCGTGTAATTTCGTCGGTGTTTCCAGCGCGGCGAAGTCGTTGAACGCCTTGCTTATCTTCGTGATCAAATCCCACGTCGCGAGGGTTGCGTTCGGATTTGTTCTTGAGGCTGGGACCTTTTACTCGGACAGCAATTCCTACTTTACCATATTTTTGGTGTTCGCCCGAGCGATTCGCACGTTGAATGGCAGTCAATGCTTCAGCATATTCTGCGGGAGAACTAAATGCGGGTGGAACGTGCGAGTTCAGAAAATTTTCGAGTGTCCACTTAACGGAATGATTGTGCCTTTGAACTTTCTCCTCTGCTTGCTTTTTTTGTTTCGCTTCACGCCGTTGCATGGCGCGTGCACTTTCACGTCTGGCTTTTTCAGCAGGGGAGAGTCTGGCTCGCTTTGGCATAATCCTTCAAACAGTAACTGGCTATTTTAACGTTCGCCTCGGCGAACTACTTTTTAGTATTGGCAGCGGATAACCAGACTGTTAACTCGTTGAGCGAGATATCTGCAACTTTTTTTCCGCGGAAAATAATATCGCCCTCATTTGGAACATTTTTCCAAACGCTCAACAGGCCTTTTTCCGCAACAGAATCAAAATAGTTTTTCATTTCTCTGCGCTGGGCAACTTGCAGTGCGGTCGTGTATTTGGTGGGAGAGGAAATGGTTGCGAGTTCGCAAAAATCATATGCTTTGGAATAATCCACATTATCTTCCACGCTGGCAAAAGGAAACAAACTACACTGCGAGGGTTTTACACTGTGCATGGTGCACCCAAACGTTTCAGGATTGAAAAAAACACAATATTCTTTCTTCTTGAAACCAACCATGGGGAGAATCATCGCATATTCGCCCTCAAAACCGGCCGCTTGGAGTTTTTTCCAAATATTTTGAGGAATCAAATTGGTGTGAATCGCTAAGGGGTGGTTTCCCGAGGAAAATGGAACGAGCTGCACGAGAAGACGCGTGTAAATGGAGGTGAATTCTTTTTCGCTTAGTTTGAAGAAAGCCGCCTGGCGGGAAAGTTCATTGGGAAGGACGGAAATAGCATACCGTTTGCAGCATTCGCCGCACTTCTGGCAGGCCGAAATGGCATTCGCGGGAGGGTAAATTTGGGCTTCCATATGAATAAAACCCTCGAAAAGGCATAAAAGTGGCATCCGTTTAACGCGGCAAAACGACCATTTTTATGCGTTTTTACGGCTTTTTGGTATGCCGCCCTCGTAGCTCAGCGGCAGAGCACCAGTTTTGTAAACTGGGGGTCGTGGGTT
>CAYZPC010000022.1:0-7452 GCA_964480705.1 uncultured archaeon | reverse complement strand
AAAAAAAGAGAAAAAAGAAGAAAAAAAAAAAAAAAAAAAAAAAAAAAAAAACTATAAGTGATTGGCTAACCACAAAATGTCACTCGTGGAAATGCGCTCACGACCCATGCCTAAGATTTTTGGCCAATTTGTTCCCACGAGCCGTGCTCCCGAATTAATGTAAATGAATTTTTTTGTCTTCAAAAAATCATGCAACACATCATCGGTTTTGGCAGTCATGGCAAGCTGACCTGCTACGGTAGCGCGAACGATTTCCAAACCATGCTTGAATTCAGGGGATTTATGATTCATCTCTCTCAACGCAGAAACCGCGCGATTAGCATCCATGAGATGACGAAGCTGCTTTTTGGAGGAACCTTCTTCGCGGTTGCGAACATATGTTGCAACGGCACGCGCAGGACCTGAGGGAATGTTTCGAATGCGCGGACGCATGAATGATTTTCGATGAATGTGAACACCGGATTTAGAAGGGGAAGGCATGTGGATTGAATGGAATGGAGGAATATAAAGAATGCGGGCGGCCACGCTTTTATAGTCAAACTTAACACTCAGAGCATGAACCGCATTGCACTCAAAACAAACCTTCCGGGACCTAAATCACGCATCATACTGGAACGATTGAAGCAAAAAAATGGGGCATTTGGAGTGGACCATGCGTACGTGCACTCAGGTGAAGGAAAAGGATCACACTTCGCGGATGTGGATGGAAATGTGTTTTTGGATTTTGCAGGACAGATTGCGAGCAACCCCCTGGGATATAATCACGCGGCTATGGTGAAAGTATTGGAAAAACACTCGAGCTTTACACCCATTAAATACGGCGGACAAGATTTTGCGGTGCCGCAACACTTGCATTTGCTGGAAGAATTATTGAAAATTGTGCCCAAACCCATGGATGCGGCATTTTTGATTAACTCGGGAGCAGAAGCGAATGAGAATGCGATGAAAGTAGCGGTGCGGAAGAATCCCAACGCGCGCATAGGAATATCATTCGAAAATGGGTGGCACGGGCGCACGACGGGCGCACTATCCATGACGAACTCGCGCAGTGTGCAAGTAAAACAATATTGGAGACTGCCCGCGCGACGCTTACCCTACACGGAAGACGCGAGCGAAGTGTTGGAAAACTTGATTAAACGAGAATACGATGCGAGCGAAATTGGTTTTGTGATCATGGAAAGCGTGCAAGGAGAAGGAGGGTATATTCCCGCGCCCAAAAAAATGGTCACGGACATTCGAAAGACCACCAAAAAATATGGGATTCCATTGATTTGTGATGAAGTGCAGAGTGGAATGGGGCGCACAGGAAAATGGTGGGCATACCAGCATTTTGACATTACGCCGGACATTCAGACGTGTGCAAAGGCGCTTCAAGTAGCGGCAACGGTTAGTAAGAAAAGCATGTTTCCCAGCGAAGGAGGAGCTATTTCATCCACGTGGGGCGGAGGTCATGTGTTAGACATGGCGATGGGTGCGGCTATTATTCGCGAAATTAAAAAGAAAAAACTGCTCAAAAACGCCACGCGAATGGGAAATGAAATTCACAGACGTTTATTGGAGATTCACGCGACAACGAATGCGATTCACCGACCACGGGGAGTAGGATTAATGCAAGCATTTGATGTGGAAGACACGAAAATGCGCAATGTGTTTAGAGAAAAATGCTTTAGGGAAGGACTCATTGTGCTAGGATGCGGATGGAGCGGAATTCGAATGAGCCCGTCGCTGAATATTAAGTATGATGAAGTGCATGAGGGAATGGACGTTATTGAAAAAGTGGCAAAAGGAATGAAAGGATAATTCAAACGGACGGGTGAAAAAAATGGGTAAAAAAATTGATTTCAAAATGCTGCACGAACTCATGGACATTGAAGCGGTATCGGGAAATGAAGGGCCGGTGCGCGAATACATTCATGAAAAAATTGCCCCGTATGTGGATGTTATTTCCGTTGACAAGATGGGAGATTTGATTTGTCACAAAAAAGGAAAAAAACCATCCATTATGCTCGCTGCCCACATGGATGAAATTGGACTCATGGTAAAACGAATTGAGAGAAGCGGACGAATTTACGTGAGCGCATTAGGGGGAGTGAATTCCATTAATGTGATTGGACAAACGGTGAGCATTTTAGGAAGCAAAGGTCCAGTAAAAGGAATTATTTCGACGCGAGAAATAAACAACGATTATGAAATGGAACAAATCCCCAGCATGAATGATGTGTTTTTAGACACGGGATTAACGCAAAAAGAGTTGGAAAAATTGGGTGTGAGCGTGGGGTCGTATTTGAGTTTGGAAAAAGCCGACCACAACATTGGAAATCCGGATTTTATCGCCGGAAAAGCACTGGATGATCGAATTGGGTGCTTTATGCTCGTGGAATTAGCCAAGCGATTAGCAAACAACCCGCATGACATTTACTTTGTGTTTACCGTCCAGGAAGAAGTGGGGCTGTATGGAGCGAAAGTATCCACCTACACGATTGACCCGGACTTAGCAGTGGCCGTTGATGTAAGTAATGCAAATGATCTGAATGATGAACCCACCAAAATAGTGGGGGAAGGGCCCGTGATTACAATGAAAGATGATGAAATGATTGGAAACACGTGCTTGAACAATTATTTCAGAGAAATTGCCAAGAAAAATAAAATACCCATCCAATTAGAAGTAAGCAACTTCGGCACCACGGACGCATTAACCATATCACTCTCCAAAGGAGGCGTTCCCGCCACATCCATGGGAGTTTGCTTACGAAATATTCACACGACGCATTCAATTGCGAGCAAAAAGGACATTGTGCATTGTATTGAATTACTGGAATACTTCTGCAACAAACCGCCCCATCAATGCTTAGAAAGCGAAGAAGAAACGAATCGAAAAACAGTGATAGTAAAAAAGAAAAAATAAAGTAAAAAAAATTATTTAAGATTCAACAATTTTTTGAGCGCGGGCTTATCAAAGCCCACGACTAATTTTCCATCAATTTCAGTAACGGGAACACCGGATTGACCACTTTTCATAATCATTTGTTGAGCCGCTTGCGTGTCTTCCGCGACATTAATTTCGATGAATGCAATCTTATGCTCGCGGAGAAACTCTTTTTCCAATTTGCAGTAAATGCATGTGGGAGTGGAATAAATTACAACGGAAGGCATGCAAAAAACCTACTGAGGAGAAACTTCGGTGAGAAGCTTCTCAATCACGGCTTTGAATTCGGCGGCTTCCGCATCTAAATCATTGGCCGTTTCATAGGGATTGCCCACGCGCCAATATTTGCAGCCAAACACATACGTTGGAACCGACAAATCGGGGTTGACGCGCTTGAGCAATTCAACCTCTTCCGAGGGGATAGACGATTCTTTGGCAGGAGTAAATTGGTTATTGCCAATGTCCACATCCCAATGATACGCGGCAATTTTTCCCGCAGACATATATTCATCCATGACCCCATTGAAAGTGGAATTAATCCAGCGGCAATGCGGGCAGACGGTGGTGGAATACAAGCGAATGATGGGCTTTCCATCCTCTACACATATTGAATCGGCATTTGGAATCAGTTGAAATGTGCGAATAGAAGAAGGAGCGATTTGAGACGTGTCGCGAGACTCGTATTTGGAATTAATACAACCGGATAAAATCAAGAGAAAAAGAATGGATGTCAGTATGAGAATGTTGTAGCGCATGCAGGAAAGAAAGAGAAAGAAAATAAAAAGGAGAGGGAAAGGCACGGGCCTTTCCACTCGCATTTACTCTAATTAATTAAACTAAATTATCCGAGCAAGCTTTTGATGGCTGCATCGAATGTGGCGTAGGGCTGTGCACCCACGACTAATTGACCCACTTCATTGCGCTTTCCAATGAAAAAGGAAGGCGTTCCTGAAACACCCATTGCAGAACCTTCGGCCATATTGGCTTGCACTTCTGCAGCATACGTGTTGTTGTCCAAGCAGGAGTTGAATGTAGATTCATTCACACCTAAATCGGCAGCCCACGCTTTCAAATCATCAAGAGTGTATTGCACGGTTCCGGTGGCGTTCAAAATGCCCTGCTCGACAAACATTTTGTCGTGCATCTCCCAGTATTTGCCCTGGTCTCCCGCACAACGCGCGGCGCGCGAAGAGGGTTCGGCCATGGGGTGGAAGCTCAAGGGATAATCCTTGAAGACCAACTGAACTTTTCCCGTACTAATGTAATTGTCGACTAACTTTTGTTTTGAATCATCAAACCAGCGGCGGCAAAAAGGACACTGATAATCCGAATACTCCACAATCACAATGGGAGCGTCATTCGAACCTAATACTCCGGCAGCGTTGGCCGATAATTCAGCCATCGTCTTCGTGGGAGTAGGGGCGAGATTTCCTTCATTCGGAACAACAGGAGCGGTGTTTCCGCCGTTGTTTCCAGCGAGGGTTAATCCATCTAAACCTGACGCAATGGCATTGGCACTGGACATCATGGACCAGCCCACAATCACAGCGGCTAACAAAATACTTAATGGAAGCACGTATGCGGCGAACGAGTCGTTCTTGGACGCATGAGAGTGCTCTCCGGAATGTTCTGTCATAGTATACTACCTCCACGTGGAAAACTACTATACACCATAAACGGGGAGCGTGTTTAAAATAAGAATCAAAAACGAAGCCCAAAAAGATGAATGAATGCGATTGTTTAACGCAAAGAAGCACAGGCTTAAAAGTGGCTATTGGATACTCGGAAATATGAACCGCATTCCCACGGGCATCACTGGATTAGATGAGCTCATTGAGGGGGGACTGCCGGAAGGGAGAAGTTTCCTTGTTTCGGGAGCAACGGGAACCGGAAAAAGTATTTTTTGCACGCAATTCATCTACAATGGAGCAGCCATGTACAAACAACCAGGCGTGTATGTGACACTAGATGAACGACCCAACTTGCTGCGCGAAGACATGCTGACATTTGGATGGGACATTCGAAAGTTTGAAGATGACAATTTGATTGAAATGGTGGATGGAAGCGTGGCTAAGATTGGGCTGCCGAGCGATGAATCATTCTCCATGCCCACGGGATTTGATTTAGATAAATTATTATTGGAAATCATGCGCACGACACGAAGAATTGGAGCGAAGAGAGTGGTGATTGATTCATTGCCTGCGCTGGGAATTAATTATGAGAGCGCGAATGAAGTGCGCAAAGCCATATTGAAAGTAAGTTATATGCTGGAACGCACGGGCGTGACCGCGCTCCTGGTGAGTGAAATGGAAGAAGGAAGCAACAAGTTTTCCAAATATGGTGTGGAAGAATTTGTCGTGGATGGAGTGTTTGCTTTACATTATTTAGGAGTGGGAGGACAGAGCAACCGAACGATGCACATTCGAAAACTCCGCGCAACCCATCATTCGGAAGAACTGCACCCGATTCAGATTACAACGAAAGGAATGCAGATTATGGGAGCGACGGACATCTACAAGAACGTATAACGGCCCTTTTGCTCCGCAAAAGCCCCGGGGGAAAAAACAACCCCTTAACAGCCTTCCATTTTTAAGCCCTCACCCAGGCAAAATAGTCTAGTATGACCACCTATGAAGAGTTGCGCGAGAGCAAAATTGCCAAACTCAAAAGCATTCGAGAAAAGGGAATCAACCCATTTCCGTACCAGTATATTCGCACGCACTTAGCACGAGAAATTCATGAAAAATTTAACTCACTCCAAAATGGAGAAGAGTCCACGGTAAAGGCAAAGGTATGCGGAAAAATAATGAGCTTACGCGGATTTGGAAAGCTAGCCTTTATTGATATTCACGATGATTCTGGAAAAATACAAGTACAATTGAAACAAGGAAGTTCAAGTGAAAAAGCATTTGAATTATTTTCATTGTTAGACAGCGGAGACTTTCTCGCGGCTGAAGGAAAAATCATTCGCACCCAGCGCGGAGAATTGAGTATTTTAGCGGACGAAATTATTTTACAAAGCAAAAGCATCGCCCCCATGCCGGACAAATGGCACGGAGTCACGGATATTGAAGCGCGGTATAGGCAGAGACACTTGGATTTGGCCATTAACCCGGATGTGAAAAAGGTTTTTGTGAATCGCGCGAAGATTATTCAAGCGGTGCGAAAAGTGATGGATCGACAAGGGTTTGTGGAAGTAGAAATCCCCACACTACAACCATTGTACGGCGGAGCGAACGCGCGACCGTTTACCACGCATTCCAATGCGCTGGACCAAGAATTATACTTGAACATTGCCCCCGAATTGTATTTGAAACGATTAACCATGGGAAACATGGAGCGCGTATACACGATTGGAAAGAACTTTCGAAATGAAGACATTGACAAGACACACAACCCAGAGTTTACGACGATGGAATGCTACTGGGCGTACGCCGACTATAACGACATGATGGAACTCACCGAAGAAATGTACCGCGAAGCATGCATTGCAGTGCACGGAACAGAACAATTCACGTATCAAGGAAAAGAATTTGATCTCGCTCAAAAATGGGAACGATTACCCATGAAAAAAGCGATTAAGAAATACGCGGACGTGAATGTAGACGATTTGACGGACCAGCAAATGCTCGATATGATTGCAAAGACGGGAAAGAAAATGGAAAATCCCAAGTTGCGCGGATTAATCATTAACGAATTATTTGAAGCCGTGGCGGAACACCATTTGATTCAACCTACTCATTTGATGGACCATCCGTATGAGACTACACCGCTGTGTAAAGAACACCGCACGCAGAAAGGTTTGATTGAACGCTTCGAGAGTTTCATCAACGGATGGGAAATGTCCAACGCATATTCAGAGTTGAATGACCCCATCAAGCAACGCGAACTATTAGAGAAACAAGCCAAAGAAGGACGCGCCAAGGGAGAAGAAATGCCCGTGGATGACGACTTCCTCCGCGCCATGGAATACGGAATGCCCCCGACAGGCGGATTGGGCGTGGGAATAGACCGAATGTGCATGTTACTCCTGGATCAACCGACGATTCGCGACGTGTTGTTGTTTCCGCAGATGCGAAACTTGAAATAGTCTTGATGCGCACGAATAACATGACAAATGTTATTGTGAAAAAATCTTCATTGCATGGCAAAGGAGTTTTTGCTGCACGCGATTTCAGAAAAGGAGAAATCGTGATGAAGTGGAATCACCCAACTATTCTTTCACGAAAAGAACTAGAAAAAATTTCCGAGAAAGAAAAAAAGTTCATTTCAAAATACGGAAAAACGAAATTTATTCTATTTCACGCCCCCGACCGATTTGTGAATCATTCATTTTTCGCAAACACTAAAGTCAAAAACAAAAGCAATATTGCTACCAGAACTATTCGAAAAGGGGACGAAATAACAACCGACTACACTAGAGAAGGTGTCAAAATAGACTTTTTAGTAAAAGAAGAAATAAACGAAAAATAATGGGGTTGGCGTGATTTGAACACGCGACACCATCGTCTTCAGCGATGTGCTCT
>CAYZPC010000021.1:0-8614 GCA_964480705.1 uncultured archaeon | reverse complement strand
GCTGCGATTTTGCTCGCCCTTTTTCTAAAAGGGCGGCGGGTCGTCCCCGAGGTATTGCTAACTGCAATACCTCTTTGAATCTTTTTTCCGCTTTTTTTTTGTAAACTTCAAAAAGTTTTATCAAAAAAGTGTTGATGAAAAACGAGTTGTGTCTGGAAGCCGTGACTCTGCGCCGGTGCAGTCTTTTAAGAAAAGGCTGGCGAAAATCCGTCGCGCGGGGGCGGAATCCCGCATCGGAAGCGACGCACTATTGTTTCTTGCTTCGATTTACCACGCCTTCATGCACTTCCAGCGCGTGGAATTTTTTCAAATTTTCAATCGCCCATTCTAAGTAAACTTTTGCCCTATACGAGGGTTGTTTGGCGCGTAAATGGCCCAATTCTGCGATGATAACTTCTAATGGTTCCATACCTAACTCTTCCGCGGAACCTCATTTAAAGCCTTGTTTTTTGGTCCTATTTTTCAATGTTAATGGTGAGCGGTTTCACTAAAAAGTGTTCAATTTTTTTCCCCACTGCAAACGCTTTTTCTTTGTTTAAGGCATAGCTTTTTTCATTAATGTGAAAGTCATCCTTCTTCATGAATCTCCACCCATTTCGAGGAATTTTCCACGCAATCACCAATTCGGCCCCCGCGAGTGCGCACCATTTTTCTAAATCATTCATTTGCGTGTGTGAAATGTGCAAATTGTCCGCTTTCCATGCTTTACATTCAAACGCGTAGATTTTTCCATTCGTGAGTGCAATCGCATCGGGCGTTGGAATCATGTCTTTTCCTTTTCCCGAACCCGCGGCGCGGCAAACGGCCATTCCTGCGTTGTAGAGTGTTTGCAGTAACTCGCGTTCGGCGTTTGCTCCCTTGTTGTAGTGCGTCATGTTCTCCTCTTGTTTTTTGGACTTATTAATCGCGCGTCTCCTTTACCTATTTATTCTCTGCCCTTATTCTCTTTTTCATGTCTTCGCCAGTGTGGGGTGTGGAGTTATTGTACGATACTCATTTTTCTAAATCTGGCGGCGGCTCTTTATTTGTAAGTTTATCCTTGAGCAAACGCGCGCCTCACGATTTGCCTCCTCGTCACTTTTTTACGAATCGTTTTATTCATGGTGCAATGGAAAATTTCTCCGGCAATTTTCTTCCATTGGGTTCCATGCGTCTCAATATTTCACGCGATAATCGAATCGCTTTCTGGGAGAGTTTTTATCCGTATGATCGTTTGCACCGCGACATGTCATCTCGGTTGAATGGCATTGGCATTGTTCAATTAGCCGAGCTTCATGCCCTTCTCCGATTGAAGAAAGATTTTCCTCAGGTGAAATGGGTGTCGCATGACATTACGGACCATACGCGCGACTCGCATCTGCGTTCACGCGGTTTAGTTACACGCACGGGTCGCGTGCGGTATGAAACGTTTGCCCTTTCTCGTGAAATTAGGTTGCTGCGTCAAAAGATTGCGCAAGACATGTGGAAGCACGTCCCCCTTCCCCCACCTCTAAACGCGCGGCTTTGCCCCCTACAAAATGGTCGGTTCGGCGACTCTCCCGGCGTCCTAAAACCCGGTAATTTGCCCTTTCTAGCTGTTTTATCCTTTTCCCGCCCGTTTTTAAACTCATTCACCCCTAGTGTTATTATCGAGTCCTCGTGGACTTGTTCATCATTTCACGCTTATCATTGAAAATGTGTGGTTCGGATGGAAACCCTCCTTGAGATTGTGGTTCATCCGCGCAAGCCAAAATTTGGTTTCACACACAAAGACGAGTGGTCTGACGCTTGGCACGTCCAAGTTGTTTCGCCGCCCCTCCACAATGAGGCTAATGACGAAATCCTCAAAGAGTGTGCCCATTTTTTTGGTGCACCAACAAAACTCCTTCGCGGACAAAAAAGTTCGCGGAAAGTGTTGCGGATTTCTCTCTCGCGTGAACACGTTGAACAAATTCTGCGAAACAAAATGACTCTGTTGAAAAAATAATTAAAAACAAAAAATTTCGCTGTGTGCGAAAAAAGAGTGTGATACTACTATGGCAAAAACCTATGTTGACGCTGTCAAATACATGATTAAGATTCAATTTCAAATCAAAGGTGTCGTGGACAAGCCTGACATTGTTGGGGCTGTCTTTGGACAAAGTGAAGGATTGTTAGGCGAGGAAATGGATTTGCGCGAGTTGCAGAAGAAAGGTCGCGTGGGCCGAATTGAAGTGAACATCCGTCCGGAAGGCGGAAATACGATTGGAGAAATTTTTGTTCCTACTTCCATGGACATGGCTGAAACCAGTGTGTTAGCCGCTGCCATTGAAACCGTTGATAAAGTGGGTCCCTGCGAATCCAGTTTTCGCGTGGTGAATATTGAAGACGTTAGACAAAACAAGCGAGCCGACATTGCTAAGCGCGCCAAAGAATTGTTGACGCGCCTCAAAATGGAGCAATCCCCCGAAATCGACACTCTCCCCGAAGAAATTCGTTCCGATGTGCGTGCGGGAAATTTGGTTGAATATGGTCGCGACCGTTTAGCCGCGGGTCCCGATATTGAATCGGCTGATGAAGTCATTGTCGTGGAAGGCCGCGCCGATGTGGTGAATCTGCTTAAGCACGGCATCAAGAATGTGATTGGTATGGGCGGTTCGCGCATCTCTCAGGATATTGTGAACTTGTCTCGACGCAAAACAATCGTGTTATTCGTTGACGGAGACCGCGGTGGAGAATTGAATGCGCGCAAGTTGCATCAAATTGCCATTGTTCCGTTCGTGAGCGTGGCGCCGGATGGAAAAGAAGTGGAAGAGTTGCAGCAGAAGGAAATTATTCAAGCCTTGCGCCGACGCGTTCCCATTCAATCGTTTTTGGATTCCATTGGTGTTTCCGGCCGCGAAACGCAGCGCGGAATGAATCACAGTGAACACATGGACATTCGCCCTTCCCGCGATGGGATGCGCGATACCATGCGCCGCGGCATGCGTGAGGAAATGTCTCCGCGACAATCTTCGCGCGATGGTTTTGCTCCTCGAATGGAGCGCGCAGGTCCTTCTCGTCCCGACATGGGTCGCGGTCCCCGTCCGTTTTCGCGCGACGATAACGCTGAACAGTCTTCCCCGGCGTTGCGCAGCGGGGTTCGTCCTCGTTTTGGTGATGCCGGAATGAAACCCCTTCCCACATTTGAAGTGCAGGGCGGCGAGGAGTCCGTTGAGCGTTCGGCTGAATCTGCTTCTGCTTCAAAAGAGCACGCGGGTTTGATTGAACTCGTGAAAGGAAAGAAGCTCGCCAAGTTTTTGGATGAAAGCAAGAAGGAATTAGCCTCTGTTCCCGTCAAGGATATGGTGGAAAAGATTTCTTCGCTGAAAAACATTCACACCATTGTGTGTGATGGCATCATCACCAAGCGTCTCGTTGATGCAGCTGCCAAGAGCAATGTTCAATTAATTGTGGGCGTGAAGAAAGGAAAAATGGACAAGAGCCCTGTCAAAATTGTCGTGGCGTAAATTTTTTACAAAAAAGTTTAATGAAGAAATAAAGGAGGGAGTTTTTTTCTCCCTTCTTTTTTTTTTATTTTCTTTTTCTCCATTTGGCTGTTTTAATTTCTGCACTTCGTTCTTCTATTGGAATCATTATTTTCCATGATCGGTAGAGGACCATTCCAATGATGAATCCTCCCACCCAGAAGAACACGTTTGCAATGTATGGAACTAATCCAGTTACAATTTGCAAGTCGGTTAATCGATATTGGTTGGCGCGCAGCAGGATGTCTAATCCATAATACGCGAGCGTTTGACAATCTTGGATTGAAACGGTTCCCGTGTTCGCGGCATCAATGCACGCGTGAACGGCTCGTACGTTCTCCCACGAGTCAAACATTCCGGCTAATGCTTGGATGAGCATCATTCCGGCTCCCAGCATGATGAATGCTCCAAATAATTTGGGCAGGTGCACATCGCGGGTTCCTAATCTAAATAACATGATTCGGCGCATAGGGGTATCTCCTCTTCCTCGTTGAACGTGTTGCCGTTTTTAAATCTCTCCGCGCCAGGCCATTTTCCTCCTCTCCCCTGCCCTGCTGGGTTTGGTTTATATTGCCCGAATTTTTGTTTTCTCTCATGGTGACGCCCCCGCATTCCCCTTTGAAACCCTCTCCTGCGGCAGTCGTAAAGAGCCCTCTTCCCCCCGTCTCATCGTTGCCAAAAGTTTCTGCTGCCTCTCCGGAGATTCCTCCCGCGGCTCCGGGTGAAAACATTGATGAGTTGGTTCGCAAAATCAATGCGTTGCGTTCTTCGACCGGAAACACAGGCTACACTCCTCCTTCCTCGTATTCGTCCGCGGGCGGCATTCCTTCTACGTCTCCTGCTCCCCGCATGGCTGCATCCACTTCCTCCGTTCCATTAGTTTCGCGCGAGGAAGAAGCCTTTGCTTCATTTTCTTCCCCCGCTTCTTCCATTCCTCCTGCTTCGAGTGCCACCCCTTCTTCCTCTTCATTTCCTCCGCATCCTTCGTCTCCTTTTTCGAACACTTCAAAAGTGGTTCAGCAGTTGCAGAATTTGTCTAAAGGAAAAGTGGATTCTTTTGAGCAGTTGATGCAGGACAAACCTAAAACGCTCATTGAAGAATATGGTGAGGCAAAAATTTACCGTGTACAAGGCGAGCCCTTGTTGTATTACACTATTCCTGTCGCTCGTCCCAATGTGAGTGAGCGTGCGATTATCAACACCCTCAAGGAAGCCGCGACGCGCCTCATTAGTATTACTCCTTACAAAATTCGCGACCCCGAGCAGAAGAGAAATGTGTATGCGCAGCAAGTCTTGGAAATTCTCCGCGCATCTCCCGAGTTGAAAGTTCCCCCCACTAAGTTTGATTTTTACGCGCAAGCGGTTGTTTCCGAAATGGTGGGATATGGTCTCATTGATTCACTAATCAAGGATGATAAGCTCGAAGAAATTATGGTCATTGGTCCAAATGTTCCCGTGTATGTGTTTCATCGAAAATACGATATGATGATTACCAATGTCGAATTTACGAATGATAATGAAGTGCAAGACCTCGTGAATAGAATCGCGCGTGAGGTTGGAAGACGCGTGGATATTTCATCCCCCCTCTTGGATGCGCGTTTGCCGGATGGTTCGCGTGTCAACGCCACGATTCCTCCCGCGTCTGTTTCGGGTTCCACTCTCACCATTCGAAAGTTTCGCACGGACCCCTATTCTATTATTGATTTAATCAAATACAAAACCATCTCATTGGAAGTCGCCGCGTTTTTGTGGTTGTGCGTGGATGGGTTGAGTGTGCAGGCTGCGAACTTGCTTATTTCTGGTGGAACATCTTCTGGAAAAACAACCCTGTTGAATGTGCTGTGTTCATTCATTCCTTCGAATGAGCGTATTATTTCCATTGAAGACACGTCCGAGCTCAGTCTGCCGCTGCGCCATTGGATTCGTCTCGAAGGTCGTCCTCCGGGTTTAGAAGGAAAAGGAGAAATTACGCTTGACATTCTTACCAAAAATAGTTTGCGAATGCGTCCGGATCGAATTATTGTGGGTGAAGTTCGTCATGATGAAGCGTTTTCTTTGTTCACCGCCATGAACACGGGTCATCAGGGTTGTATGGGCACGATTCACGCTAACTCGGCACAGGAAACCCTCGCGCGTGTGACAAGCCCTCCCATGAGTGTTCCTGAAATCATGCTCTCGGGTTTGAATTTTGTAATCGTTGAAAACCTTTTCCACTCTGCGCAGAAGGGAACATTCCGCCGAGTCATGGAGATTGCCGAGGTTCAAGGCGTTCTTGAGGGAAAGCCTCACACGCAAACTGTTTTTGAGTGGGATCCCGTCAAAGACGAGATGGTCCGCACCAACATGCCCTTGCGTTATTTTGAACGCCTAGCACAGCTCACGGGTAAAACGCAGACCGAGTTGAATGTGGAGTTAAAAAGACGCGAACGCTTTTTGCAAGGATTAGTTGACCGTGATGTGCGTGATATGAAAACGGTTTCTCAATTATCGCGTGAATTTTTGGAGGCAGCCTAATGCCTAACGAAGAATTCTCCGGCATTCGTTCTCGAATTGAAGAGAAGAAGAAAAAGTTCTCTGGCAATGAAGAAATCCAAGAGGAGCTTTCCGATAGGGAAATTGACACGATTGTCGACCGAATGAAATCCAAATACCGCAACGAGGGATTGGAGTTCAGCGAAGCCGAAGGAAAATTAGGCGAGTTGAAGGGAATTATTTCCGGAAATAATGCAAAAGGCGTGGAAGTGCAGGGCGTGGAAGCCCTGCGCGATGGAAAATCTCCTTTCATTCGAATTTTAGGCAGATTATATTTCTCCATGCACGGTTTGTTTGAGCGCATTGGAAATTTCATCGAGAGTCTTCCTCAAACTAAAACCCTGAATTATTTTTTGTACAGCGCTAACATGCCTTACTCTCCTAAGCAGTGGATTGCCCTCATTTCAGTTGGAACGGTGCTCACATTCATTGCTGTTTTTTCGTTTGGTCAATTGGTTTTTCTCGCGCTTCGTATGATTGCTCAGCAGCGCGGTCTCGAACTCACTCCCCTAATTGTGGCACTTTCCTATATTCTTCCCACTCTCGCGGCTTTTTTCCTTTCACTTGTGGCTATTTTTGTGGGTTTCCTCATTCCACAATCCAATGCTCAGAAGCGCGGCGACCAATGCAGTACTGAATTGCCGTTTGCATTGCGCCACATGGCCACTGAGTTGCGCGCCGGAATTGGTTTGTACAAAACGCTTCAAACGATTGCTAAAGCGGATTATGGTGTTCTTTCGCAAGAATTTTCGCGCACCATTTCGGAGATTGAAGAAGGCACCGACACCAAGGACGCGTTGCATCATTTTGCGGCGCGCACACAATCGAAGCCTCTCGCTAATGCGTTGCGTCATATTATGCGCGCGCTCCGTACGGGTGGAAACTTGTCTGAAATCATGGGCACGATTGCCAGTGATGTTTCATTTGATTTGCGCATGAAAGTGCGCGATTATTCGGAGAAGCTGAATTTTTTTGGTGTTATTTTTATTTTCATGGGAATTGTCATGCCCGTGTTTGTAGGCGTCATGGCTGCGATTGTCAACGGTGGTCTGCCTCTCGGAATTTCCCTCCCACTCACTCCTCCTATTGTGCTTATTTTCTATTTTCTCATTATGCCTTCCTTGCTGGGCGGGTTGGCATACTACTTGTATATTAGCCAGCCCCGGGTGTAACGCGTATGGGTGTCTTTGAGAAACGTTCGCCGGTTGAAAAATATGCATATTACATGCAGCAAGCCAACCTTGACGTGCCTCCCTTGTTGTGGTTAGGCGGTTCTGTCATTGCCGCGATTGCGCTGGGCTTGCTTGTTTTTGTGGGCTCTCTCATTCTGCGAATTAATGAACCCTTGTTAGGTATTCTCGCCTTTGCCATTGTCTTAGACGCTATGGTGGGTTATCCCTACATGAAGGGTCGCTCCCGCATTGAAGCCATTGAGGAATCGCTGCCGGATGCGCTGAAGCAAATCTCCGACACGTTGAAAACGGGTTCCACGTACGAGTATGCGTTGCGTGAAGTGGCCTCTGCGCAGTATGGTCCCCTTTCCGATGAGATGAAAAAAGTCTTGCGAAAGTTAGAAGAGGGTGAGAATTTTGAAAACTCTTTGCTTTCTCTCACGCGCAATGTGGACTCTCGTCTCGTTGGACGAGTGATTACAATTATTGTGGACACTGTTCGCGCGGGTGCACAGTTGGCTGAAATTTTGGATGATATTTCTCAAGATGTTCGCGAGATGAATCGCATTGCTGCCGAGCGCCGCTCTAAAACTATTTTGCAGGTTATTTTCATGGTCGCTGCCGGCGTTTTAGTCGCTCCCTTCATTTTTGGATTGGTTTCCGTGGTGATTGATTTCCTCATTCGCACATCCGGAAACACGGGTGCGGTGACAGGTGCTAATTTAACTGCCGTTAAAGGCGCGCGCGACCTCATTATCTTTGCCATTAAGGGTTACATCTTCATTGTCGCCGTGGCCGCTTCAGTTATGATTGGCGCTATGCGCGATGGCAAGCTTTCCAAAAGCCTTTTATACATCCCTTTGTTGCTTATGCTCGCTTACACAGTATTCTTCCTGTCACAAATACTCGTAGGATCCATCGTGGGAGCAGGTCTGTAATGTGGAATGAAAATCGCGCTCAAACGGCAATGGAAGCATTGCTGGTTGTTGGAATTGCGATTGTGATTGCCACCATTGCGGGTCTCATTCTCAAAGGGGTTTTTACGAGTGTACAAACGGACTTGCAGAATCAGTCGAATGCTGTGGTACATCAGACAAACTAGGAGGAGGAAAAAATATGGATAATCGAGGACAAGGTGCGTTGGAGTATCTCTTGCTCATCGGCGGAGCCGTGCTCATCGCTACAATTGTGTTGCTAATCATCATCGGTTCAACTGGACAGACGAATGATATAATCAACAATAATTTGAATCAGTTCCAGAATCAAATTTCATTGCCGTAATTATTTTTTCTACGGCAATATTTATTTTTTATTTTAGAGTTGGTTTTATTTTATGGAGCAGCGCGCGCAAATCGCATTGGAATCCCTCCTCACGGTGGCTTTTGGCGTAGTGCTAGCCACCGTCGCTGAGTTGCTTGCGGTTCA
>CAYZPC010000020.1:0-9461 GCA_964480705.1 uncultured archaeon | reverse complement strand
AGCTCGTGCCGCCGGCGCCCGCCACATCAATCGCGGCAATGGGTGTCTTGCTCAGCATGCGCACCACCGTGGGAGAGAGGCCATTGCCCACTTCCTTCACATACACGGGCTGTTCTAATTCATTTGCGACGCGTGAAATTTCTTTTATCGCGTGAGAGAAATCCACCGTTCCCTCCTCTTGAACAATTTCCTGCGCTGCATTGGTGTGAATAATGAGTGCATCGCACTGCAACTCATTCACTAGTTTTTGAATTTTTTGCGTGGAATAATTTTTCAATTGCGACACGCCTAAATTGCACGCGAGAAAAATATGGGGGGCGACTTTTCGCACGTCAAACGATGAAAATGTTTGCGGTTTCTCAATCGCCGCGCGCGTGCTACCCAATCCCATTCCCACGTGAACGTGCTCGCATGCTCGTGCAATATCCTGATTTATTTTAGCTACTTTTTCGTGGCCACCGGTCATACTAGAAATCATGAAGGGGAATGAAAATGAATGTCCTAGAAAGTGCGTTTTTGTTTCAATCTTTTTTGCATCCAACTCGGGAAGGGTAACATATTCTATTTCCATTTCCTCAAAACCTGTTGTCTTCGTTTTGAATTGCACATTTTGTTTAAGCGAAATATTCACGTGCTCCACTTTCCGGTCGCTCGTTCCATGGTTGGATGGCATACGGTTGAAAAATAACTTGGGAATTATAAAGGTGCATTGCTGCGCGCGCGAACAACCCTATTTTCGGTTATGTTTTTGTCGCTTCATCAAGTTCGTGAGTTCATTTACCATTCGATAAAACGCTCGCATTCCCGCCATTTTTACATTATTATAACTCAATGGCTTTCTCGAGTACAACACGCCCTCACTCAAAAGAATTTGGCCAATTTCGCGGAGATTTTTTCCCTCTAAAAATAATCGAGCCACCATTTGATTTTTTGGACTCAATTGCGGAATTGATTTTTCAATCCACTTTATCCTGCGGCTTCTTTCCTGCGCATCCGTGGGATTACTCTGGCGCTGTTTCCACAAACGAGCCACCCGCGCATCCAATGATAAACCAATTTTGGGATCACCATCCAATTCCAATGGTTTTCTAGATCGCTTCAATTTTTTTTGTATACTACTCAAAAAATTGTTAGTAACGTGCGAAATATACGTGGATGGCGCGCCGCGCGTAGGATCATATTGAGGAGCGACTTGCGTGAGGTGAATAAACGCACTCTGCGCGAGGTCCTCCACACTAATTCCTCGGCGTTCAAAAAAGGGTAGTCGAGGCAAAATAGTTTTGAAAATAATGCCTCGATGTTCACGTGCAATAATCTCCGGTGTTAATGGCTCAAAGGGCAAAGGCAACTGCCTTATTTTCACGCGGGGAAAAGGAGCTTTAACTGCTTTTTTTCGTTTGGGAGCGGGCACCATAGCGCATTTACACACGTGTGCGCATTTAATGGTTCGCCCATTCTCACAACTTACTGCGGAATGTTTGCCGCATCAATAATGCCGCAGAACGAATCTTTCTTCAAACTCGCTCCACCTACCAAACATCCATCAATATCTTTCTGCGTCAAAAACATTCGAGCATTCTCGGGTTTGACACTCCCGCCGTACAAAATAATCACATGCTGCGCGGCATCCGAGCCAAACATTTCTTTCATTTTCTCTCGAATAAACGCATGCGCGGCATTGGCATCTGCGGGAGTAGCTGGCTGGCCTAAATTATCTTTACTCGTGGAAATGGCCCACACGGGTTCATATGCTAACACAATTTTGGATATTTGTTCGCGGGAAATGCCGGCTAAACCATCCTTCAATTGTTTGCTCAACACGTCATTCGTTTTATTCCCGCGCTTCTCTTCAGCCGTTTCACCAATACACAAAATGGGCGTCATGTTGTTGCGCAACACCGCGAGAAGTTTTGCATTCACAATTCGGTCTGCCTCGTGATGATTTTGCCTGCGTTCGGAGTGACCCACAATACAATAGTGTGCACCCGCTCCCGCGACCATGGGGGCAGAAACATCTCCGGTGAATGCTCCGGACGGTTCAAAATGACAATCTTGACCGCCCACTTTCACATCGCTTTCGCGCAGCACGTAGGCCACTTGTGCGAGGTGCGTGTGGGGAGGGCAAATAACAACCTTGATATTGGTTCCCGCCACGTGGAGTTGGGAATACTTATGAATGTCCTCCGCGAGCTTCATTCCTTCACTAATGCTCAAATTCATCTTCCAATTCGCGGCAATAATCTTGGGACGGGACATAGTATTTTCACCAACCTATACCTCCATTAATGCGTCCAATGGAATAAATATCCTTCTCGTATTTTGCATAAAAATCGCCTCCTTTAAATACCGAAAATGCTCTTTACACACGTGAATTCCCGCGGCCAAGACTCACTGGAATACCTAATGCTTATCGCCGGGGCCGTGCTTGTGGCGGTGGTCATTCTCCTCTTACTTTCAAGTGGAATTATTCCGACGGGAGGAAATATTCTCACGAACAATTTGAACTTGTATAACAATCAATTTGGAAACGGAGGAAACTTTTCCCCCGGGGATGGATTGTGTTCAGGTGGAGTGAGCAATGGAATATACGAACCCCAGGCCGGAGAAGAATGCGATGGCACTCAACTTCCACCGGGAGCGGATTGTGCAAGCATGGGATTTGGCACTGGGCCTTTAACGTGCACGTCGCAATGTTCGTTTGACACGAGCGCGTGCATTCCTGCAGGTGAACCGGTTACTATCATTCGAGACACGTGGGGAGTAGCGCACGTTTTTTCCGCCACCGATGCGGGAGCCTTTTTTGGATGGGGCTACGCGGCGGCACAAGATAGGTGGTTCATCATGGATTACACACGCATGCAGATGCGCGGACGCTTATCCGAACTCGTGGGGAGCAGTGCGTACTATGATGATTACACCAAACGCATGTTTGGATACGCAGCGTTAGAAGAGAGGCGCTACCTCAATCTTTCTCCATCCTCTCGCGCCGCACTCGACGCATACGCGGCGGGAGTAAATTATTACCTCACCACTCAAACCGCAGAACTCGCCGCACACCCCATGTCCGCGCACCCCTATTTTCAATCCCGTGTATTCGAACCCTGGAGACCTGCAGACTCATTACTCGTGTGGGATTCCGTATTCTTACAAGGACCGGATGAAAGTGAAGTCGCGCAACTTCGCGTGCTTGAAAATCTCCCTCCCGGAAGCACGCCTGCCGAAATTTGTACAGCGATGAATTTCACCTACTTTATTGACAATGAGGCCGCAGTGGTAAAACAATCCGACATGCCCACCGCGAATGCTGCCATGAGTTACGCGGCTGGACACCCCACGTATTGTAATGGACTCTCCTACTATTACCCACCCCCCAAAGCCAGCCACGCATGGGCGGTAAGTGGAAGCCGCTCCACGACGGGAAACACTATCATTCATGGAGACCCGCAAATTTTGATTGAAACGCCCAGTCTGTTTCACGAAGTCCACGTTTCGGGTGCAACGTTCAATGCGCGCGGCGTAAATGCTCCCGGAAGCGTAGGATTTTTTGTCGGATTTAACTCGCGCGCCGCGTGGAGCGGAACCAAACTCGCCTCCGACACGGATGATGTGTTTCGACTCGAAATGGTTTCACCCACCACGTACCGCGACGCCAGTGGAACAATACATTCTTTTGTGCCTCGAAACGAAATCATTTTGTCAAGCACGGGGGCTCCAACCAATGTACAATTTTTTGAAACCATTTACGGTCCCGTGATTACGGACTACTTTGACGCGACCGACGCGCAGGGAGACCAATTTGTTTGGCGCTCGAGCTTATTCTACGACATGAGCCATCATACCTTGGATGCAACGCTCGCCATGCTGCGCGCGCAGAGCGTGAATGACATTGCTTCTGCCATGCAATACTGGCACACGCCCTCCGCGAATATTGTTTTTGGAGACGCGAGCGGAAACATTGGATACTGGTACGGGGCACGACCCCCCATGCGTGACGCGGATTCACCTGTTCCAGGGTATATTGCGCAGGAAACCGATAATGATTGGATTGAGCTCATTCCGCACAACTTGCTGCCCCACACCATCAACCCAGCGAGTGGAGTCGTGTTCAGCGCCAACCACTTGCCGGTAGGGGATTGGTATCCCATCTACTTGAGCTGGATTGGCGGAGGAGGCGACACGATTCGCTCCTACCGCTTGAGGCAACTCCTCGGGTTACAATCCGGAGACGCGCCTGTTTACCCCGGAGACGCAGGATACCTTGACCAATATTCTCCACAAGACGTGTTGAACATTCATGAAGATTCCGTGCACTCGGTGAAAACCATGGGAGTGAAAGCCGCTCTCTACGCTAAAGATAATTTATCCCACACGTTCAGCCCCAACGCGGAAAACGCCCTCACGTTTTTGCGAACATGGTATTTGAATGGTGCTAAATCCCACTCGGATGAATTGTATTGGCCCCTTGCCGAATCAATATCCATGTCACAATTCTTCAAAGACCCAAACAACAATGTCGTGCAACTCTACCGGCCGGATGATAGTGGGATAGTCGCCTGGTTGAAAAACGTGGACCACAACATCACCAATGACTTAGGACTCTCACCGAATGAAATCACCATACTCGACCAAGCACTATCCAACGCGTGGACGGTGGCCAACAACACCTACGGAAACAACCCCGCGCAATGGAATAGCGTTTACGCCACCCGCCCAGGGGATGGAAGATTCCGCTTCCACTACTATGACCCCATTTCCCCTGCAAATGACACGAGTGCCATTGGAGGAGGAACCTACAATGTGACGTTTGACAACATCCCCTACCCCAATTTAGACACGCTGGGAGCGATGCGCGGACAATCCTACTCTCAATTTGTGGACTTTTCAAACGTGGACAACGCACAAGCTGTTTCCCCCATTACCGTGACAGACAACCCCAACAGCCCCTATTGGTTAGCCCAATCAAACGAATTCGCTTCCCACGACTTGAGACCTGCTCCCTTAACCCGGGCGCGTGTTGACACGATTATGGACTCCCAATCCATCATTTACATGCCCTAAGCACACCCTATCCTAAGCCCTTTTCCTAACCCCTTCCTCACCCTTTTAAGGACGCGGGAACGTGTTTTCGTTCATGAAGCGAAAAAATTCCTCTACCAAAAATAAACCGCGAGACCCCTTCGTAGCCGGATTTATTTTACCCGTGCTCATCCTCGCAACGTTCTCACCCGTGCTCATGTTTCAAGGAGACGGTGACATTCCGGGAGAAACATACATCCCCCCCGTTGAAACAGCCGAACAAAAATACGCGCGAATGATTAGTGCATTCGACCGCGAAAATACGTTGCCGGGAGTGCTCATCGTGAGCTTCACGCAAGGAACGACGCTCGAACAAGCGAATGCTATTCTACAATCATTCAATTTGAGCATTGACCAAAAACAGATTTGTAATGCGGGACAGGCCGTTGAACCCAATGGCACCACCATCATGGGAGAAGAAACCTGCTTCAGCGATGGATGGTATGACATGCTCGCCTCTGGACGCGTACTTGTTTCAAGCGGACAAGAAAAAGTCCTTGCCGAACAATTGTATAACACACCCGGAATCGTGTGGGTGGAACCCGATTACACGGTTACGCTGGATGGAGAAAATCCCGCATTAGGTGGGACTGATGAACAATGGTTAGAAGCCACCAACCCTCCCGGAAGCGGGGAAGTGCCAAGCATTCCTTCTGTGCCGCGAAGCGATGCCACGAATACGGTTATGGGAATCAACACCCTTTGGTTAGTCGTGGGAGTGCTCGTCGTGGGATTTGGAGCCTATTTTGTGATGGGAAAAAAATAATTCCCATCCACTATTTTTTTTCTACACGTGACAATTTTTTAGTCCTTTTTTCATTAAATATTTCTGATGATACTCTTCCGCCTCATAAAAAACAGGCGCGGGCTCAATGCTCGTGACGATTTTCTTTTCTCCCCACTTCTTACTTTTTTCTAATTCTTTTTTGCTTTTCTCCGCTGCGATTTTTTGTTTTTCATCATGATAAAAAATCACACTTCTATATTGCTTTCCAACGTCCCACCCCTGTCTGTTGAGTTGGGTGGGATTATGATTGTCCCAAAATATGCGTAATAATTTTTCATAGGAAATGATTTTTGGGTCATACTCTATTTGAACCACTTCCGCATGGCCCGTTTCATCGGTGCACACCTGCTCATACGTGGGGTTTTTCACGCTCCCGCCAGCATACCCCGCGCGAGTGGAAACCACTCCCTCGCATGTGCGAAACGCTTCTTCCACACCCCAAAAACAACCCGCGCCAAAGGTGGCAAACTGGGTAGAATTATTTTTAGCAGGAATTTTTTTCGCGGGCATATGACTCAGTACTTTTGATTCTTTCTCGAAAACTTTTCAATCTCATGCCGCTCATTTCGTTCAATTTGGCGCTGCACTTCAAAATCTTTCTTTAATTTCCCGCGCTTTTCCGGACTCAACCTAAAAAAAGTCAATTCTGGAACACTTTCAAGATGCAATTTTTTGACTTGCTCGGAACTATACTCAATTCCCGGAAATCGCTGCTGCAAATCCTGCATCACACGGCGAGCTTTTTTCCATGTTTGAATGCGATTCTTAATGGGTTGTAAATTTCGCGAACGCTTTTCTTCCGGAAGAATTTTTACGCCCTTAATTTCAAGCATTTTGGTTTCAGGATTCGTGTAGAGAATAGAATTGCCTCTTGCATCAACCAAATGAGACTGGTGCCCATAATTAATGAGGCGAGAAATAAAGGCATCCATTTGTTTTCGCGTCAACCCATTCTCACGGGCTTTCTCCAACTGGATTTCATTGATGACTCGATTGTACGTTTCGCGCATGCCCTCGGTAACGGGATATTTATCCGGCTCCGTGTGATACCGCCGTGAAAGGGTGCCACTGCGCAGTTTCAAACCCGCTCTTCCAACTCGAGTGGGAACACCGGGAGGAGAATATTTCTTCCTATGGGGGGTGCTGGATTTTCGCCTCGATTTAGCCATTTTGTTCACGTTAAACCCCTCACTTTTTTCACGTATAAATGGGTGCCGGTCTCGCAAGGTTTTAATGTTCACTCTTCATTCTACTGCATTGCGCGAGGTATTGTATATGAATCACTTGATTTTCATTTCCATCATTGGATTACTCCTTTTTTCGGGCTGCGTAACAAGCGAAAGCACCACTAATTCAACCACGCCCATTCAAAACACCACGCCGGGAGAAAACACTATTCCGGGAGAAAATACTCCCACTGTCCCGCCGAGTGTTAACCCCCCAGTTGAAAATGTTCCAGTCAATACACCCACTACTTTTACTCTCGCTGATATTTCATCGCACAACACGGCAAGCGACTGTTGGACGGCTATCAATGGAAAAGTCTATGATTTAACCGACTTTGTCAATGGCCACCCCGGCGGACCCGGAATTTTGGGTGCGTGCGGAATTGATGGAACCACTCTCTTCACCACACGAAATGGAAATGGCCCCCACCCCGCGAGCGCGGCAAAGACAATCGAAGAATATTACATTGGAGAACTCGCGTAATCCGTTACGCGGTCTTCAATTCACGCGCATACAAACTGCGCGTGCCGAACCATTTTGCATACAACGAATTCCTAATGGCTCATTGTAATTATCGATGTTCACCATCGCAGAAGTGGACGCGTTGAAATCAACATCATTAACCTCTATGCGGTCAAGCGTGGTAATTGCACTTGCACCTTGAGAGTATATTCGTGCATGTGCATGTGTAAATTGAGTGTGAGTATTATCTACCGGGCCTTGTCCGAGCTGTTGATCATTCAAGAATATATTCCAAAAACCGGTAGAATCTCGTTCGGCACGAACACTATACTCCGTTTGTGCAATAAAATTTACTCCATTAAATTGATGGAAATAAATGTTTGATGGATTTCCAACATCGGATCGAGCAACTGCAATAAATGAGCTTGCTCCTTGAGCATGCACTAATAAAAAATATCCATTTTGATTGCCGGGAGCAACTAGTAAACTACTGTCTGAGATTAGGAGTGACATGTCCTCGTATCCGGAAGGCACTATAAAGTCAAATCCAAACGATAACTCTTGTGAAGTAAATGGGGTTGGAGTGACCATTTCACACTGAACATTAGTGTTGCTGCATGCTAATTTTCCATTGAGAAGTCCAGCCCCCGGCCCGCCGATGTACATACTTCCCGCGAGCACGTTCCACGTTGGGTTGCTCGTGAATTCATAATCACTAAAATCATCATATAATTTCGCGAAGCCAGAATAAGGCTGTCCCATTAATCCGCCGGCGCAATATCCAAACATCAAAATATCATCGGCGTCATCGCATAATGCAATATTTGAATTCAAATCCATGTTTACAATTTCATATATTCGTGTTCGTTCGACACCCACTCCCAATCCGCTAATTTGGCTTTGCAAATTCTGGTCCACTTGATTGAACACAATGTCGGCTTGAGTTAGTTGATTAATTTGCTGATTGTGATCCACTAACGTGTTGGTGTTGGATTGTACTGAATTATTAGTAATGTTAATTTGATCCTGCAATCCCTCGGTGGTTTGTTGCATGACGAGAAAATTGGTATTGGTATCATCTGCAAACTGATAAAACGCATCTTTCAAAAGCGCAATTCGCGTAATCAAGTCCCCAATCTTTTCACGGTGCACTCCTAATGTGACTAAAATCCCATTAATGGCGTCCCAAACAGGGTCATTCGAATCGGGTACTTGCGCGTGAACATTCGAAAAAATAAGTAAGAAAAAAAATCCAGTAATAATCCAATGGGCAGGGTTCATGAACCACACCCCTCTTTCATGTATAAAAGAGTTTGTCAGCCGAATCGCCTATTTTTCTCGCGAGCTAATCTAAATTATTCCACGCGGAAAATGGTTTCATACACCATTCCTCCGGTTTCATGCGAAAAGTCTCCATAGAAAATACGCAATTCATTTTCATTCATCCAAAAACCATCCACATCCGCGCCGTCAATTTCATTTCCATTATAGGTCACTTTTCCACGCTTCTCCCACGTTAAACCATCCTCTGAATACGCCCAAAAAATGCGCGAATGGGAATTGTAAAACATGATGAAACCATCTTCGTATTTCACAATAAAAGGATGTAAAATCTGCGGCCAGGGCTGCAATCCTTCCACACTGGCCTCGGCTTTCATGGTGGGTTCAGCATCTTTTATCCAGGTTTTCCCATCCGTTGAACGTGCGCCCCACATGTCTCCTTTTCGTTTGGTGACATCGCTCATTTCAAACTCGACAAAATACATGCGGTATGAACCATCTTCTAATTGAAAAACGCCCGGACCATCCATGGTGTATCCTGAATGAGGGGTGATTTTCATTCCTGAAACGGAAGAGAATGTTTTTCCATCCGAGGAAACACTCGCCACAATAGAAGCGGCTTCGTTGG
>CAYZPC010000019.1:9011-11022 GCA_964480705.1 uncultured archaeon | reverse complement strand
CTGAGCAAGACACCCATTGCCGCGATTGATGTGGCGGGCGCCGGCGGCACGAGCTGGACTGCGATTGAATCCAAGCGCGGGAGCATGGACAATAAAGAATTGGGAGAAAAATTTTGGAACGTGGGAATTCCCACCGTGCCTGCGATTATGGCCGCCAAAAAATATTCGCGCAAACCTGTTATTGGCAGCGGCGGCGTGAGAACGGGGCAGGATATTTTGAAGTGCATGATTTTAGGTTGCTCGTTGAGCAGCGCAGCCATGCCGGCGATTCTTTCTCAAAATAAATCGGGAGAAAAAGGAGTCATTTCTCATTTGGAGAGTTTGAAGCGCGAGTTTCACGCGGGAATGTTTTTAGTGGGCGCTAAAAATGTGAAAGAATTGCATGGAAAAAAATATTATTTATTTGGAAAAACGCGCGAGTGGGCGGAGCAGATATGAATCATGATTATTTTGCGCGAATGAATTGGAAAATGATGTCTTTTCCGCATAAGCTAGAAGTGTTACGTGAAATTGGGTTTGATTTCAGGGGAATGTCGCAGGAAGAGATTAATGCGATGAATGTGAGGTCCATTCAAGCATGGGTGAATGGGAAATATTCCCGCTCGCGCGTGCAAAAAAATAATCCCCTGCGTCGGAATCGCTTGCGTTCCGTGTCACGCCCGCGGTTGAGATTAGTGCGCTGATTTTAGTTTTTTTATTGATACGTTTTAGTCAAGTCTTGCAGCGCATTTTCAATCGACTGCGTGCTGCGGTGCACGGATTGTGAAATCCAATAATTGTAAGATGCAATCACATCCATGGGATCCCCATTCGGGGAAGGGTTGAATTTGTAGTGCTGCTTGTCGCGAACAATGAATTGCGAGTCAAGCAAGCGTTTGAGATGATACCGCAAGAGTTTCTCGGAAATTTCCTCAGAGGTTTTTTCCTTGATGTATGCTTGCAAGTCAGTGGTATTCGGAGACATTTTTTTGCTCACGTGAAAGTAAAACAGCGCGTCCATGACATCTAAAATCGTTTGGCGAGATTCTTGTTCGGAAATCCACCCGGATGCGAGGGCGAACCATCGCAAGAGGGAGCGCTTGGTCATGCGCACGTGGGGAGGGAGGTCAATTTCCTTCACGGTGAACGTGCGGCGGACGAGTTCGGCCTCCGGAAGTTGAGTTTTAGACATAATTTTTGCTCCAAGAGTTTTTTTCCAAGGGAAAGAGTTTTTTAGACTATAAAAGCGTGCGCGTGGCATGGTTCCGCTCAAAATAAGTGGAAAAATCACCCCACTCTTAAATAGTTGAATTACGTACTACACGCGTCAGGTGGTTTGCGACCACGAGTAGGGGGATTTAGTATGGTTCATATCAAAACGACATTTTTTCCATACCGCATGGTGCTCATGCGGAGAGAACCCGTGCAATTAACCATTGGCATTCGAAATGACCAGAAAGAAGCGCGCGCGTACTCGATTGAATTAGAAGTGGGTCGCTCGCTCTCCATTGGAAACGCTGGAGCCAAAATGAATGATTTCAAACATTTGGGAACGCTCTCTCCTGGACAAGAAAAAACCCTCTATTATGATATTTTCGCCAAAGCCCACGCGGGAGATGAAACCATTCCCGTGGATGTGCGTATTCATGAACACCCTAAAGACAGTAAAGGCGTTCACGACATTATTCAAACCTTTTCTAGAAAAATGGATTTGCAAGTGCAGAGTCGCTAATCGCATTTTCATCAACGCAGGCGTGAAAAATGAGTGAAGAAATTTCTCCCCCAGAGGCGTTGCGCTCGGTTTCATGGAGCGAAGCATTTTCGGAAGGAGAGAAACGCATCACGCAGAAATGGGTAAATGCGCTGGTGAAAACTCCTGCGGAGGACCGTGTTAGACTACTCGCGGCACGCGAAAGTATTCAGAAAAAAATTGCTCGCGCATTGGAAAAAAATGATTCTAAAAAATTGCGTGCCGCATTTCGTGCACAAATTAATCTGCTCGCACAACTTTCATTGCTCAAAACAGAATGAT
>CAYZPC010000019.1:0-8911 GCA_964480705.1 uncultured archaeon | reverse complement strand
CCTTTCCATTCACCCAAAAAATCTTCTAAGAAATTTCCTGTGTAGCCGGTTTTGTTTCGCTGATCGCGGAGTGGTTTTCCATTTCCAAGAGTAGGATATTGGTAATATTGAAACCCATTCTCTCCAATAAACAAAAATGTTTTTTCTATTTCACCTAATTGATTGGTTCGAGACACTTCGACAATGCTTCCTTTGCGATTCAAGAGTGACTTAAGTTCATTTGGACTCTGTCCCTCTGCCCACGCAGGGGTGGAGAAATTGTATTTTAACTCGTTGAGCGTCCGGCCAAATTCTTTTTGGAGCACCGCATCAACACCGCGCAGGGCTTCTTCGGGCGTCATGAATAATTTTCCAGTGGGGGAAGTTTCGCGCTGCGTGACAGGTGGTCGAGCTTCGCGTGCAATGCGTTGTTTTTCTTCTCTCACGCGTCGCTCAAACTGTTCGGGTGTTTCGCGCGGTTGAATGGTTACGCGTGAAATTTCATGTCCGGTGAGCGGGTCCACGAGCACGACGCGGTTTCCATTTTCGCGGTGTTCAACAAAAACCGGTTGTGCAGGTTGAAAGGGCCGCGGTCGTGACATGAAATGCAATAATCCCGCGACCGTGGCGAGAAGACCAACACCCATTCCGGCTAAAATTCTCCGTTGTCGGCGATTTTTGATTTGTGCAAACGTGAGTTTGGCATCGCGCTGTCGAACCAATTCGCGTCTTCGAGCCTGCCATTTTCCTAATCGCGTTGCATTCCAGCGGTTACGCACCACCGAAGAAAATCGTCGAAAGCCACGCGATGGTGGAGTGGGTCGGGGAGCGGGTGCCATGCAGAAAGAGGTTTTTTTCTCCTTATAAAACACTATATTGAAAAAAAGTAGACGATTGCCGATGGAAAATTAAATATAGTTAAATACTAGTCAAAACGCAACATATACATTAACACGTTGTGAGGTTATTCGATGAACAAATCAACTATTGCAATACTTACATTAGTCACCATTTTTGTGGTGGCAATGGGTGGGCTCACGCTCGCCATTCAAGACCGTAGACCGGTTGACCCCCCCACGCCGACTCCATCACCGACGGAACCCGAATGTCCGACGGATTTTGATGACCGTTATTGCGGCGCCAGTGGCGTGGCATCGGATAAGGTGTACGCATGGGCACTCAGCAAGGCTGGAACAACATGTCAATATAAGTTGAATGATTGTTACGTGACACAAGGCGCTGAGATTGCGGCGAATAAAGCTACTTGTGAAGCTGTTTCGGGATGTAAACTCAAATACACTGTGAGTTTTGATGACTGTGAAATGGGCAATTACCAAAATTGCGACCCCCTTCCTGGAACCGCAAATGAAGATGCGAACACGACATACACGTGTACTATCAAGGGAGAATACGATCCCGAGAATTATCGCTGCGATCGCGGACCCGCCAATAAAGGCGAGCAAACCGCATAAATAATTTGACGCGCCATTCACGTGGCGCGCTCACTCTTTTTTTTTCAACGCACACGCATAAATACTCTGATTTAGTTCTCCATTCATGCCAAAAAAATTGATTCCAACAAGCGGCAATGATGCTACTAAAATTTTGAAAAACTCCGGGTTTGTCGTCCCTGAGTTTGCACGCTTCGTGGATAAATATGGAATGATTCGTTTTGTTAAAAGAGAAATTGGCGAGAAAAGTGTTCGCTTTCATGGGTGGAGAGAAGTTTCCCGCGCCGAGGCGGAAAGAATTCAACGTGCCAACGCGGAATTAGGAAGAGAATATTTGAAACCTAAGATGAAGAAGTATTATTAGTTTTTTTAGGAAGAAAATTCGTCTATTCTATTTTGAACATGCTCAACTTGACTAATAATACATAAATTGAAAATGTCCTTTTTTCCGAGCGCAAGGGCTTGTTGTGCTACTTTTTTATCGTGTCCTGACATTCCCCAAATACGTTGTTCGTTAGTCAAATGCTTATCTTTCAGCACTTCCAATCGCACCTCATAAATGGTTTTCCACGCCGCGCGATTCGTTTGAGGTGGACGCATGTCGATATGAGTGGATACGTATTCCATAAACCCCACGGGAGTAAGTTTTTTTCGCGCAGTGAAACCAGGCCACGGGTGAGAAGGGTGCTGTTTAACTCCATCCGAGGTTTCCATTTCCATCGCGCGACGAATACGCGAGAGTTCTTCGGGGGTCGGCTCACGCGCACGTGAACGAGAAAAGCGGCGTCGCATTCCATTACGCGCAGCATTGAACCAAGATTTGAAACCCATGCCGAATGGAAATTTTTTGGATGATTTAAAGGAAACTCCAAAAATAAAATCGCATATTTTAGGACGGTTAACATCTTTTCAAAAAAATTATTTTTTGAATTTTTCTCGCTTATCAATACTTCCACCGCGCTGCCGGAGGAGAAAAAGAAGTTCTTTCCACGTCATGAGGGGGAGTCCTTGTCGTTTTCTCCCAAAGTTTACCGCGCGAAGGTGTGCACGGGCTTGCCCCATGAGTAATTTTCGCACATTCCTAAGTGTTTCCGTGTTTTCACCACTTTTGATTCGTTGCTTCACTTGCCGCACAGAATGCAGGGTTTCAACCAACTGGCGTTTTCCTCTCCCTTTCGTGCGCTTGATTGGTTCGACCATGACTCCACTACAAAATTCTAGTTCAAAAAGACAGGGGTAAACGTTTGGTTACACCGAGAAACACAATAAATAACATAACACAACCCAGAAAATTCTTTTAGAAAAAGAAAAACTATTTTACAATCGATTTATTGCAAGCGATTCACTAATTTAACGCTCGAAGAGATTACTTCTTTCCAAGCAATTTGGCAACCAACCACTCCAGAGTGATGCGCTCATGAGGGGCGCGACTATTTGCAAAAGCAACCCCGCGCCGGGCCTCCCTAAGGGCATCTTCCCGCAAGCGCAGATTTTCCTTGACATTCTTCCCCTCATTGATCGCCCGTCCGGCAGCAGCGGCAAACTGAAACTTCCGGAGAATCGCAGTGCGCTTATTGGGGCTGTGAGGGTTACGATATTTAGTCATGCAGGGAAAAACAAAAACGAATTAATAATTCAGACGGAAAAGGAACCCGTTGAAAAATAATCGCAGATTTTAGGACAGTCAAGATTCTTTTAGAAAAACAAAGATTATTTTTTCCGTCTTCGGGTTGGCCTTCGGAGGGTTCGAACAATAATTTCCCGGATGCGCGCCCGCCGTTCGCTGTGTTTAATCTGCCGATTTATGGATTGGAGTTTAGCCAGATTAGCCTGACGATTTCGAGCAAGCTGGTTACGGACACTACGAATATCCCCCCAATCGATGTGAAAGGCCCGCTCCGATTGACCATCCGCGTGATAAGTAAGGGTAAACCCCTTTCCCAAGCGGTAGGAATCGCGCAGCCCGGCAAGTACCCGTTCAATGAGTCGAGCACTATTTTGGTGAATTTCTCGCTCGCGGCGAAGTTCATCTAAGGATGGCATTGCGGGAAAAAGCAATTGAACATTTTAAACCAAATTGACGAGCACATATACATAAGCAAATCATCGGCAGCCAGCCACTCCCGCAGAGCGCCCCTTCCCGACACCGCCACCTCTGTCGCCAGCTGTTTCAAATATGCACTTTTTTTGAAATTTACTAAGGGCAAGATGCAGGATAAGAATGATTATCCGGCATATTAGCGGATTTTTGGGGGATATTTGGATGTGGAATGACGTAAAACGCCCAAAGGTGACGTAAATGGCAAAAAATGGGGTAATCGAGAGGTGCCGCTGCACAAGAGCGGAAAATAGAATGGAGCAAAAATTACGTTGGGAAATATAGTTGGGGCACTAATAATACGCAGTATAAGTGCCAAAAATGCATTTTATTCCGCAAACATTTCAAACAAGGGCAAAATAATAATTGTGTTAATGGGGTGATGAATTAATTATGTAGTGATTTGAATAGGTGGCGGGATTTTAAGGTTCAGCAAAGTTCGTGTGGAATGCCCTCGTCGAATTTTGTGGTACTCTATTCAACGTTCGAATCTCAAAATGATGCAGCGGACGCAGCCACTATTCTGCTCAACAAGCGCCTCATCGCGTGCGCCGTTTTTCTGGAAGGAAACTCCTTGTTTTGGTGGAAGGGGCGCATTGATCACGCCCGAGAAACCATTTTGTTAGCAAAAACCCCTAAATCGACGGAAGTTAAGGCAAGGAAGGAATTGGAGAAAATCCACCCCTACGAGGTGCCGTGTATTTTGACTCTCCCTGCCGGGGCAAATGAATCTTATTTGAAGTGGGCAATGAGTGAAACATCACATAAACCATGGAGAAAATAGTTTTAGTTTTTCTAAAATAGTTTTCAAGACGTTATGTATTTTTCTTTAAATGTGTAAACGTTTTTATGGGGCAAGAAAGTCTTCACAACATGTCTGCAAGCAAAAAACCATTCGACCCCATTGCTTTCGCCAAAGAAATTACAGCACTGCACCCTAATTCGAGAGTAATTTTGCGCATCATGGCACAAGAAATGAGAAAGCGCGGAATCAAACTCCGCGAAGCGACGCGATTACAACTAGTGGGATTGCACGACCTCGCCGTTGAAGTACACAATCAGAGGCACCGCATCAGACCCAAGCCCATTCCAACATGGAGATCGGGAAGAAAAGCACGCGGGTATCCGCGTAGAAATTAGACCAAAAAATTCCGTCCTAAAATATGCGATTTTATGGAGTGGGCGTTTATATTTTCATCCGCGTTGCGGAGAACATGCCCCCCAAATGGATTTCGCGTGCAAAAAATGCGCTGCGCGAACGATGGAATACCATTCATGCGCGTGCGAAATACACCGCATCCCTCAGGCGAAAGCACACGACCCCACTCGAGCGGAGAAAAGCATTGGAACACTACATCTTAACCAAAATGGGAATTAGTAAAAATAGTATAGACGGAATTCTCGTGAATAAGTTGGTTCGCGCCGAGGATGAATATTATGAGTTGAATGCCCTCCGGAGAAAAAATCCCGAGGATAAAGAGCTTGAGAGAATATCTAAAGAAGCAGAAAGAGAAAGACTTGATGCCAACGTCACATTGCGTAAACGAATAGGGTGGGAGAAATTTGGCAAGCTAATTCGAATGATTCACGGCTTAGAAAAATAGTTTTTCTTTTACTAAATATTTTTTGCCCAGCGCTGTACTGCAAATACGAGAACGAAAACAAATGCGAGGGCAAGGAATCCCACAAAAATCGCGTCCAAGAAAGTGAGATTGGGCGCGAGGGGGGAAACCGGCACGCGCGCGGCTTCATACACCAATCCCTGCGGAGTAAAAATGGGCGAGAGGGAAAGCAACGCAACAGCGAGAAGAACCAGACCGGAAGTTATTACGATTCGCTCCTCGGGAAAGTAATCCACTAAACGTTTGCGCGTGTGTGCATCGCGATGAGAACGGGAAGGCATATAGATTGTCACAAATCAAAAGGAGTTAATAAATCGCGCCACTACACTCGACGAAAAACAATCCACTCACTTTTAGATGCAGCAATTCGGGCGTGCTCCACAAAACCATTTTCACGCAGCCAATCTTCAGTGACAAATGTTCCATAAAACGGGTTCCGAAAGGGCCCTACAATGGCATAGACGGTGCGAATTTCCTGGGATAATTCAAAAAGCATTTGATCGGAAGTATAGGGATAGAGGCGCAGTTTTCCTTCAGGATAGAATGGTTCACCTGAATAAAATCGCAGCTCACGAGAGAAGCCAGTGTAAATTACCGCATTATCCACACCCCGCGTCCACTCAGCAACGGCCGGATGACCCGCATCATCAAAATGGGAATTTAGTTGAATAATATTGCCTGCGAACATAGGCAAAAAAAGGGCAAAAATTGCCAAAAAATATATCACTTTTTTTGAAAAAATGTGCAAAAATTTTTCTCTAAAAAACTCAAATCCCATTGCGGCACGAATGCATAAAATGGGCAACCCCACTAAAAAAAATCGAAGGGCATCACCGTAAAATGAAATGAGCACAATCATTGAAGCGGCCCAAGCAATCCAAAACAGACTCACATTTTCAAACCACGCGGGAGGGTGCTGGCGAATGAAACTCAACAACACTAAACCCCACGCCGGAAGGGGGAGGAGTGAAATAAATACGCCTGAAATGAGTGACCAACTTGAAAGAGAAACAGTGGCAGGGCGCCAAAAAAGATACAATACGAGGAGTGCGCCCATTGCTCCCAAAAAAAGCAGTGCATCGTAATAGTATAGTTTGTGCGAATTCTCCCGTGAACTTTTGGGCGCGAGCGAAAAATAATGCAAGACAAAAAAACACACTATAATGGGAAGGATGATTAGCGCGGCGCGTGTTTTTATCAAAAAACTAACCAATAAAATGATTGCAAATAACCCCCAGCGCTGGGTTTCGAACCCTCGAACCAAACAGTAGATGCACATCATGAGGCCGGCCAGCAAAGGCAGGTCAAGCACGCCATAGTGCGAGTAAAGCGTGAACGCAAACACAACGGACAATAATGCGGCGGCAAAAAGACCAGTGACTGAGTTTCCCCATTTTTTTCCCAACCAAAATGTGAGAATTAGAACGAGGAGCCCAGAGAGGATGGAAATAACTCGTAATGAAATGAGTGGAGAAAATGGGAGTAGGGAAGCTACAACAGGAATGAGTGGAGGGTGATTTTGCCACATCTCCGAATCAAAAACGGACCCCAAGTCAGAACGGATTAAGGAAGTGTTCCAGGCGAATAGTGTTTCATCACTCAACACATGGGGGGCCGACAGGTAAAAGAGTTGAAACACTAAAAAAGTGAGTAAAATAACCAGTAATCCCGCAAGGGAACGAGAATGCATGTGTCACACACTCAACTCTGAAATAAAACGCAGAGGGTCAGCGACCTTGCACCGGCGAAATATGCGTCAACCCATACATGTAGGGCTGCAGCACCGCAGGAACGTCAAATCCCCCATCCGCGGTTTGGTAGTTTTCTAAAATACAGCGCAACATGCGAGAGGTTGCAACCGCGGTGGCGTTGAGCGTGTGGGCGTAGCGTTTGCTTCCATCCGGGGAAGCGATTCGAATGTTTAAGCGCACGGCTTGGTAGGTGGTGCAATTGGAGAGAGAAGCGAGTTCGAAATATTTTTTCTCGCGGGGAGACCATCCTTCAATATCAAACTTTTTTGCGGCCACAATTCCCAAATCGCCCGTACACACGTTTACGACACGGTAGGGAATGCCCAATCCTTGGAATATTTTCTCGGTATTTGCAACAATGCGCGCGTGCCACGCCGCGCTTTCTTCAGGCGAACAAACGACAATTTGTTCAATTTTGTTGAATTGGTGCACGCGGAAAAATCCTCGCTCATCTAAACCGTGTTTTCCCACTTCTTTTCGAAAGCATGGGGACATTCCCGCGAGCTGGATAGGCAATTGCGTGTTGGGGATGGTTTCATTCATGAATTGTGCAGTAAGGGGATGCTCCGAGGTGGCAATCAAATGCAAATCTTCTCCTTCCATTTTGTATAATTGGTTTCCAAAATCCGACAAATCGGTTACACCCTCGTACGCGGCACGATTCATCATGAAAGGTGGAGCATAGGGCACAAACCCATCGCGCATGAGCATGTCGAGTGCATACCGTTGCAGCGCGAGGTCGAGCAACACTAGAGGCCCCTTGAGAGCGTAAAATCCTGCTCCGGAAATTTTTACGGCTCGGTCAAATTCAGCCCCATCCACATTTTTGGCCACGTTTGCGTGTGTGAGTACTTCAAAGTTTTTCTCAGTAATTTCTCCCCAAGTTTTGACTTGCACGTTTTGCGTATCGTCTTTTCCAAACGGCACATCTTCCGCGAGCAAATTGGGCAAACTCATCAGTTGAGTGCGAATTTTTTCTTTTAACTCATTTTGAATTTTTTCATTTTGAATAATTTGTTCTCCCACGCCGCGCGACTCTTGAATCAACGCTTGCTTCTCCATGGGGTTATCTTTCACCTGCGCAACCTTTTGCGTGAGTTGGTTTCGTTTGGCGCGCAATCCTTCCACATCTTGCAAGGCTTTGCGGTACGCCACATCATCTTCCATCACGCGGTCGAACATTTCCAAGTAGGGTGCGTATTGTCTTCGAGCGAGGTTTTCGCGCACCGCTTCTTTGTGTTCGCGAAGAAAATGAATGTCGAGCATACGCTCAACAAGGGAAAAACGGGTTTTAAACCCGCCCCTGCGGAGAGTGTTTAAATACACCCTGGAGGGGGAAATGGTATACGTTGAAGGGATGATACATGGGTTCTGTTGCTGATTTTTTCCGGGGTTTCGTGAAGAGCACGAAGGTCATTGACCACAAAGTAGGCGCTTTTGTGATGTTGGTTTTCTTTTTAGGAATCCTCACGGGAACCTATATTGCATTTGGCGGCCTATCATTATTGTGGGTTGCGGCATTTGGTTTAGTAGTGGTGGTTTTTTGGAATGATTTTGGAGAAGGGGTGGGAATACTCTTGCTCTTGTTGATTGTTTTCTTTTTCATGCCGTATTTGTTGCCTCAGATTCGATTATGAAAATAATTAATCACCTAAGAAATTTCAAAATTGAAAAATAAATTATTCGTCATATTTTCGACGCGGCTTCCCTGCAATGGCCCTTGCGCGCGCGCGGGCTTGCCTTCTGCGAGCAATTTTATCAACGGCTCAATCAACGCCACGGCTTCGGCGGATTCTTTATCATTTTTTGCCTTTTTCTGTAAATTGGGGAGGCGCTTTTCCAGGCTTTCCAAATCCGCCAGCATCAGCTCGGTTTCCACCGTTTCAAAATCACGCAAGGGGTTTACCGAACCCTCCACATGCGTCACATCATCATCTTCAAAGCAGCGCAGCACATACAGCACCGCATCCACTTCACGAATGTGTGAGAGAAACTGATTGCCAAGCCCCT
>CAYZPC010000018.1:8891-11390 GCA_964480705.1 uncultured archaeon | reverse complement strand
AGAGCGCCCGGCTGTTAACCGGTAGGTCGAAGGTTCAAATCCTTCCCAGGGCGTACGCGCGCCAACACCCAAAAAATAAATAACTAAAATATGCACGCTTTTCTAAAAAGCTGAATTAAACATTCTTTGGAAATCCAGTGGCAATGCGTTTGAATCTTCCTTTCTTCTTTATTCCATTTTCTTTTCCCGCACCATTTTCTTTCCCTGCATCTCCGTTTGAGTCATCGAGCAAGTGCATGCGCTGCGTGAGAATAACCCCAGCGATGATGAGAATCGCATACAACCCCACGCCCCACCATGAAAGAGCGGAATCTTCCGTGAGACCCGCGCCCACTAATACAACGGAAATGGTTCCCGGAATAATTCCCAAAAAAGTTGCAGCAGCAAACGTGCGCCACTTCATCACCGTTAAACCGGCGCCATAGGAAATCATGTCAAATGAAACAGAAGGAATGATGCGCAATACAAAAATAGTCAGGAACGCATTATCTTTGAAAAAAGAATGAATGAAGTGCGTGTGGGGAATGTATTTCTCCACAAAACCCTTTCCAAATGTGCGCGAGAGAAAAAACGCTAATGATGACGCGAGAAAAGCACCAATCAAAGCGAGAATACTTCCCCAAAATACCCCATAGGTGGCGCCAATCGTGAGAGTGATGAATGAGTTTGGAATAGGAGAAAAAATAGTGGCGAGAATCATCAGCGCGATCATGGCCAGCGGGCCCCAAATGCCAAAACCGCTTACACTTTCCTGAATTGATTTTGCAATAGGAGTAGACAAATCCGGCAAGAGAATGGGAATGAGAGTAATGCTCCCAATCGCGGTAAGAAAAATAATCGGACCCAAATTTTCTCGCCAGGAAGCCATAGCAAAAACAGCACGCGCGAGATTAAAAAGAAACGCGCACCCAGTACAAACTAATTATGTTGAAGAAAATGAACATTGAAATAAAAAATTTAAAAAAAATAGGAAGGGAGCGCGCGTCCTAGCTCGCGCGCCCAACCAGCGTAATAAAAGCGTGGCCCGCTCTCCTAGAAGCGGACCCACGTGAGCCATTCACAACCATGTTTCGTCGAAGTCCTCCTTCTCAAGGACTGGTAATCATCCCTGAGCCTATCCCATGTGATTCTAATACTCTTACCCCAAGTTAAATAGTTTTCTCCAAAAAAAAGAGAAATTCAGCGAAAAAACACAACTTTATAAGGAAATAGTTGGAAAATTTCCAATATGGACTTAGATTCAAACGATCGGGCTATCTTGAATGCCATTCGCTGGAATGCCAAAATTTCATTGCAAACCATTGCCAAAAAAATTCACGTTCCGTTGTCAACGGTGCACCATCGCATTAAACGATTTGAAGAACTTAAAGTTATTTCTCGGTATGAAGCGAAAATTGACTACGCAAAGATTGGGAGACCCATTCAAGCATTCATCCTGGTCATGGCCATGAATGTGCTCCCGAGCGGAAAGAAAGTGTACCAGCAGGACATTTTAGAAGAATTAAAAAAATTAGAAAGTGTTGAGGATGTGTACATTATCACAGGAAGCGCGGACTTAATGGCCCGCGTGCGCGTAAAAGATTTGGATGAGATGAATGATTTGATTACATTCAAGCTGCGCAAACTCGACGGAGTGGGCGGAACGCAAACCATGATGGTGCTGAAAGAAAGCGACCACCAGCCGCAGATATAAGTTATTTATTAAGGTGAAATTTTGTTTGACTACTATGCCAAACCCGCCACGCAGACGATGGAGTATGCGCGCCAAACTGCTGTGGGGGGCAAACGCCGCACTTGCTGCAGGGTTACTCACATTCGCAGGAGTAAAACACCACCGCACACGAACAGCAACCACTTTTCAACAGACGCGAATGGAACAACCGCTCGAACGCGCTCGACCACCGGTTGCAGTAGCATCACGCAACCCCACCATTCCACGCGAACCATTCCATTTTAGTGAAATCCCGAGGGGAAACTATTGTACCATGTATGCGCGCTTGGCCGCTGAAAAAATGTTTGGAATCAAATATGAACGCGGAGACGCGTGGGTGTTTGCTAAAAATAATCGAAGCATTTGGAAAGGAGCCACCGCGCGCGTGAGTGATGTGCAAGCAATAATACAACCCGGAAATGTGATTGGATTATACAATCCTAAATCAACGTACAACTCGCGCGAACGCGCGTACACGCACACGGCGCTATATGTTGGCAAAGCAGAGGGAAAACACTGGGTGATGCAGCGCATTGGAACGAGCGACCGGCTGGAAACACTCGAAGATTATCTAACCGCACACCCAGGATGGGAAATTCGAGAAATTATTGCACCGCGAAAATAACCAACCCTTAATAACTCGCATTCAACGAAAATCAGTATGTCCCTGCAAACGTTTGTGAAAAACAAAGTCAAGCGCGCCCGCGTTGTGGGGGGATTTTTGCGCAACTCACTCATTTTCAAACTCAAACGACCATCCTCCCGGGCGACCCTTTTTATTTTTGACT
>CAYZPC010000018.1:0-8881 GCA_964480705.1 uncultured archaeon | reverse complement strand
ATGTTCAAACTCCAACGACAAACCCACGCCCCACGATTTTGGTTTAGAAAAATATCCACGATTGTGGTGGACATGGACGGCACCCTCTTTGATGCGGACGCGGGAAACATGGGCCTACGACTCATGTATCCGGACAAAGTTGACCACACCACGATGGGGGACATTTTGTACGAGGGAATATTACACAAGCTCGCGCAGGGACAAACCACGGTAGAAGAGTCCATCCTGGACGGAAACCGCTTGTTGCAATATCAAAACATGCACAAAAAAGATTTCAAGCGCGTGTTAGAAAACATGTGGCCGACGCGGAGAATAGAATTAATTGACGCGCTGCGCGAAATCAAACGCGAACAAAATGTGAAAATCATCCTCGCAACCTTATCTTCGCAGGAATTTGCACTCATGGTGAATGAAAAAATTGCTAAAACACACCGATTTACATTTGATGGAGTGATTGGAAGCCAGCTCACATTTGATGCGCAGGGAAAACTGACTGGAATTAAGGAAATTATGGGATTGAAAAATGGACACACGCGCGGAACAAAGGTGCGAAGCAAATTAGGGGCGCTAAAAGAATTCATGAAAAAGAAAAACTGGCCATTCTCCATGAATCAGACTGTGCTGATTACAGATTCGTATGGGGATATTGACATGGCGAAACATGTGAAAACTATTTTACTCGTTCCCAATCAGCCCAGCACGATTCAAGCTGTTTCAGCGAAATACAAACTCGCGGACAAACTCATCCCCACCAATGCACAACTGAAAAAAAACCTGCTCGCCGTGTTTGAGCGCGTGAAATAATTGGTTTGAAAAAAAGCATAAATTATTTTGATTTGAAAACAACTTTTTCAAAATCAACAATTTTATTTTTCCGCACAACAATTCCTTCGCTTTTCAACAATTCTATTTTCTTTTTGGTTCCGTGGGCATAACCCCCAATTTCCCCGCTCGAACTCACGACGCGGTGACACGGCACATCCGGCGCAAAAGGGTTTTGGTTGCACGCATTCCCCACCGCGCGAGATGCCTTTGAATTGCTGGACATTTTGGCAATAGCCTGATAGGTGGCTACTTTTCCGCGGGGAATTTTGAGCATCGCTTTCCACACGCGACGCGCAAAAGGAGTAGTGGGGTGAGCGGCAATTTTAGCCTCCCAGAAGGGAGAATTTTCAGGGCGAGGATTTTCCATTCATACTATGCGACGCGCGCCTTTTTATTGGCAGACGATTTTTCGCTAGTATGAGTGAAATCGCGTGCAACATTGGACCCAAAAGCATTTCCATGCGAAAACGAACGGGAATGCTGCTCATTATTATTGCGGGATTCACCAGCGGTTTTCTCATTGCCACGGACGCACCAACTGTTTCACGTCTCGTGGTTTTTCCCCTATTCATGGCGGGATTTGTTAGTTTACTCCAAGCCGCGCGAAAAGTATGCGTTTATCATGCGTGGAAAAAAACAAAAAACATGAATTAGCGAAAAGAGAAAAACAAAAATGGCATGTGATGCAAATGAAAAAAATGAATGAAAATGATATTGACTCCGTGGCGCGGGAAATTTTGATTCATGCAGCCATCATTGCCGGGGTGTGCACGCTCATTGTTTTGGTGATTCCGTGAAAACACGCGCACGCGAAAGCAAACCCTGCCCCATTCTTATTTCGGGATTTATTGGAAGCGGAAAAAGCACACTTGCTAAACATCTCGCGAAGCATTTTAGACTGAACTATATTTCGGCGTCGGAAATTCATCGAAAACTTGTTTTGAAGCGAATGAAAAATGAACACGTTTCTAAAAAAACCAAAGATGTTTCGCACGGTTTTTGGGAAACGGATGCGGGAAAAAGAGGATTAACCATTCGCGCCGAAAATTTGGTGATTGACCGAACGGTGGACCAAACGCTTTTACGCGAATTGAAAAAAAATCCCTGCTCGGTCACGGATGCGCGGCTCATGCCGTGGTTGTACAAGGGAAAAGCTATCCGAATATGGCTAACTGCATCCGAAAAAGCCCGCTCGCAGCGCGTGGGAAAACGGGATGATATTTCCGCACACGAAGCCAAAAAAGATATTCGCGCACGCATGAAAGCAGACAAGCGCATTTGGAAAAACTTGTATGGTATTCAAATGGGAGAGGATTTCACCCCGTTTGATGTGGTGATTGATAATGAAAACATGTCCGCGGAGCAAACATTCAATGTGGTGAAGGCACTCCTCGGGGAAAAAAACTCTCAACATGCTAGGGATTAAAAAACACGCAGGGAGTTGTTGAGTGTATGCAGAAAATGATGCTCGTGATTCTGTTGCTCACCCTTGCCTTCGCGGGGTGCACGGAACTACCCTCAAAGGAAGGGGCGAATCAAAGTAATTTATTGGAGGGAACCATTGTGACAGACACGATTCAGAAAGGAAACTACGTGAAATTATACTACAAGGGAACACTCGACGATGGAACCATTTTCGACCAAACCGATGAAGGAAGCCCCGCCACATTCCGCGTGGGAGTTGGGGGACTCATTGAAGGATTTGACAATGGGTTATTAGGAATGAAAGTTGGCGAGAAAAAAACAATTGTGATTGAAGCCGAACAAGCATATGGTGTCGTTGACCCTGCGCGCATTGTGGAAGTGGATGGAAAACAACTCACGGATGCCAATATTCCATTAACCGTTGGAATTACGGTTAACTCGTCCGCGGGACAAGCCAAACTGGTTTCATACGACCCTGTCACCGGAAAAGTCAAATTGGACTTTAACCACGCACTCGCAGGCAAGCGCTTGACGTTTGAAGTAGAAATTGTTGGAATAAGCAACACGGCGTAACAATGCGCCGCTTGCATTCCAAAAAAATAATTAAAAAAAAACTATTTCTTAATCGCCAGCTTAATATCCGCGCCCGTGATTGTTTTTCGGTTCGCGTGCTTGGCAAACACACTCGCTTCGCGCGAAATGGTCATGCCCATCTCTTCCAATTGCTCCGCAAGAGCTTTAGCAGCCTCTTCCGAAACACGTACACCGGTGGCTTTGCGAATGATTCGATCCACAGCGGCTAATGGTAGTTCACCCATAACATATCCCAACCTTTTTTCCTCAACAATTTTTTTACAAACCAAACCCAACCACGAGTTATGTTTTGATAGACGAATACGATACATTGGAAAATATAAAACCCAATGGTAGCGTTTTTTTCAAAAAAAAGTTCAAAAATGCCTTAAAATGAGAGAAAAAGACAAATAAAAGCGATTTTCTCGGCGAAATGGTATTAGTGGATTTAAAATACGCGGGAAGGAGACATGGTAGTATGTCCTCTTTTGTGACGCATCCTTTGCTCAAACCCAATACGGTGGAACGAAGGTTATACCAAGAAGTAATCGTGGCGCAAGTGGAAGAGAAAGGAAACACTCTGGTGGTAGCGCCCACTGCGTTGGGAAAAACAGTGATTGCCGCCATGCTTTGCGCGCGCATGCTGGAGAAAAATCCTCACCAAAAAATTTTGTTTCTCGCACCCACCAAACCATTGGCAGTGCAGCATCAAACACGCTTGCGCGAATTTTTAACACTGCATCCAGACACGATTAACGTGTTAACTGGGGCATTGAGTCCGGAGAAGCGTGCTAAAATTTGGAATGAAAGCGCCATCATCACTGCGACACCGCAAACAATCGAAAATGATTTACTCACGGGAAAGTCAACACTCAATGAGGTGCAATTAATTATTTTTGATGAGGCGCACCGAAGCGTGAAAGAATACAGTTATGTTTATCTCGCGAAAATGTTTTGGGGAACTGTCACGCACAAAACGACCAAGCGCATTCTCGCACTCACCGCCTCACCGGGAAGCGGAGAGGAAGAAATTCAGGACATTTGCAAAAACTTGTATGTGCAACACATTGTGGTGAAAACCCTCCAGGATGAGGATGTGAAACCGTATGTGAATGAAATTAAAGTGGAGTGGAAAAAAGTCAAACTACCGGAAGAATTTTACGTGTTGAAAGGACATTTGCAAAAATTTTTGAGCGAACAAATCATTTTCTTCAAAAAAATAGGGTACGCGCGAAACATGCACGCGAACTTTATTCGACGCACGGACTTATTGCAATTGCAAGCACAATTGAGAGAAGACATGATCAAGTACGGTACGACGAAACCCCAACTCTATCAAGCAGTTTCACGCGCAGCCGCGGTGATGAAAGTGTCGCACGCGATTACATTATTGGAAAGCCAGGGCATTCACTCCCTGCATGAGTATTTTGCCAAATTGAAACACGCCAGTGGTTTAGTGGGAAGCCCAAAGGCCGCGGGGCTCATCTCAAACCATGAGGAAATTCAAAAAGCATTCAAATTAGAAGAAAAACTCACCGCGGAAAATGTGGAACACCCCAAATTAGCCTTGTTAAAAAGTATTTTACAAAAACAATTTGAGGAAAATCCCGAATCACGCGTGCTGGTGTTCAACCACTATCGCGATAGCGTGGGGTTTGTGACAGACCAATTGAATGAAACACCCGGAATTAAAGCCGCGCGATTCATTGGACAGGCCAACAAATCACTGAAAGACAAAGGATTGTCGCAAAAAAAACAAATTGCCTTACTAGAGGAATTTCGCGAAGGAAAATATAACGCTCTCGTTGCCTCGAGTGTGGCGGAAGAAGGATTGGACATTCCGAGCGTGGATTTGGTAATATTTTACGAGCCCGTGCCGAGCGAAATTAGGTTGATCCAGCGCCGAGGAAGAACGGGACGAAAAGCCGAAGGAAGAGTCATTATTCTCATGGCCGAAAAAACAATGGATGAGGGAATGTATTGGGCGGCAAAGCGAAAAGAACGAACGATGCATGAAACACTCCAACGGTTATCGATGCAATCCAACGCTCAACCGATGGAACACAAACCCCTGCACCAGCACGCGCGCACAACCACCAACCCTGCTCGCGCGAATGGAATTATTTCTCAATTAGAAAACATTTCAAATCCCCTCCTGCCGGACGGAGAAGAACCCGCGCCATCCGCGAGCGAATGGAAGGGTGGACAATCCACGCTCTTTCATCACACGCCGGACTCGGAGCACGTGTTTATTTTCGCGGACGCGAGAGAGCAAGCATCTTCGGTGCTGCGCGAACTATCATTCTATCCGGATGTGAGAGTGCACACGAAAACACTCGAAGTAGGAGACTTTGTGATTGGCCCCGATGTGGTGGTGGAACGAAAAACCGTGGAAGATTTTTTGAGCAGCGTGACTGATGGACGATTACTTGGACAATTATTGAATATGAGCCAAGCGTACGCGCGGCCGCTGCTTATTTTGGAAGGAAAACCAGAAGACTTGTTCACGCTGCGAAATATTCATGAAAATGCCATTATTGGAATGCTCTCCACTATCGCACTCACGTATCGCATTCCCATTTTCTACACCAAAAATGCACAGGAAACCGCCAAATACATTCACCTCATGGCGAAGCGGGAACAATTAGGAAATGATAAAGAAATTCGCTTGCGAGTGGGGAGAAAAGGGTTTACGCGCGGGGAACAGCAGCAATTCATCGTGGAGGGGTTGCCTCAAATTGGCCCCACCGCTGCGAAATCCCTGCTTGAGCACTTTGGAAGCGTACAAAAACTCGTGAATGCAACGAAAGAAGAATTGAAAGAAGTGGAAAACATTGGGCCCAAAAAAGCGCAAGCAATATTGGATGTGCTCACGCAACCCTATGAGAAAGAAAAACCGCGCGCGACAGCGAAACATGAAAAAGAAAAAGAATTGTTAAAAGAATTAGAACATTTTGATGAAACTGTTCCCGAAGAAGCGGCTGCGGAAGAGCATGCAAAGCAGGAAGATGCGGAATTACCATTTGATTAATTCGCACGCACACTTATTCAAAAAAACAAAAAAAATATCAAAAAACTAAAAATTAGGCATTGCCCACTATTTCAAGATTTGGTTGTGATTCGCGCACGCGCTCGTACACGCGTGCATCATCCGAAGAAAAAACGAGTGCAAGACCGGGGCAGTTTTGCAACTCGAGAATGCCCGTGCGCGCCGTGGGAGAAAATAATTCGTCGCGCGACAAATACACAAAGCGCGCAGAGAATTGGTCAATCGCGGTAAGAATGGTTTTGCAATTGGAACTCGAAAAAACATTCTTCCACGCAGCATTTCGCGCATCCAAATCATGAGCGAACTCAAAATAGCCATCAATCACTACGGGAAGGTTGGTGTAATACGTGAGTACGTGACCCTGGTCCCAGGACGCAAGCACGGCATCGCCCGCGTTTCCATTTTCACGCAAAAAATTCAATGCAGAATGTTCGCCTGCGTTCACATACGGGCGAATGGAATCCACCACCACAAATATGGAAACACTTGCGAGAATGAGAAAAAGGATTGCAAACACGGGAAACGTGCGCGGGTCGGGAAGAAGTTTAGAAAAAACCCACGAGACACCAAACCCTGCAAGAATGGCAAAAAAGGGGACAAAATACATGGCAAAGCGCATGCCAAACGTGGCCAGCACAATACTCACGCCCAGCCAGACGAGCAAAAGCACGGGAGGTTTTGTCTTGAGTCCTCCTACTAATGCAAACATCCAGGATAAGGGAAAGTAAATGATGAACGAGAGAAGAGTGAATGGAACTAATTCACTTGCTTCGGAGAGGAGATTGGAATGGTAATCCGCGAGAGGCAAACCAATGCTCGCAACCCATAGAAAAAAAACCGCGACCATTCCGAGCATGGCAAAAGGAAGGAGAATGGGATATGTTATGCGTCGAAAAACACCCAACACGAACCACGCGCCCAAAAGAATACCCAAAAACACGGCCGAGAGGGGGTGCAATAATACGAATGCAATGCTCAGCACGCTCGCCCACTTTTCGCGGCGGGACAACCACAAGAAAAGAATGAATGGAATGAGTGCAACCGCCAACCCATCCGGACGCGTGTGTGCCGCGGTGCGAAAAATGAGAATGCTAGACAATCCCGCGAAGAGAGATGACCACAATGCAATGGAAGTAGATTTGGACACGTGCCGCGCGAGGAGAAAAACAGAAATAACGGAGAGTGCGCCCGCAAACAAACCAAAAACTTTCAACACGAGCAATGCGTCCGTGTTGGATAGCGCGGCGAGCAAACCCACCATCATGTGCAAGAGAGGAGGGTATGAATACACGCGCCCCTGCAAGGATAAGGTGTCCCACTCGATGATATCATGCGTGCGCGCAATCTCATTACTCAGGCGTGCATGAAAATGAGAATCGGGATCAAACATTCCATCAAAACGCAGGGGAACACTGCGCACCGCTACCGCGAGGAAAACAATGAGGAGAAGAATAATCCACGTGCGTGGAAGAAAAAAATTATCAAGTATTTTTGTTTGATTCATGCGCCATCAACCATTCCAATCAACCATTTTGAATTTCATGCGCGCAAAAAAAATATTATTCCAAACCTGAAAGGGCGCTTGATTCAATGGCATTCAACTCCACACGCTCATCCACCTGCGGGATTTTTTTTGCCGGAACAAACCCCCACTCTTTTTGAAGGCGCGAAAAAAGAGTAGGGCTCCACTCATCACGGGGGCCCATCCAAATGAGAACCACATTCTCATCTTTGGAAGAAAGAGTGATGCGGGGGAGTGCATCCTTCCATTGAAAGGTGCCCGCAGCCCGCGCGACGAATTCGAGGGAGGGTTGGCGAAAATGAAGGGAATTGGATTCGAGTGCGCGAAGCACGCCCAAACCCACCCATTCCATGTGAGAGGGGGAAACCGCCACGCGCGAGGGGAGAACTTGAACGAAACTCTCGGAAGAAGGGGTGTGGGAGGGGGCTTTGGCGGACAAAGATGCCCATTGCTTTTTAAGCGTGTCCGCAGACCCATTCTTAGTTCGCTGGCCCCAAACGGCTGCAAGAACCCAGGGTTTTGACTCGATACGAGAAAAATCCACCAAAAAGGGCTTCATATGCACCAAGAGGGCGCACGAGAATAAATGACCTTTCTTCAATGAAAGATAACACAGCACACACGATGGTGAAACAATGACCCAATGGCACGAAAAAAGCAACCGGAAAGAAACGGGCGGAATTTTACGCACACGCGATGGCGTGAGTAAGCGACTCTCCCAAAAAGGAGGAGAATTCACCGCAACTACGCTCTCAACAGAGGGAAACGAAAACAAAGCCATGCGCGGAATGGGAAACACCGTCAAAGTCAAACTTACCAAAGCCCAAAAAGCCTCCGTAACGGATCAAAAGAGCGGAAAAACACGCTCCATGAGCATTGTGTGGGTGCACGAAAACCCCGCCAACCGACTGTATGTGCGACGAAACATTATTACGAAAGGAACACTCATTGAAGTTGAAGCAAATGGAAGCAAAGCCTTTGCCCGCGTAACAAGCCGACCCGGACAAGACGGAACCGTCACCGCAGTATTGGCCGATGCGCCTGTGGACACCAAAAAAACCACGACACGCACCGCTCGAACGGGAAAAGCCACTAAAACAAGCGCCAAGAAAAGCGAATAATTTCGAGTAGTGGCACCTTATTTTTCTCCCATAGCGGAAGCTGGGCACGAATACTGGTAAATCAACTAAACTCACTCAAACGTGGTCCATTTTAAGCGGAATTTCATTTTATTTATATACTGTACCAGCAAGTATATATACTACTTTATGAGCATTTATTGTATACTGTCCTGTTCGAGCAGTCCTAGCCATGCTTCGAAACCTCGCTAGTCCTGTTTCTATCAGTACATTTTGGAGAAGGTGGTTGAGCCATGGCAGGTAACGTGTGTCCGGAATGCGGAAGTACGAAACTGAAAAAGGATTCCGAGAAGGGAGAAATCGTCTGCCAGCAGTGCGGACTCATCGTCTCTGAAGATGAAATGGATT
>CAYZPC010000017.1:0-18732 GCA_964480705.1 uncultured archaeon | reverse complement strand
ACTTTTTTTCTTTTCTATCAAACCATGCGGCGGGGGTTTTTTAGGGCGATGGATTAGTGAGTTATTTTCCGCGTCTCGTTCAATTCTCGAAATTGGGTTAACGTATATAAACTCCTCTCCGCCTAAGTAGAATAGGCTCATTATGGCAGATTTAGACGCGACCTACTCGTCCGAGAAGGACACGGCAACCGCCAGCGCATCCGCACCGACTCCTGCGAGCGGTCGGAGAAACGTGACTAATTTTTACGATTACGTGTACACGCTCGAGGAACAGGTTCGCCTCTTGCAAGCGCAAAACGCCACCATGGATGAAAAAACCCTCCAATTGGATGGGGAAATCAAGCGTTTGAAAGCCGAATTAGAGCGATTCAAGACACCCCCTCTCATGGTGGGAACGGTCCAGGATATTTTGGCAGATGGAAAGTGCATTGTTCGCAATTCCAATGGAATAGAATTTTTGGTGACTACGGAAGCGAGCACTATTCTGACTGAAAAAGAAGTGGGAAAGCGTGTCGCCATGTCCCAAAAAAATCTTGCCGTGATTGATGTACTTCCTGATTTCAAAGACGCGCGAGCAAAAGCCATGGAATTGGTTGAGCGCCCCACCGAAACATTTGAACAAGTCGGGGGATTAGAAGAGGAGATTCAACAATTGCGCGAAGCCGTCATTTTACCCCTTACCCACCCCGAGCGGTTTGAAAAATTAGGAATTCAATCCCCTTCAGGAGTGTTATTGCAGGGTCCTCCCGGCACGGGAAAAACCCTTCTCGCGAAAGCTGTGGCAAATGAAAGCAAGGCCGCATTCATTGGTCTTGTTGGAAGCGAATTAGTGCACAAGTACATTGGTGAGGGTGCCAAGCTCGTGCGAGATGTGTTTGCCATGGCGAAAGAAAAAGAGCATGCCATTATTTTCATTGATGAAATTGATGCCATTGGCACGATGCGTACGGATGATACGAGTGGTGGAGACCGCGAAGTGCAGCGCACGCTCATTCAACTCCTGGCGGAAATTGATGGTTTCAAGAATCGTAAAAATATCAAAATTGTCGCAGCCACTAACCGAATGGACGTGATGGACCCTGCTCTCTTGCGCCCCGGAAGATTCGACCGAATTGTTCTAGTCCCCTTGCCTGGAAAAGAAGCTCGCAAAAAAATTATTGACATTCACACCAAAGGAATGAATTTGCACAAAGATGTGAGCATTGATAAAATTTTAGAAAAAACAGAAGGAATGACGGGCGCCGACCTCAAGTCGATTTGTTTAGAGGCTGGAATGCACGCCCTCCGCGACAACGCCAACAAAATTCAACACAAACACTTTGAGCGCGCCGTCGTGAAAGTCGTTGCCTCTCGCACGCCGGTTGATCCCGAAGCAGAGAATGCGCGCAAGATGTTCAATTAATTTTTATAGAATATTTTTGACTAAAGCACAGTCAAATGTGTTTTTCAAAAACAGATAATGTGGGATGCGGGAATGAAAACCTTCGTCTTCACCCCGTCTCATCCTCCGAACAATGATTTTTCGGGATAGGCTCACCAATGGTCTATGTTCGGCGCGAAACCGCGTTCTAGCGATTGGGTCTGAGGTTGTATAAAAGCATTTTGCGGAAGTTTAGGTTCGTTAACTTTCCCTTTTTCGTTTCACTCACACCACCGCACCCCTTTTATGGGGGTTATTTCCTTGTTTGAAAAGGTGCACGTTCATGGGAACTCCAATTGGCGATTTGATTGAAACCGAGAAAATAGACTTGTCCAAACTCGCGGGAAAAACCATTGCGATTGATGCGCACAACATTTTGTATCAATTTCTCACGTCCATCCGCGGTCCGGAAGGAAAACCGCTGATGAATGCGGAAGGAGATGTTACTTCACACATCGCCGGTCTGTTATACAGAACTTCTAATTTAATCGAAGCCGGAATCAAACCCGTGTTTGTGTTTGATGGTCCTCCCTCGGCGTTGAAGCGCGCCACTCTTGACAAACGCAAAGCCATTCGCACCGCGGCGAAAGAAGAAATGGAAAAAGCCATTGATGAAGGAGACTTGGAAAAAGCCCGTTCGATGGGTGCGCGTGCGGTGAGTTTGAACAAGGAAATGATTGAGGAAGCGCATCTCGCCTTGCAAAGCATGGGCCTGCCAATCGTGCAAGCCAAACAAGAAGGAGAAGCGCAAGCCGGCCAGTTAGTGAAAGAACATAAAGCATACGCGGTGGCCACGCAGGATTATGACGCCCTCCTCTGCGGCGCCCCCGTTGTCATCCGCAACATGGGTGTAACCGGAAAACGAAAACTCCCGTATCGAAATGCGTATGTAAACGTGGAACCAGAAATGTTTGAAACCGAAAAAGTGTTGCACCAACTCAAACTCACGCAGAAACAAATGATTTGGATTGGAATGCTGGTTGGAACGGATTTTAATGAAAAAATTCCCATGATTGGTCCCAAAAAAGCGCTGAAAGCGGTGGAAGGAAAGAAAAGTTTTGAAGAAGTGCTCGCTGGTTTGAAAAAAACCGTTGATTATAATCCAGAGGAAATTGAAGAAATGTTTTTGCATCCTGCTGTGTTCAAAGATGTTGAAATTAAATCCACTAAAATGGATCGCGAGAAAGTTATTGCATTTTATTGCGACAAGCACGGCTTCGACCACGTGCGCGTGTCGAATGCATTAAATAAAATTGAAAAGAAACCCGAAGATGAGAAGCAAACCGCGCTGAGTAAATGGGGTTAATGAGTTCTTCTTACCCATTTTTTCCCTTTCATACGTGCTAGTCGTGCACGCGCTTTCATTCGCATAATTATCGTTCGTGGAGTGGGAAATCTGATGGCTTGTTTGGTTTGTGTTATTTTCCATCCATCGCGAGTATATCGGAATGTGCCGAGGCTTTCCATTTGAGGCTGGCGGTATTTGGTTGGAATTCGTTCAAGTATTCTTCGGCGCTGACGGGGTTCCCGCAGGAGCCGCGCAATATCGCCAGCATGATATGCACCATACACTATTCCAATGACCGGTTTTCTATTCAATTCCGCGTGTATAGCAGGCGCAATAAATTGTTCGGCTTTCTCTGCGATGACCGCATTTCGATGTGTTGTTGCTTTTTTTCCGAGAAATATTTTTGCGGGAAAGGTAATCATTTGGCTTAATTTATTTAGTGAAGAACTATGTTCGCCTTTTTTGGCCAATAATTTTCCGCTCGCCACCATTCCAATGGAAAGCGGAAGAATGGCCCATGTAGCCGCTGGGTGTGCTGCCGTCAATACAAGGGCGCCCGTTCCCACAATGGTAAAAATTCTGCCTAATACTGGTGCCACATTGGTTGGAATATCTCCGATGTCAATACGGTGGGTGTTGCTCTGATACAGCTCTAATTTTTTCTGCATCACATCGGACAATGATTCGCGATGTTCGGGTTGACCAGAAATATCTTCAACAATTAAGCTATCAAATTTGACAGAAGGTAAATTGTCAAATTTTCCTTCTCGAGTACGTTTAGAATGGTCATCGCTAATCACATAATATGTTGCTGTCGAAGTTTCAACAATTTCATATCCCATTTCATATCCCTGCACAAAGGTAGTGTGAGTCTATTTATAGTTAACAGGTTTAAGTGGGTCATGTCTTCGAGTCAAATATTCAAGCCCCGCATCCGCCCTCCTTCCACGGAGCAATTCTCCCAATTAAAAGTTCTCACGAATAATCTCGACCTGCACACCGTTTGCCAAGAGGCACATTGTCCCAACCAAAGCGAATGTTGGAGTGGCGGCACGGCCACGTTTATGGTGTTAGGTAAAACCTGCACGCGCGGGTGTAAATTTTGCCAAATTGACGCGATGGCAAAAGGAGATATTGTAGATGAAAATGAGCCCGAGAAATTAGTGCACGCCGCGAAGCAAATGAAACTGAATTACGTTGTTATTACCATGGTCAACCGTGATGACCTCACAGACCAGGGCGCGCAGCATGTTGCCAATTGTATTTCCGCTCTAAAAAAAGAAAATTTTAAAGTGGAAGCGTTAGTGGGTGACTTTCAGGGAAATGAAAAATTATTAGATGTGATTATTGCTGCGCAACCCGATGTTTTCGCACACAACATTGAAACCGTAAAATCATTGCAGGACAAAGTTCGCGATAGAAGAGCAAATTACCATCAAACGCTGCGCGTGCTCGAATATGCCCGCGCGCGCGGAATGAATTACACTAAATCCTCTATTCAACTGGGTCACGGCGAATCGGATGAAGAAGTGTTGCAAACAATGAAAGATTTGCGCGCCGCGGGAGTGAATATGCTCACATTAGGACAGTATTTGCAACCTTCCAATTGGCATTTGCCCGTGCAGAATTTTGCGTCGCAAGAGAAATTTGATTTTTTCAAAACGCACGCTCAACAGATGGGTTTTGATTTTGTGGCCAGCGGTGCGTTAGTGCGCAGCAGTTACAAAGCGGGGGAATTATTTGTGGACAAAAGATTGCAGTCAAAAAATTAATTCTTTTTTTTAGCTGCTTTCTCTTCTTCCTTGTATGGTGGCAAATCCAGTCCACCATTAATGAGTCGTGCACTGTCTAATGCGGCACGCTTCACACGTGCATCGCGGTGTCCTTCTTGAAGTTTTTCTAAAATGGGAAGAGTACGTTCATCTCCCGCGGTTCCAAGCGAAGTCACGGCGTATAATTGCACGAGCGAATACGCATCTTTCGTCAATTCCGTGAGTGCGTGAATGGCTTCCTCTCGTTTTCCTCCAACTACTGCGAGTGCGCGCGAGGCAGCCATGCGAACTTTATCGGGTTGTTTCGCGTGAGTGAGTGAAATGAGCGCATGCAGGGCTTTTTCGGATTGCATTGCTGCAAGTCCCGCTACTACTCCACTTGGAATGAGGTCCATCCAGGATTTTCGGTTGATTCCCTCAAGCATGAATGTAATATCTTGATTGTCTTTCCATCGTCCCATCCCGCGATACGCCTCGCCGGGAACCACGTATGAGTCGGTTCGCTGGGTTTGTTTTTTCAAGAACTCAAACACGTCATCGAAGCGAAAATACGAGAGTGTTTCTAGCATCGCGCGTTGGACGCGGTGGTCTTTTTCTTTCTCGAAGAGTTGCATGAGTTTCTCCGCTACTTCCGGGAATGGCACCGTGCGCAGCGTTAGGGTGCATTCTGCGCGAGCGCCCCAGAATGAATCGTGTTCTATTTGGTGCAGGATAGCAAATACTTCTTCTAAACTAGGCATTTTGGCTAATTCTTGTGCCGCGTACACGCGTTGTATTGCCTTGCTATCGTGTTTGAGTTGGTGTGCCCACATCACGCGGGGCTTTTGCATGGCCAATGTTTTAATGATGACATTTTGGTGATCAAACACCACGTTCAATGGTTCAGCGGCGCATGGGAATGAGAATCGGTGTTCGCGTTTGGATATTTCTACGCGATGCAGGGTTTCTTTTCCGCTACTATTTGTAATTGCAATCGTCACGGGAAATTCCCACAAATTTTTATCATCCATTTTAGTGGTTTGCACCACGCGCACGTTTTCGACTTTCTTTTTGGAATCGTAGTGCACACTTATTTTTAACTCGGGAAAGCCTGCGTTGTAAATCCATTGGTCAACCAGTTTGGTGAGATTTTTTCCAGTGGTTTTGCGGAAGGCGCTTACCAAATCACCTGTTTGCGCATTTCCAAATGCGTGCGTGTTAATGTAGGTGGAGAGCGCATTGCGAAAACCCTCATCTCCCACTACATCGCGCATCATGGCAATAACCAATCCTGCTTTACTATACACGTGACCCGAATCCACCAAATCATTTGGTTCAACATACCAGTTGGTCACAATAGGTCTACGATATTGATTTTTGTCCACTTCTAAGTATTCGAGCAAATCAAGGTAGCGGAAATAATCGTATTCGTCTTTTCCATTTTCGTGTTCAAACCACGCGTATTCAAAATACGTGGCAAATCCCTCATGTAAGTACAAGTGGGGCCAATCTTGGTTCGTGACAATATCACCAAACCACTGGTGGGTTAATTCATGAATGGCTAAGACGGTTGGCCGTGAGGGCGTTTCCGCGTGGGCGATTTCATCTTGAAGCGCCCAATCTGTTTGAGTGGTGCACGTGGTGTGTTCCATTCCTCCAAAAATAAAATCGGCTGCCGCTACTTGGGCGTATTTTTTGAACGGATAGGGAAAACGTAAATAATTGGACAAATACTCCATCATTTTGGGAGTTTTTCCAAAGGAGCGTTTGATTTCGTTCTCGCGCCCTTTTTCACAATAATATTCCACGCTCACGTGTTTCCATTTGTCTTTCACGCATGCAAAGTCGCCAATGGCAAATGAGTTTAAGTACGTGGAATTTTTCTCGCTGAGCGCCCACGAGAATGTTTTCCACCCTTTTTTGCCTTTTATGCTTGTTTCGGAAATTTTGTCTCCGTTGGCAATAACCACAAATGGTTCTTCCACGGTAATGTGCATCGTAATGGGACTCTTACTTTCCGGCGTGTCCTGACACGGATACCAATAGCGTGCTTCCGCGGGCTCGGAGTGTGTCCACGCTTGGAAGGGTTTGTCCGGCTTATCTTTAGTGGGGTGAATGAAGAATATTCCCAGGGTGGGATTGGAAATGGAATATTCTACCGTCACTTTTCCTTTTTTTTCACGAATGGGGATGGTGATGCGTTCCCCATCATACATGTGCGTGGCCTTCTTTCCATTCACGTGAACGGCAGAGATTTTCATTCCAACCGCATCTAACACAATGGTGTCACGCGGCTCAAATAATTCATAAGCGGTTTCGGCATTTCCGTGGGCGGTTTTCTTTTTCACATCTACGGTGAGGTTGAGCGTTATATGAGTGGGTTGAAATGTTCGGTGGGGTGCATATTGTGGTTTGCTTTTGGGTGTCAAATAACGGGGATCTTCTCCATTCAAACGAATGCGCGCATCGTGTCCCGCGCACGCTAAATTTAGTTCAACTCCATCCATTCGAGAACGCATAACCATCACACCCACTTCTATTTGGGGAGTACTTTTTTCGAATTAATAAAGGCGGGTGCCCCTCTCGTTGAGCGCAGGGGAAAGGCGTTCTTTAAATAGGCGAATTTTCTTTCAGAAAGGTTATGCCCCTCCAAAAACTCGGCGATTTTTCCACGTACAAGTTGTCCATCCTCGATGAGCAAGGAAATGTGGATGAAAAATTGAATCCCAAGTTGAGCAGCCCCCAATTGATTGAATTATACTCTCATCTCGTCCGTTTACGGATGTTTGATGACAAAGCGCTGAAGCTCCAACGTCAAGGGCGCATTGGAACATATGGCAGTTGCTTGGGTCAAGAAGCATGCACAGTGGGAAGCGCGTTTGCCATGCAAAAACAAGATTGGACCTTTCCCGCGTTTCGCGAGCACGGTGTTTTTTTCACGCGCGGCGTGCCCATGGTGAGAGTGTTGCAATACTGGGGCGGCGATGAAAGAGGTTCCCGCTGCGCGGATGATATCAATTGTTTTCCCGTTTCCATTCCAGTAGGAAGCCAACCCTTGCACGCAGTGGGTTGCGCCATTGCGATGCGCTATTCGAAAAAAGATGCCGTGGCAATAGGTTATTTCGGTGATGGTGCCACGAGTGAAGGAGACACCCTCGAAGCCATGAATTTTGCGGGTGTTTTCAACGCTCCTGTGGTGTTGATTTGTCAAAATAATCAGTTTGCTATTTCCGAACCCCGTAGTTTGCAAACGCACGCGGAAACGATTGCGCAGAAAGCCATTGGGTTTGGTTTTGAAGGAATTCAAGTGGATGGAAATGATGTGCTTGCCGTGTATGTGGCCACTAAACAAGCGTTGGAAAAAGCCCGCGCGGGTAAAGGTCCTACGTTGTTGGAATTTTTCACCTATCGAATGGGCGATCACACCACGGCAGATGATTCGACTCGTTATCGTGTCAAAGAAGAATTAGACATGTGGCGCAAGCGCGATCCTATTATGCGTTTCAAAACTTTTTTGATGAAAACCGGCGTGCTCACTCCATTATTGGATGAAAAAATTAACGCGGAAGCCATTGCTCTGGTTGAGAAGGCCGTGCAGGAGTATGAAACCATGCCCGCGCCCAAACCGGAGGATATGTTTGATTATTTGTACGCCAAACTCACTCCCGAACTCGAAGAACAAAAGAAAAGTTTCCGCGCATTCTTGGACGCACATGCTTCGTCTTCCGAAAAACCCAAAGAAGGACCGGGATTTCCATGAAAGCAAATATGGTTCAATCGCTCAACAATGCGCTCGCGCTCGAGTTGGAGAGCAATAAAAATCTCGTTTTACTCGGAGAAGATGTGGGAGTGGATGGCGGCGTGTTCCGCGTCACGGAAGGATTGCAAACAAAATTTGGAAAGGATCGCGTGATTGACACTCCTCTCGCGGAGAGTGCTATTATTGGCACCGCTATTGGAATGGCTGCGTATGGGTTGCATCCCGTGCCCGAGATACAATTCTCCGGCTTCATGTATCCAGGGATTGACCAGCTTATTTCTCACGCGTCACGCATTCGTAATCGTTCCCGCGGCCGATTTAGTTGTCCCATGACCGTGCGCACGCCGTATGGTGGAGGAATCAAAGCGCCCGAACATCATTCGGAAAGCACGGAGGCGTATTACATTCACACGCCCGGACTCAAGGTAGTTATTCCGAGTAATCCCACCGATGCCAAAGGACTCTTAACGAGCGCCATGCGCGATCCCGACCCCGTCATTTTCCTCGAACCCTTGCGTGTGTACCGTGCGTTTAGGGAAGAAGTGCCGGATGAACAATATGCAATTCCTCTAGGACAAGCAAAAGTTCACCAAGCGGGAACCGACCTCACATTAATTTCGTGGGGCGCGATGTTCCGACAGAGTGTGGATGCGGTGAAAGAAATTCAAGAGGAAGAAAAAATTTCCATTGAAATGATTGATTTGCGTTCCCTTTCTCCCATTGATTGGCCCACCGTGCATGCGAGTGTGCAAAAAACAGGAAGATGTGTGGTGGTGCAAGAGGCTCCCCTCACGCTCGGTCTCGCGAGTGAAATCATGGCGCGTATTTTGGAGAAAAACTTTTTGCATTTGAAAGCCCCCGTGGAGCGCGTCACGGGCTTTGATACGATTATGCCCTTGTTCAAATTGGAAAATTATTATTTGCCAAATGGCGAGCGCATTAAGGAAAGTATTCGAAAAGTCATGCAGTTCTAGTGGCATAATCGCCAACCTTTTTATTGCCGGCTTTGTTTTCTCGCGCATGCCCCTCGATTTTAAGTTCCCGGATGTGGGAGAAGGAACCACGGAAGGAACATTAGTGAAATGGCTCGTCTCCGAAGGAAGCCCCATCAAGGCCGACCAGCCCATTGCGGAGATTGAAACCGACAAAGCAGTGGTGGAAATTCCCTCTCCAAAAACGGGAGTCATTCTCAAACTCTACGGCAAGCCCGGCGAAGTCATCAAAGTGGGGAATGTGCTCGCAACGATTGGAGATGTGGGAGAAACGGCCGGCACAACCATACCAACTTCTTCTCCCGCTGCGTCTGCTTCCGCCATAAAATCACTCGCCCCTGCTGCCCCTAAATCAACCACTTCTCCCTCTGCAGGAATTTTAGCCGCGCCATCTACACGACAATTAGCGCGCACGCTCAATGTTGATTTGTCGAGCGTGAAAGGCACCGGTCCCGCGGGAAGAATCACGGATGAGGATGTGAAAAACGCGGGCGCGGTGGGAAAAATGACTCGTGGAAAATCGCCTTCTCCTTCTTCTCCAGCAAATAGCACCCCTTCCCCATCAACCTCTCGCGGAGAGTACCGCGAACCCTGGGAAAGCACGAGCGCGAGTGAACACCCCCTCGTTTCATCTGAAAATAGTATGGAAACCACCCAAGGAATTCATATTGTTTCCCCGCTCGCGCATACGGACGCTCAACGGCCGGCGTGGAAAAGCGAGGGAAGCGAAGAACGCGTCCCCTTGAAAGGTTTGCGAAAAATTATTTCCGACCGAATGGTGAAAAGCATGTTCACCGCGGTTCAAGTCACGCACATGGATGAAGTGGATGTCACCGCGCTCGTTCGTCTGCGCGAAAAAGAAAAAGCAAAACTTGAAAAGAAGGGAATCAAACTCACGTTCTTGCCATTTATTGCTAAAGCCTGCGTCGCCGCGCTGCAAAATCATCCATACTTGAATGCAAGCATTGATGATGCCGCGCAAGAAGTCGTGTTGAAAAAATATTTTCACGTGGGAATTGCAGTAGACACGGAAGATGGTCTCATTGTTCCAGTAGTGCGAAACGTGGACCAAAAATCCATTATTCAACTTTCAAAAGAAATGCAAGAGCTTGCCGAAAAAACCCGCGCGCGAAAAACAAGTCCAGACGATTTGAAGGGAAGCACATTCACGATTACAAATATTGGCTCGCTCGGCGGAGTGTATGCAACTCCCGTGATTAATTGGCCCGAAGTGGCCATTTTAGGTGTGGGAAAGATTCAGGAAAAGCCCGTCGTGAAAGACGGAAAAATAGTGATTCGTCATATGATGTCTGTTTCCCTTACATTTGACCATCGCATCGTGGATGGGGCGCAAGCCGTTCGCTTTACGAATGAAATTCTCCAGCATTTGGAAGATCCTGGATTGTTTTTGCTGGATGTCATATAATGGCATGCGTGCGTGAATGAGTATGGTCTTCTACGTAGCTTTTCTCCGCGGCGTAAATGTGGCGGGAAACTGGGTCAAAATGGAGGATATTCGAAAGCGCTTAATGAGCGCTGGGTTCACGGACGTGCAAACCTACATTCAATCCGGAAACATTTTTTTCACATCCAAAGATAAGGATGAGCAAGCGTTGCAGGATAAGATTGCTAAGATTGTCACTCAACTCACGAAGACGGAAGTGCAGGCGGCCGTGTTCGAGCGGGTGCAATTGCACGTGTTGTTGAGCGCCAATCCATTCGAAAAAACAAATGCTAAACCCGAGGATAAAAAATCCATTATTTTTTTGATGAAAGAACCCAAAAACGCTAAACTCCCCTTACACACACCCACGAATGATGTGGAAATTTTTTATTTGCGCAACCGCATTGCGTTGGGTATTTCTCGAAAACGGAATGGAAAATACACGTATCCCACTGCCCTTGTCGAGAGCAAATGGTCTGTTCCCGCTACTACTCGTTTTTGGCACACGTTTGAAAACATGCTGAACGAAATGGATTAATTTCTCTTTCTGCCGCACACCAACCCTTTTATTGGCAATATTCATTTGGCCTCCTTATGGTCGTTGGAGAAATGTCCGAACATGTGGATGTCGCCGTCATTGGCAGCGGTCCCGGCGGGTATGTGGCGGCGCTGCGCGCCGCACGATTGGGAAAGAATGTTACGCTCATTGAGAAGGATTTGGGAAACATTGGCGGGTTGTGCCTGCATCACGGGTGTATTCCTTCGAAAGCACTCATTCATACCGCAAATGTTTTTTGGGATTGCACGCACGCGAAGGACATGGGAATTAGTGTCTCTCTCGCGGCGTTGGATATGAGTAAAACGCAAGAGTTCAAGCAGGGCGTCGTAGACAAGCTCACGCAGGGAATCAAAGGCTTGTGTGAAAAAGCGGGTGTGGATATTGTGTATGGAAAAGCCACGTTTGTTTCGTCCAAAGAATTGCACATTGAGCAGGAACACGACACCATGGGTCTGACCGCGGACAAAATAATTATTGCCACGGGCGGAAAAGAAAATGAACTCCCAACGCTTCCGTTTGACAATGTGAATGTGCTGAGCAGCACCCAAATTTTGGATGTAAAAACCATTCCCTCTTCGCTTGCCATCGCGGGCTCGGGGTACATTGCCATGGAAATGGCTCACACGTTTCAAAAGTTTGGGAGCAAAGTCACCATTATTCACCGCTCGCCAACAATACTCAATAACATGGACCCCAAAATTGGAGAAATTATTCAACGCCAGTTAGAAACATTTGGTGTGACGTTTTGGAAAAATACGGAGATTATGAGTGGAAAAAAAACCAGCAAAGGAATGGAGTTGGATTTGCAAACAAAAGATGGGGTAAAACAAACAGTTCCATTTGAGAACGTTTTAGTCGTCGTGGGCCGCTCTCCCACCACGGATGGATTGGGGTTGGAAAAAACCCGTGTTGAGCGTGATGAAAAAGGATACATTCTCATCGATGAAAAATGCCAAACCACCGACCCGCATATTTTTGCCATCGGAGATATCACTAATGGACCGGCGCTCGCGCACCGCGCCATGTATATGGGAAAAGTCGCCGGAGAAGTGTGCGCCGGCCTTCCCAGCGCATTTGATGCACAGGTGGTTCCTGGAGTAATTTATTCCGACCCCGAGATTGCGTGGGTGGGGGTGCAAGAACAGGATGCAGTAAAGCAAGGCCGCTCGGTGGTGAGTGGAATGTTTCCTTTTTCAGCATCCGGCCGTTCCTTAGGAGCAAACCGCCCATTTGGTTTTGCTAAAATAGTCGCGGACCCATTATCCCATGTTATTTTGGGCGGAGCCATTGTGGGTGCGCACGCGAGTGATATGATTGCGGAGATTGGTTTTGCCATTGAGATGGGTGCCAAACTCGAAGATATTTCGGGAACGATTCATCCTCATCCCACATACTCGGAAGCCATTCTCGAGGCAGCGGAAGACGCATTAGGAAAATGCGTCCACTTGCCCGCGCGAAAGGTGAAATGATGCCTCGAAAGTCTCCACGTTCTTCTCGGGTGGCCTTTCATTTAGTAGAATTAGGCGCAGGTTCTGCTACTGCTGCAATACGACACAAGAGGAGGAATCCCACTCATCGTGTGGCTGCTGTGGATAAGGTGTATGGTGATCGCAATCTGATTCGGAATCCCATTCCAGTAATTGAAAAATACTCTATTCATGTTTTTCCAAATACGTATCGAGAGTTTTTCAAAAAAATGATTGCAGAAGGAAAACGTACTCCAAAAATAATTCTAGATATGCCCCAGCAGCATTTCCCGGTGAATATTCATACAACAAATACGAGTGAACGCATCAGACGTTTTGAAGCCCAATTGCGCGGCGTTATTAGAGATTTGCCGCTTGTTTTAACTCCTGGCGGACACTTGGCGATTACCTCTGAGCGAATGGATTGGATGAAAATGCTTCGCGCGTTTGCACGAGAAAAAGGTCTTGTTGCATCTCACATAAGTGAAATTTCGGGTGAGCGTGCCAGGGTTCAATCCGAAACAACCCGGGATATGCGCACGTACACCGGGTACAAGATTTATCGTTTAGTAGTTAGTTTACCGCAGCCTATGAAAAAAGAAAATAAAAATAGATAAAATATTCAGCGCATCGCATTCCATTTTTCGGCGCTGTATTTTTCGTCTGCAAGAATGCGTGCATTTTCTTTTTCTTCTTTTGTCCATTTTCCTTCCATTATTTCTTTTTCATTTGAGAATCCCTCGCGCAGCGCGTGATATATCGCAGTGTAGTCTACTGCGCCATGTTGTTTCAAACTGGTTACACGTTCTTTTACCGTTGCAATGGTTTTTCCTTTCATTTTTTCATCCGGAACGCGCAGCAAGCTAAACATTTTATCCACGTCCACGTCGCAGAGAATGGTTCCGTGCATTTGCAGTATTCCATTTCTCCGGGTTTGGGCATTTCCAGAGATTTTTTTTCCACTCACCACTAAATCATTAATGGGAACAAATTCCGCTTTAACATTCAATGTTGACAATCCCGAAATAATCCATTCCGCCACATGCTTATATGATTCCACAATGTTTGCGGGGAACATTTTCTCGGGAGCAATAACGGAATAGGTGATTTCTCCATCATAATCATGATACACGGCTCCTCCTCCCGTGCGTCGGCGAACCACATCCACATCCTGCTTCTCGCACTCTTTCACGTCGACTTCTTGTTCAAGCGATTGAAAATATCCAATGGATACCGCGGATGGTTTCCAGCGGTAAAAACGAATAGTAGGGGAAACATTCCCGCGCACCACTTCGTGTGCGCACGCTTCATCGAGGGCCATATTCATGGCAGCCGAATTTGTTTCCAGTGGAATGAGTCGCCATTCATTTCCAACAATGGGATTTTTTGCGGCATTCATTGATAGATAACCTCATGAATGAGTTTAGCGACCGTTTGCGTGTCCACGCCGATGAGTTGAGCATTTTTAGCATGCACCGCGCGGTCGAGCAATTGTTGAATACGCGTCTCTGCTGCCTCTACGGGCAAGTGATAGAGTGCGCGTTCCATTTCTTCAATGGTTTCTTCCGGGTGAATAAAAAAATCTCCACAGATTTTGATATGTTGTAGTATTGCCGTGTCATAGTCCAGGGAAATGCGCACGAGTTTCCCTTGGGGAATCTTATGGGTGATTTCGGCGTGCATACCCTTATTCTTCTTCTGATGAATTAAAGCGTGTGCTTACTTTCGTTCTTTTTTCTTTGTTTCGCGCCGCTCATGGACCATGCGCATCATGTCTTTCACGTTGGAAAAGGTGGATATTTCTTCCTCATGAAGAACCGGGACATTATTCACGTGCAATTTTTTTCGCGAACGAGTAACAATGATTCCCGGATGTTGCGTCACGTGCTGCGTCTTCTCTAATAGAAGGGCTTTCTTCGCTGCTGCATGGGGGTTTTCCACGTGTGAAATGAGCAGACGCTGCTCCGCATCGGCCGCGGTGAGGGGAGCGCGTTCAAACACACTCAATTTCAAACCCAGCTCGCGCAATTGTTCGAGCACATTGTTGGACAATTGGTCGTTTGACACTTCCTTATTCCCATACGCGTGTTCAAACACATTAATTCCCCGAATGAGTTTGGCATGCAAAATTTCTTCTAATTTTTCCGCCACATCAAGTTGCGCGGGCGAACCATGTTCGTAGCGGTGCAAACTCTCTAAACTAATTCCCGCTCTCTCGGATAAATCTTTGAGCGTGAGTGCGCGTGCCTCGCGTTGTGCACGAAGTTTTTCGGCATCCAATTCCACAATATTTTTTCCTTTGAATGATCGCTGCACGGGCATTTTCTGCTGCAAGAGTGCGGAAAATCCGTCTAATGAAAGCACGGGCAAACCATAGCGTTCGTATAATATGTTTTGCTGCAGCTCAAACACTTTTGTTTTTTCTCCCACAATGAGGGAGTTGGCATTAAACACGTGCGAGAGTTTCTGCAAATCCCTCGCGTGTTCCGCGCGGAGCGAATCGATATTGGAAAGCACTTTCAAAATGAGCACCATGTTTTGTCGGCGCGCAATGATATCAAAACTAGAATTGGAGTCCATGAAACTCTGGAACGTGAACCCGTGTTCCTGTAAGAGCTGCAAAACTTGGTCGACGAGGGTGGGGCGAATCATACTAATAGGCTGGCGGCTGCCACGAGTGCTACCAGCATGGCTTTCTTCATCATGCTTTGAGCTTCTTTCGCGTGGTTGGCTAGTATCTTTTTTCCTGCGAGAATAAAAACAACATTGGCTCCGCTCACGAGAATAGTGTAGAATACATTTGCTTTCCCAAAAATGGTAGGGAGATACCCGGATAGAATGGTGAAAAATAACAGGGTGAGAATAACGAATCTCGTGCGTGCGGGAGAAAGTAAAAGAGGGAGTGTGAGTTTGACTCCCGCATCCGCGTGCTTGTCTTCAACATCCTTCATTATTTCTCTCGCCCAGTTTGCGAGGAAGGCAGAGAATGCAATCATGAGCACGAGTGGCGTAATCGCATTCACGCTCGCGCCGAAAATAAACGTGAACCCCACACTCAATGCAACCAGTGCATTGCCCACAAATTTTATTCCACTCATGGATGCGGAATACAAAAATAATAGTGCAGAGAAAAATACGGCCATCCAAAATGCGGCGTCATTCAAAAAAGAGGCGAGGAGGATTCCCAATACAAATAATGTCATTGAAAAAATGAATCCATTCGTTCGGGAAATTTTTCCACTCGCTAATGCTCGCGTTGATTTTTTCTTTTTGTCAATTTCATAATCAAAAAAATCATTAATTACTTGTCCCGCGCCCGAGATGCACATTACGGCGAGCATGGCGTACGCAATGGCTCCGTTGAAAAGAATGGTTTGGGTGGAGAGTGCATATCCTAAATACACGCCAATCGCAGACATGACTGCGTTGAGCGGTCGGATGAGCTGCACGTATGCGAAAAAAATGGATGAAAATGAGTGCGAAGGTTGCGAAGTGCGTGCCATGATGTTACGCCTTCGTGACCTTCCCTTTCTTCTTCAAACGTAATCCGGTCGAACCGCACTTTCTGCAAATTGTGGGAACTTTTCCCGTGTTACCGCGGTTGCGGGCATTGCATTTCATGCAAATATACATGTTCTTGAACACGCGTGCCATTGCTTCAGGAAATTTTGCCATAGTTTTTCACTCGTTTTACATTTCGTGCACGTGAATGTTTATAAGTGCACTCCAAACTATTGAAAAAAGTTTGATCAAACTGACCAAACCTTTCCAAATGCCCCCGGCGGGATTTGAACCCGCGTCAAAGGCTTGAAAGGCCTCGATCCTTGGCCGGGCTAGACGACAGGGGCGTTTAGCTGCGTAGAATGAAAGGATAAGGGTGCTTTTTTAAATCAATTCCCGTGTGTGAATGGTATTGACTAGGTGATTATTTGGGTTCTCGAGCTAAAGATTCAAGTCGCTTCAAGAAAACACACGCCAGACAACGCTGGAAGTGGAAAAAGAAGAAGATGCGCCGCGAGCGCCGAAAGAAGCGATACTTACGACAGCGCGCACGACAATAACGGTCGCGCTGCCAGACATATTTTTATGCATGGACAGGCTTGTCCACGTGTATGCCTGGTAAACCTTCTCACGGTCCAAGTCCCCGCCGTCCCACCCGTCGCTCTTTTGAAACGTTTTCCCGCGACGTTCGGTTCAAACAAGATCCAAAACTCCTTGAACGAATTTCGTTCATGGCCAATCCAAAAGAGTGGTTAGTTCCAACGAGCAACCGAAAACCGAAGGATTTAGGTGAATTGGTTGAAGAAATGCGCCAACGCGGCCTCGTTCACGTGGGTTTTTCGAATGGAAAAGTCAAAGTAACTCCAACCTCGTTAGCGCGAGGACAGCATTTTCTAACAAAATATTGCCTATCCTCCACTCCCTTTGTCCGTTTGCCCAGAAGCACAAAATTTGCGTTGGCGCGATTGTATATTGTTATACTCATCCGTCAACACGACTTCAATTCAGCTACGCAGAAATACGACTCTGTAAAACCAATCAACCAGAAGGATATTCTTGATCGAATGAGGATGGACACGGATATAATGGGATTAAACCGAAGATTTCACGCGTTTGGCGATCCTAAATCATGGGATTCACTAACCAAACAATATTATCATTTTTTGAGCCAACGAGCAGCCATCGCCCTGGCTGCCGAAGAATATCTTAATGAGAAACGCTGGAAAATTTTTATGGGGCTGCGCTCCGCTAAGCGACTGGTGCGCGAGTTGCCAAAACTTGCGTGGGGAAAGAAAATGGCACCGGATTGACTACGTTTAAAAGACTTCCCCAGGCAGATTACCTTATCTCAAACACCAAGTTTGGGTAAATCAAGTACCTCTTGGCATTTTGTCCAAGACACGTACTTTTATGTTGGCCTCCAAAGGTCTTCGAAAACCGTTTTTGGCTTTCGCAGGGAAAATGAGTCCCAGATTACGCGCAAGCCTTTGGGATGATGTAGGTTGGAAGCAAAGACAAGGATTGTAGTAATTCATGCAAATGAAAAATTGCAATCGTGTCACGTGTTTTAATTTATTTTTTGGAACGATTTTCTTTGAAAAAAGAGGATTGTGAAAAATAGTAAATTCAAAAAACGCCAAATTTTCTTTTAGTGAATCTTTTACGAACAATGTACTCAATACAAAATACTTTTGGAAAACAAACTTTTCAAAAAAGTTTGATCAAAATTTCCAAATACGCTTTGTAGGATACAGAATTCGCTTACACGTGCGGTCAATGATTTAGTTCATTGAACGTTTGTCAACAAACGGTTGTGTGAGTTGAGTTTTGGTTACAACATTTTTGAAAAAAACAGCAATGTTTTTTGATAGGGTGTTGCGATCCAGCTGATCCTGCTGGCGGGTACTGCTATCGAACTGCCACTTAGACATGCAAGTCCATGGGCCAAGCTACGTTGGTCCTTGGCGTACGGCTCAGTAACACGTCGTCAATCTGCCGTTGCGAGGCGTTAATCCTGGGAAACTGGGGGTAATACGCCGTAGCACCCGAAATCTGGAATGGTTTGGGTGTGAGAGGATGCACACGCATGCTGTGTGTAATCGCGCATCGATGAGACGGCGGTCGATTAGGTAGTTGGTGGGGTAACGGCCCACCAAGCCGACGATCGATACGGGCCTTGAAAGAGGGAGCCCGGAGAAGGGAACTGAGATAAGGTCCCTAGCCCTAAGGGGTGCAGCAGTTAGGAAACCTTTACACTGCGCGCAAGCGCGATAGGGGTAGTTCGAGTGCTCTCTATGAGAGCTTTTGCCAACCGTAAATACGTTGGCGAATAAGGGGGGGGTAATATACGTGCCAGCCGCCGCGGTAATACGTAATCCCCAAGTGGTACCCACGAATATTGGGCCTAAAGCGTTCGTAGCCGGTTGAACAAGTCCTTGGTGAAAAGGGCACGCTTAACGTGTCCAATGGCTAAGGATACTGTTCGGCTAAGAGGCTAGTAGAGGTGCATGGAATTACGGGGGTAACGGTGAAATGTTGTGATCCTCGTAGG
>CAYZPC010000016.1:0-19257 GCA_964480705.1 uncultured archaeon | reverse complement strand
TATTATTTTTTCGCACATCACTATTTGCCTGTATTCCCGTTTCATTATTATATTCCGCGTTCATGCTCCCTTCATGCCTTCTCGTTTTGGTAAACGTGCTCCTGCACCCCTTCCGGGCGTGCACTTCAATGGGTGGCATCGCAAAGTGTACGCGCGCGGCTCGCACGTTTTGAAAGTGGTTCATTCTCATTTTACTCGAACCATCGCCGGGAAAAAAATCACCTTGCCTATGTGGCTGAAAAGTTTGCGCCGATATGGGGTAGTGGACATGAACCGCGCCGAGGCGGAGCATTATGAAAAATATTTTTCACACGTTCCAAACGAAATGCGCGATTATTTTGCTCGCGTTGATAGAGTGCGCCGCGTGAAAAAAGGTTCTGTGTTGCGGATGGAAGCCGTGCGTGATTTTGATGGAAAAATGTCCAAAACATTATTTGAAACCGGTCACGTGAATGATTTGTTTTTTTGGCAGCGCTTCGATGGTCTCGTCGATTATCTCATCAAAAATCGCATTCCTTTCTTTGATTTTTCGTCGTTAAACTTCATGGTCAAGCGCGTGTCTCCGCATGAAAGCATTCCCGTGCTGGTGGATTACAAAAGTGCTTCCACGCGGCCGTATGCATTGCGAATTTGGCTTCGCATTCCTTCCATTCGTGAAAAGCGAATGCGCCAGCGATATGAGGCTATGAAACGGAAGCACGTTCAATCAGATGATGCCTAAAAATCCCAATACTACTAGCGCGCCCAACCCGGCTAATCCAAACACCGCTGAAATAAGCAGGGATGCCCAGAATGGCAAATCAATATGAAACACGTACGTTAACAAACCCCACCCCAATAAGCCGAGTGCGGTGTTCACCACAATATTTTTCAGCACACTAATCACGAATGCTGCGGCGATGAAGAAAACGATTCCAATAATCAACCAGGAAATGTTTCCCGAAATAGAATTCGTAATCGTTTCCACCGCGCCCGTTTCTACGACTTGAAATAACACGCTCATACCTTTCCTTTGCCTCTTGGCTTAATATTCGTGCCTTTTTTTGCGGGTCGCGGACTCATAATATAAACGCTTGTCTCCCGAAATAGTAGTATGGCCCTCCAATTCAATGAGAAGCAGAAGAAGCTCTCCTCCGCGTTAATCAATGGTCCTCTTTCACTCGATCAACTGGCCGAGCGCACCAATTTGAAAATGAGTGAGGCGCAAGAGGAACTAAAATTTTTGATGCAATTGAAGTTAGTAACGCTCCAAGGAACGCCCCCTGTGTATGCATTGAAAGATGATATTGCCTCTGAACTCAAGCGCAGAAAATCCATTGAAATGGAAGATGATAACCCGTTTCGCGTTCAAATAATGATTGAGGTGCAGGGCATTGAGGAAGCACTCGTTCAAACCCAAGCGCAGAAAATTCTCGACAATCTTGCCAAAGAACCTTTTTACAAAATTTATTCGCAAAAAATAGAAAAGGTAGAGAAAATAGAAGACAAATACTCTACGTTCGTGGATGTCAACTTATCTGTACGTGACTTTCGCGCGATGGTTCGCCTCATGTTTTTCTACGGCCCCGCTTCCATTGAAGTCATTAAACCCAGTAAAATTGAATTTACGCTCACGGATTTCCAAGATGGTTTAGTCGATATGACGGACATGGTTCACGCGTACGCAAATTACATTATGGGTATTCTCTCGCGAAAACAAGTGGAGGAGTTCAATACTAAATTATTCAAAGGCATGGCCCGCCCCTCCCCCAGCGATGCATCCGCTTCCGCCCCTGCTCGCTCGGATAAATCGGCTTTCCCGGATGATTTGCCCCTTCTGTAACGCTCACACTCCCTTCAGTGGTTTTTGCGCCCTTTCCACGTTAATGGGGTAGTCCATGGCTCCCTTTTGTTCCCTTGCGGAGCGGAACTCGGCGGTTTACTCCCCCAAAACATTTCGAGGATTGCCTTACTCTCCTTCGATGATTGTACGTGGTTTAGGGGGTGGGTGGGTTATAAAGCCCCTTTAATAGTTCGTCAAGAGCCGGACAAAACTCGAAACATATATAAAGGCCTTGAACCAGGGTATGCTTCAATGAGCCAGTCATCGATACCGATTGTTCGTTTGAATGTTGTATTGATGCGTCTTGCTCGTTTGTGAATCGTGAGGTGAAACACAAATGAATGGTTTGAAAGTACGCAAACTCGCCGCTATTGTAGCAGGTGGAGCATTGGTTGGAGCTGCAGTAGCCCCCATGGTCTCTGCAATTACCAGCGGAGAAGCAAAAGCAGTTACATACGGTGCTGACATGAGCCCGTTGGTAAACATTGTGGTCGGATCTTCCGCCGCAGTTTCAGATGGTGTTTGGGCCGGAAACATTGCCCGAAAAGTTGTTGAGAAAGCAGTCATCCAAAAAGTTGGAACCGGCTCCGGTAACGGAAGCGTTTCGGTTACAGACTTGGCAGCTGTTTTGTCCTTAGGCGGTACAGTCACCGTTTCAGGCGGAAAAACATTCAACAGCGCAACCTTGAACTCTGTTTCAACAACCGCTGAATATCAGCAAGAAATTGGAGTCGACCCCTTGGCCTTTTTGACGGACAAGACGCTCTCCTACCGATACAACAGCTCCAACACTGACATTACAGTGAAGGAAAAAGTTGGTGTTACATTAGACGCTAAGTTCGACACGGACAAGGACTTGAAAGACTTGGTTTCCGAAATCGACGTTGGCGATATTAACTACGTTTTAGATTTAGGTGCCGGAATCCCCATTGGAAGCTCCGACGCTGCCACAGCCGACTTTGAAGACGGTTCAGACGATAACGTCCGCATCCCCTTCTTCGGAAAGACATACCTTGTGCAGAAAGTCGATATTGACTCATCTCGCGATGTTGTCGAATTGCGCTTAGTCGAAGACAAAGCCAAGCAGACATTCGTTGCTGGTGAATCATTCACGATGCAAGGAAAAGGCGATTATTCAGGACAAACCTTGACAGTCACGGTTGTCTCTGTTGTTGCAACAGGACCCGCTGCCTCAGCCTATCAAGCTAAATTCAACTTGACAGATGAAGCCGGAAACGTTATCGACACACAAACAATTGCCTCCGGAAACTTCGTCGACTTTGAAGACGACGACGGCGACGAGATTGTGAGCGGAGACATTTACTTGGACTCAGCTTCAGTCAACACCGGTACCAACGAAGGTACGGTTGATGTGTTAGTCGGAACAGCCTCTGTTCGCTTGCGCGATGGTGAAAACTATCCGTACAACGAAGATGTGGACTCTGAAAGCGTGAACGGACCCTACATGGTTTCAATCACGAACACCACGGACACGAACAAGTTGACAAAAGTCACCGTCAAGAACCGCACAAAGTCTTCAATCAGCGGAACACCCGACACAACGGCCGAAATTTTGGTCGACAGTTGGCCTGCATCCGTCTTTGGCGACGACAACCCCTTGATCTCCAAGAACGGTCACTTGAACAGCGCCTTAGACGACGCTCCCTCTTCGTTCAGCTTTTTGGACGGAACAGGTGCGTTAGGTGAAGACTTCTTCACAGTGACGTTCAACGGATTCCAGTCGGACGAAGAATTGACGTACGTGAAAATCGGTAACGACGAAGTTACATTCCGCGACGCCTCTGATTCGCAGCACACGATTCCGTTCTACGTTGCCGAAAGCGAGACAGACACCTCTACATTCAACAACGGTGTTTCATTCTCTTTCGATAGCGGAAACAAGACGTTGTACTACGATGTCAACAAGACCACTACGGACTTCAACGTCACGAATGGTACATTGTTGAACGGTATCGCCGTAGTTATGAATACTACAACTAAGGTTTTGACGACGGATAATGGAGACGTTAACTTGTTGGTCGGAACGACAACTCCAGTTACCATTAACGGAACCACCTACACCGTCCCAACAGGCGGAATGGGTACCGGAATGGGAACATCTGCTACGTTGCGAGCTGACGGATATTTCCATATTGCGAAGGCCTCTTTGAACAGCAGTACAGCTACCTCTGACTTCTTGGGTGGAATTAGCAGCTCAGCTGTTACTACTGCAGGGAATACGCCTACTGAAGCCTTGACGAACGCATTCTTCTATGACGATGCGAACGCCAACGGTGTTTCAACAGCCGCCATCAAATTCCCCTTGTCGGGCGACAGCTATTACGTTGCTTACGCCTACCAAGTCATCGAAGCCGATGGTGCAATTGCTGGAGGAGCTGTCAACGCAGAGGAAGGAATTTACTTCTACCTTTTAGGTGATACCAACGCTTCAACTCAAGGTGTTACTTTGAGTGCGACACCGGTTGCAAACCCCAACGCCGCGTCTGGCTTCAATGTCACGATCCCCTACGGAAGCACTTTGCAAAACAGCAAGCGCTTAGTCTTAGTGGGAACTGACACGGCCGAGGACAACACGCCTAACCGACCTTACTACTATCCGCAAATTAGCGATGTAGGACAGGACAATTCGAGCACAACTATTTTCTCAGCAACCTTTGCGGTAGATGAGAACAATAGTTCAATCTACCCTGCCAAAGTGTACATTGACACTCAGCAAGGCGACGTGCCCGACATCGACGACGACGATTTGTCTTTGCCTACGTCCGACATGAACTATGGATTTGCCGGATCAGGAATCAGCGGACAAACATTCACGTTGTCCAACGAGTCTGTTGACACCGCTTTAGCAGCAGCCTATTCAGATTGGGGTACCAAGTGGGTCCTCGGAAACGGCTACGTTGAAGCTTGGATGCCTCAGAACCGACCTGAAATCGAATTCGTTGTCACCGGAGCCTCCTCTACAACTACGGTTGTTGACGGCGAAGAATTGACAATCGAAGAAGGCGACACAGGAACGTTCACGACCGGAACACAAGTCACGGTGAAGGACATTACCTACACCGCCACGGTCTCAGACGGATCCACAGTTGTCACGAACGGCGACAGCTTCACGTATATGGCCCCCGCCCCCTTGAACGGTAAGGCGCAAGTCTATACGGACGCTCAGTCAGTTCCCGGCCCCAAGATTGTGGTCGGCGGACCCGCAGTGAACACATTGGCAGCCGAAGTTGCCGATATGCTCAACGCATCCGGAGACAAAGTGGCCGGAGTATACGGTAGCAACATCATCGTTGCCGGATACACCGCCGCAGACACAGGTGCCGCAGCCCAAGAGCTTATCTCAGCCTTGGACGCCATCTAAATATAGTAATCAATGGAGAGAGGGGTTCGCCCCTCTCTCTACTATTTTTCTCTCATTTTTTTCCTTGGTTTGCGCTTAGCAAAAAGGTTGTTTTTGCATATTTTGGTCAAGCTTTTTGCGCTTAGCAAAAAGGTTGTTTTAAAGCCCTTTTTCCCCTATTTTGGTATATATGCGCAACGCTCGATTATACTCCATTTTCGTCGCTCTTTTCGGATTAGCTGTAATTGCTTTCCTCTTCGGCGTCACGCCGCAAGGGATCATTAATGGTCTTTTTTCGCAAGGGTACACGTATACTGACAGCCAGGAAGGCATTCTCTTCGCGTCTAATGAAGCACCCCCCTCTGAATTATTGACTATTTTGGCTGCTAAGCAGAGTTTCATCCTTTCTCCGCGGATGGTTTCGGGCAATTCTCCCTTGAATACGGCGGCAGCCAATATGCTGATTCAGGATCAGATTGTTTTAGGGGGCCACCAGAAGGCTACGTTTACCGTGATTCGCGTCTATGAAAATGGTTCTCCTTCTGCCAAATTGCTTTCCTGCCAAACCGATTATGGTACGGCGGAAGATAGTCAAACCATTTCTGTAGCAGAATGCGATTCCATTCTGTCTACTCAAAATTCGGTTATTTTAGAACTCGAATTTCCAAATTCGTCATTGTCGCGCCCTGTGGTGGAGATGTCTTCTTCGCGCGTCACGCTCAAGCCGGTGAAAGATTCAGATGTTTCGGCAGTAAATTTTTTGTTTTTGCGCGGAATGTTTTCCGACGCATCGGAATTAATTAAGTCGGCCAACAGCACCGTGTTGCAAGTGAACAACTGATTGTTCAAAAATTTGTTTAATTGTAATTTTATTTTGTTTGAATTTTATTCATTCTTCAGCAATTCGCGCAATGCAACGGTTGCATAGTTTCCTTTGTCCAACCAGAATGCTACGCGCGCGGCTTTTTTTCCAGGATTGAATTCGTCTTCTCTCACGTGAACCAATTTGAAGTCATGCACGCGCAGCAAGATAGGTTTTCGTGCTCCCCAGCTGGCTAATTCATTCATGTTGGGGTTGGCAAAAAATTGTGGAGTAATTTTTTCTTTGTTCAACACATCCTGCTCAATTTCTCCTGGAATTCCTTTGGAAAAAGTGGAACGAATTCCCGGCAGCACCGCCGTGGGAACTCCATTTTCCAACACATCTCCTTCAATGGGGTAAAATAGTCCGCGCTTCACGCGTTCGGCTACGATGAGGTTGAACACGTGACTCTGGTATGCGTGCGTGAATAAGTAGCGTGTTTGTGCGGGCAATCGTTGGAATGCTCCTGCAAAATCCTTGGGTAAATTCACTAAATGGTTTAGCATGGCGATTTCAAAGTGTGCCGAGTCCGGGTATTCCTTTAATGCCGCTGCAAAGTCTCGTGTTTCGCGAAGTTTTCGTCTCGCCGCGCGTAAATCCTCTTGTTCTCCTTCACTTTCTTTGCATAAATATTCCATTATTGCTTCTTCCGTGCGATTTTGCAAGAGTAATTTTCCCACCACATGAGTGATCTCGCGATATCCCCCGAAGCGTTGTTCTCCAAAATAATTTGGAACACCATTCATCAAGTCGTGTGTGAAATCGGTTATTTTTTTGGAAATATCGTCTTCATTTCCCTCAATGTTTCGAATCGTAATCGTAAATTTGTTTCCGCGAAGCATTCCTAAATCAATCCGCGTGTCCGACCACGTCGCATGATGCAATGCGAGTCCTTTCACAAAAAATTTGCTTAGCTTGTTTACGTCTGGTCTCCAGAGGGAGATGCGTTGGCACGTGAGCGCGCGCTTGTCTTTCAATCCTGCGTAACCTATTCTTTTTACGCTTCCCCCGGTTCCGCGGGAAAGGGTGCGAATAGCGAATGTGGTTTCAATGTTGAAGTGTTCCATTCGCACATGCAATTGGTCAAATTTAATTGGATTAGGATTCGTTGGAATATCCAACGCAATTTTGTTCAATGGAGTTTGGTTGAGTTGCTCGATTTCGCACACGGTGCCATCTTCGAGAATTTCTTCCACGACAAAGTCTTCAATTCTTCGCTTGAGCTCCCCGCCTAATGGGCTTGTTTTGGTGAGGTAAGGGAGGTTCATACTAGATTAGCGAATGAGTTGTTTTTAGTAGGTTGGGTTTTTCTCTCGGAATATTTCACTATTTGTATCGCAGCATCGCGCCGATTCCGCCGAATGAGTTGTAGAATTGCGCTCCCTCATCCGAGTCCATGCTAATCACGCGGGTCTCGGTTCCCATCGCATGGGCGGTGTCGAGCAAGTGGTCCAAATAATCCGCTTCCTCTACTTCTTCCACTGCAGAGCTGCATTTTTCGCATTTGATTTGGGTGTCATCAAACTCTTGTTTAGGGTCTTTGATGGTGAATGTTTTTTCGTGTTCGCAGTTTGTACACTTTACTTTAATCACGCGCCACAATATTCCTTCTGAAAGAATGAGCAATGCCACTTGTCCGCGTTCCAGTGCGGCTTCCACTTCTTTTTGTCCATACGTGGCCAGCCCATCTTTCACAACGGCCTCCATGAATTTCTCCATGACTTGTCTTTCCTGCATGAGTTCGGTGTTGCGCAGAATATCATCCGAGCGTTGAATAATTTCGCGTATTCCACTTTCATCCGTATACGATAAGTCAACCACCCCGAGTATTTTTTCTTTCAAGCGGTAGTCTAATTCTCCTTCATCTAAGAAGTCTTTCTTCGTTTGTCCCGGTCCTCCAACCACAATTCCGCGTAATTTTTCCCATTTTCCTTCTAATGTTGCGTTTATTTTATTGGAGACGCTTTTGTAAAAGTCTCGCGCGGCTTCCTCTCGCAAGTGTTCAAATCGCTGCGCCGATTGTCCTCCCGCGCGGAACTTTCCCGCCACGTTTGAGGTAAAATGTCCAATGATATCGTACCGTTTTCCCACGAGCAATGCAATCGTAGCTTCTCGTTTGTCCATGACAATAAACACGTACACTTCTGTCGGGACCATCATTTCTTCCAATGGCGCGAGATGGAATGAGGAGTCGCACCAATACAATTTGGTTCGCAGCGGTTTGAGCGGCTTCACGGGGAACATTCGCAAGTCTGTCCGCCCTTCAATGGGGGAAATGTTTCCCGCAAACACCACTAATCCGGTTGGGGGTAAATCAAAGTCGATTTGTTTCAAGTAATTAGAAATTTTTTTTAGCGCGGATTGAACATTCTTCCGTGTTTGAGGAGATTTGATGTTTCCACTCTGTCCCATTTCTGTCGCAAGTTGGTTCATCACCGAGCCGCGGTCGGTTCCATATGGAATGTACACGGAGATGAGCTCTGTTCCTCTTCCCTTGTAGCCCGATAGCTCCTTGAGCTTCTTTTTGAAAAGGGCTTGCTCGGCCGAATCGACTTCAATGAGGGTTTCTTTAGCCATGGAAATGGTCTCGTCTATCTATGAGGTGTCCGGCACGTTTTTATAGATGGTCATTCTATCAAAGTCGGCGGTGCAGCAGCTGTCATTGGAGTAGGCGGGGCGCCTATGGATATGTTCGACTTATTTCGCGAAACCGACGAGAAAAAACCCGTCGAAAGCCCTGCTCAAACGGACAGTCCGCCAATTCAATCTTCCTCTTCTGAGAGTGCGCTTGAAAATGATTCCCCCGAGGACGCGGGAATGTATTCTAAATCATCCTCGGATGATGCCGATTTATCGAGTTTTCCTTCCACGTTGCCCCCTGTTGCACGTGAGGAAATTTCCAATTCACTCGTGATTGCTATTCCCGGTTCGACTATTTTGCGCGGAAACTCGTTTCAACTCGCATGGTTGTCCCGACTCGCTCCCGTCATTGACTCGCTGCGTTCAAGTGGAACCAAAATCGCGGTAGTGGTGGGAGAATCTCCCGATGTGCGCGTCGCCTCAAGAGCAGCACACCAATTGAGTTTGCATCCCAATGAAATTTCTCAAGCGATGCGTGCTTCTTCCGGATTAAACGCCTCTCTGGTGTTGCGCACCCTCTCGCAAGCCCACCCCCAAGTGTGTGAGGAGATTAATGAAACCGTTTCCATGCTGCAGAGCGATTCTACTCCAGTCATGCTGGGTTCAAAGGACTCTTTATCGATGGAGGCACGCGCTGCCATGCTTGCCGAAAATGCCGGCGCCAAGCTGGTGTTATTTTCCGACATGGACATTCCATCTAACACGCTGCATCACGGCCGTTTTTCAAAAATGGCTAGTGAAGCAGCGTTCAAATCCAATCAACAATTCATTGTGGACCCGCTCACGGCGTTGGTGCTCGCGCGCAGCAAAGTGGATGCTCTTCTTTTGTCGGACAAGCATGTGTCAAAGTTGGATAGTATTTTGAAGGGCGAATCCAACGAGGGAACGTGGGTCACGAGTCAACCGAATCAAGGGTAGTTTCATGAACCGTGTTCGAAAACCCGTTAAGAAACCTTTTCCAACGGCAAAACCATTTGAAGGAAATCGACGACGATTTCAACTATATCAAGCTCCATCGAAAGCAGTCTTTAGTTCATTTTTGCGTAGTAAAAAACACGGTGAAGAATTAGCGGGTGATTTTTTTCGGTTACAAACACTTTTTTCTGACGGAGTAGATCCCGTTTTCACGAGCATTAAGGGTGTTCGGCGCGGTCGAACGATTGGTGTAACCACCCATCGCGGAGACGGTCATGATTTTGCTCACGTGGTCGAACACGGGTTATTGAAGCGAATTGGAATTAGGCGAAATGACGAAGGGATGTTGGGCGATTTGTTTGAAGCCTATATCGAATTGTATGAGCAAATGCGTCCAGGGAATGAGTTTCCATTTCATGTTAAGACTAGCTCTCTTGAAAAACCGCTTAGCGTTATTCGTGGGTATCAATTTCGCGGAGACATTGTTCGAGAGCAGGATGTTGAAGACATTGGATTGCGCTTGTTTTCGCACTTTCCCACGCATCATGAAAGGACTGCGCTTCTTGTTGCGATGGTTCGAAACCCGGTGATACGAAGCACGCTGAAAACCCTCAATGAAATATCCTTTATTCAGTATGATAATAACGAGCTCTCGCCTCGTGATAAACTGCGTGCTCGTCGTTCGTTATTCAAACTTATTCGGTTTGCTCAAGCGTATCGAAAAAGGTTAGATAAACTGAAGCAAAAAGTCACATGACTTTGTTTCCAATGTGCCGTATTTCATCGAAAACATAGTTTTCGAGCGTGCGTTTTCCTAGAAGAATTTCGATTTCAATTGGCGTCAGCATGGGTTTTTTGTACGATTCAAAATCGTCCGTGGCAATGCGCGAGCACGCCGTGTTTACGTACGCGTCCACGTCCACTCCCATTAATGCTTGCGGCGTAATGTGTTCCATTGCCACCACGTGAACTTTTTTTCCTACGTCTTCTAATTCTTGCTTGAGGCGCATCGCTAGCGCTTTGCGTAATTGTCCTTTTTTGGTGCACAAAATAACAGCAAATGTTTTGGCATCCTTTGCTGCGGCAATAAGTCCAAATCGTTGTCTCAAATATTTTTCTTTGTATTTTTCTAAATTTTCCAAGCTGAGCGTGAAGGGATTGTATTGATACGTGGGTTTCTTGCTCGCGAATGCAATGGCGAGTGCGTGAAAATATCCATCGCCGAAATACACGTTTGCGTCAATTTTGTCTTCAATATCTCTTCGCGCAGAAACATCGCACCCTAATATTTGTCCGTCTTTTAAGTCACCCATTCCTACAAACACTTCAAATCCATTTGATTCTAGTTCTTTTTTGATTTCGTTCAAGTGGCGGTGGAATTGAATGGTTACATACACGCCAATTTTTTTATTTGTTGAGAAAAACTTTTCCTTGTTGAGCGTTTTCACACAGCCCGGAATCATATTTTTTTCAATGGGAAATTCCACGGGCCAATAAATCACATTCGTTTGCGTGTGGAGCATTTTAGAATGTCCAAAATGCACAATTAAATCGCATCCTAACACTTGTGCTTTTGCATCCGCGATGTCGCATGCTCCAAATGATGGATCTAACACCGTAATCACGGGAATATTTTCGCGCGTGAATGCATTTTCAATTTCAACGACGTTTGTTTTCAATCCTTCCGGCAGTTGAATCAAAACTGTTTTAGGATTACGTTTACGTACTTCAGCTAGCAATTCGTCGAGTTGCAAAGGGGGTGTATCCATGTTTTCTCACGCGGGGAACGGTGGGGAATGGTAAGAGAGTGGATGCAAACGAAAGGCCAGAATTACTTTTTCTTGGCATCTTTCGCGGCCTCTTTTCCTGTGGCGGCAGGCTTGGCGTCTTTGGCTCCGGCCTTGGCGGTAGGGGCTGCTCCTTTGGCGGGTGCAGCGGCGGCTCCTTCGGCAGCGGGTGCAGCGGTTCCATCCGCAGCGGCCTCGGCTTTGACTTCCACTTTTTCTTCGCGGACTTTTCGGGGAAGTTTTCCGATGCTTTCCAAATCTTGGTGTACGCGCACGCCCAAGGGGAATCCCATTTTCGACATGGCGCGCATGAGGCAGCGTTTCGTTTCCTCAATTTTGGGTTCTTCGCATAAAACAGACAAAATAACTTTTCCTTGTCGCAAGCGTGCGGCTTTTCCAATGGGTTTTCCAAATGCGTGTTTCATTCCAGATGACACACGATCGGCTCCTGCTCCTTGAGCGAGTTTGTTTTCGCGTAAAATGTGAAAGGGATAAATTCGCAAGCGCATGAAGAAGTTTTCTTTTCCTAAGGATGTGATGAGGGCACGGTTCACGTTCAATCGTGCGGCTTCAATAGCATTATCGCGAACTTGCACACCGGGCACGTCGCAGTATAAGTCAACAATGTGTGAGTATTTTTTGAGGGGGTTTCCCATGTTGAATTGTCGAGTGCGTAAGTGAGGGTTGGTTCCGATGAAGTTCTTATCGTGCACCGTGACCGCGATTCGCGTGTAAGCAGGCTTGTCTTGCCCTCGATAACAGTGTGCTGGTCGGATACCCATATTTTCATCCCTTTTTCAGGTTTCAGATAACCAAAAACCCCTGAGAATCATTTAAAAATCAACTCGGTCAAAACACCATCCAGCTCCATCGGTGCCCTTTTAACCGTCTTTTGCGTTACCCTAGCGTATGCGCGATTATGATGTTATTGTCGTGGGTGGAGGCCCTTCTGGAAGCGTTTGTGCCCGTTTCCTCAGTCAAAAAGGGGTGCGCACCCTCCTTTTAGACAAGGCATCCTTTCCTCGAGAGAAACCATCGCGAGACCTCTGTCTGGCGGGCAAATCTCGGGCCATTTTGAGTGAGGTGGGGGTCTTATCCAAACTGGATGCCAAACCCCATGCTAAACTAAGGGGCATTCGTTTCACCTCCCCTGCTGGAAAAACCTTCTCGCAGCGGCTCCCCACAAATGAGAGGGGAGAAACCCACGGCTGGGGGTTGCGCAGCGGAGTGTTAGACAATCTTTTGTTTGAGCACGCGTCCAAAACCTGCGAGTTTAGAGAAAAAACACACGTCGTAGGATTAGTCAAAGAAGGCGACCGTGTCGTGGGTGTGCGTGTCGCGGATTTGTCCACCAAAGAAACGAAAGAAATTACTGCGCACGTGGTGGTGGGTGCGGACGGCTCTACTTCCACGGTTGCGCAGCACTTGAATGCGCATGAACTTCCTCCCGAGCACACTCTTTCGTGCGTGCGGGGATATTACGAAAATGTTTCAGGTTTAACCGATGAGGCTGAGTTGCATTTTTTTTCAAATGGTGTTCGTGGACAATTCTGGATTACTCCGTTAGAGAACAACACGTGCAATGTGGGTTTGAGCATTCGTTTAAGTGATTCTCAAAAAAATTCCATTCATACTCCTGCATTGTTGAAAAAAATGCTCGCACATGAATTGTTTGCTTCTCGTTTCAAAGAAGCAAAATTACTTGGAAATGTGGAAACGTGGGCGCATGTCCTTTTTTCACACACGCGTGCGCGTGCATTTCCAGGCGCATTATTGATTGGTGACGCAGCATCTCTTTTCGATTCTTTTTCAAGCGACGGTTTAGGAAACCAGCTGCTTTCTGGAAAACTGGCTGCGGATGTTATTGCCAGCGCGCTGGAAAAAAATGATTTTTCGGTGCAAAAATTAAGCGAATATGAATCTCTTTTGAAAACGCACCTGGATAGTGAACTCGTGCACGCACAACACGTGCAAACCCTCTCTAGTTTTGCTCCTGCGCTTGATTTTGCTTTTGCAAAGGCCGCGCAAAAACCCGCGCTGCGCGAACATTTTGCTCGTTCGTTAAATGAAAATTCTCCTTCGCCAGCTGTTTCCTCGGCTGGCTTTCTCAAACTGTTGTTTGCATAATTAATAGTAGTAATTGTGCGCGCTCGCATCAACTTCTCTTTCGTTGGATGATGAAAAGCGGGGACCGAGAATCGAACTCGGCTATCCGGCTCTGCAGGCCGGCGCATAACCTCTCTGCCACCCCCGCAAACTTTTGAGAAAAGTTTGATCAAAAACGATCAAAACCCTCTCTTAAAGCTCGACCCAAAAGACCTGGTTGTCTTCGTGGTGCAGTATACGTATTTCTCCCCGGCAAGGGTTTTAATGGCAGGCGTTGTTTTTCACGCATGCTCAAGGCTGTTATATTTGATTTTGACGATACCCTCGTTAAAAGTGGGGAAACGAGTTATCGCAACCACTGTAAAACCGCCCGTTCATTAGGGTGGCCCACTCCTTCGTTTGCGACTTTTTTGAAATACTGGGGGAAGCCCTGGCACTCCATGATTTTAGCTCTTTTTCCTCATGCGGATGTGAATGAGTTTATCCGCGAATACTCTAAAATTAGAAAATCTTCGCGCTACCCCTTAATCCCTGGCGCGCTTGAAACGCTTAATTTTTTGCACGAGCATCATATTGAGTTGGGTATTCTTTCCAACAAGCCCACGGAACAATTGATGGAACGCATTGGCCACACGGCTCTTAATCCAAAAATTTTTTCATTTGTTTTTGGGGAACAATCCACTTTTTTCAAGAAGCCTGATTCAAGAGCATTTGATGAAGTGTTGTTTCAGTTCAAAAAACATTATATCAAACGCCATGAAATGCTTTTTGTGGGTGATTTGACAGTGGATTATTTTGCTGCCCGTGGAGCGAATATTGATTTTTGTGCCGTGTTGAGTGGTTTTCATTCTGTTCAAACGTTTTCCCGCGCGGGATTAGATCGCGGCCACATGGTTTCCAGCGTGAAGGATTTGCCCCAATGGTTGCTGGAAAACCGTTACATTAAACCCGCGCACGGGGAAGGGTACTAAACGGCCTTTTGAAAAAAGGCCGGCGAAAACCCGATGGCTATTTCTTCCCCAACCCTTAAATGACTCCGCGCCGTAATACGTTACATGCGCCTCGCCATTGTTTCCGACACCCATTTAGGGTTTGCCCGTGGCACCATTCGAGAGGGAGATGCCTACCTTGCGCTAAAGCAGGCGTTTGAAGGCATTGCCCAACAAGGCGTGGATGCCATTATTCATCCAGGCGATTTTTTTGATCATAAAATTCCCACGCAGGAAGTCTGGAATGAAGCCTTTGATTTGTTGAGTATTCTGCAGCGCGGAAAAAACCCTGGAGTAAAAATTACTCATACAAAACGCAGCGGTTCAGACATTTCATTCAACTATCAGGGAATTCCACTCATTGCTATTGCAGGCACGCACGAGTACCGTTCAAAAGACCTCAAGAATGCGTTGCAAGTGTTGGAAACTGGAAACTTTCTCACGTGTCTGCATGCTTCTCATGCGTTAATCGAAAAGAAAAATTCAACTGGTGAAATAGAAAAAGTCGCCGTACATGGTATGAGTGGTATTCCGGAGAAGCGCGCCTTAGAAGCGTTGAAGATGTACAACCCTCAGCCCATTTCGGGTGTGCATAACCTGTTAGTGTTGCACCAATCCATCAAAGAATTTTTGCCGAGTAAAGATGACATGGTCGCCACGATAGGTTTGGAAAACCTTCCCGGTGGTTTTGATCTTTTACTAAATGGTCACTTGCACTGGACTTCCCTCACGGAGTGGGAGGGAAAAAAGCTCCTCATTCCGGGTTCAACTGTTTTCACTCAAATGAAAAACCTCGAGGGGAAAAAACCAAAGGGATGGTACGTATACGATACGCAGACGCGTGAACTCACCATGCATCATTTGCCCGTGCAGCGCAAATTATTTTATCACAAGCTCAAATTCAAGGATGGGACGCCGCAGAAAATTCTGAAAGTGTGCCGCGAAGTAATTGAAAAAGACATCATTCATTCGCAACACGTACACACGATGCCCCCGCTGTATCGTCTTAAAGTCACGGGAACGCTCGCCAAGGGTTTCACGCAGGCGGATGTGGATCTATCTTCCATTGTGAAAGAGTTTGAATCCAAGGCTTTTTTTTCTACGATGAAAAAGTTTTCCACGGGAGAATTTTCATTCCGTTTGGATGAGTTGCGCGCGCTGCATAAGTCAAATGTTTCTATTTCTCGCATGGGTATTGATTTGTTGGAGAAAAATTTGCAGCAAACATTAATGCACGCGCGCATTGACACCAAGCGTTTGTTTGAATTGTTGGAAGACAAAGAAAATATTGAGAAAGTGGTTCAATTGCTTCACGCGGGAGAATTGGTTTCGCGCGAGAGCATTCCCGAGCCCGCTCCTGAATCCGTTGCGCCCGTTGAAGTCGTGCAAACCAAACTAACTTAGTTCTTTTTTGGACCGCGATGATAGTGTGTGAGTGCGTGCATCGCGTTCGCGGCGTCAATGGGCTCCTCAAACGTCTGAATGCCTTCTTTTTCTAATAGTTTCATATGCATTTTCGCATATTCTCCGCCCGCGCTCACGACTACAATGGGTTTTTTTCGCTTCGTGAGCAACCCTGAGAGGCCTTCAATGATGTCCGAATCAAGGGTGGGAACTTGGAACAAGAGTATGAGTATAATTGAGTCCACATTCTCATCTTTCATGGCATTTTCCACTGCTACCATGAAGCGGTTGTTGTCCGCGTCTCCCGTGAGGTCCATGGGATTCTTGATAACAGCATAGGATGGGGATGCGGCAATGATTGGTTTGCGTGATTCGGCTGACATTTCGGCAAGGGTGAGGGACGAGTTTTCCAGCGCATCCGCGGTGAGCACTCCGTACCCGCCTCCATTGGTAATAATCTGCGTGCGGTTCCCTTTGGGAGTGGGTTCGCTTGAGAGCACGCGGGCATAATCAAACACTTGCCGCATACTATCGGCTCGAATGAGTCCAGTTTGTTTTACCACTGCTTCAAACACTTTGGCGCTTCCGGCTAAGCTTCCCGTGTGAGAGGCAGTGGCTTTGCTTCCGGCTTCGGACATTCCGCCTTTGATAATAATGACTGGTTTTTTTTCGGAAACTTTTTTTGCTACCTTGAAAAATTTTTCTCCGTGGCGAACGCCTTCTAAATATACGCAAATCACTTTGGTTTCGTTATCTTGAGCGAAATATTCCAACAAGTCTGCTTCATCCGTGTTCATGGCGTTTCCATAGGACACAAATTTGGCTATTCCATAATCTTTGCTTCCCGCCCAATCCAATATGGCGCTTCCCAACGCTCCTGATTGGGAGATGAATGAAATTTTTCCTTTCTTCGGCCTCATTAAACGGTAGCGCGGTAGAAAGAGGGTGTCAATGCCCGTTTTCACATCCATTACACCTAAACAATTAGGCCCAATGCACGGCATGTTGGGATATTTGTCCATCGCGGCTTGCAATTTTCGTGTTAAATCATGGTTGCCCACTTCGGAGAATCCAGCGGAGATTATCACGCACGCTTTGACTCCTTTTTTTCCGCATTCTTCAATCGTTTTGGGAACGAATTCTCCGGGAATGGTTATTACAGCTAATTCCACTTTTTCTTTAATCGCAGAAAGAGTGGGGTAGCATTTTACATTCAAAATAGACTCTGCGCTCGGGTTTACGGCGAATAATTTTCCTTTGTATCCGCCTTTCACAAAGTTTTCCAGCGTAACATATCCTATCTTTCCCGGGTTGCGCGACGCGCCAATTACCGCCACGCTCTTGGCGGAGAAAATGTATTCCAGGTTGGAGGACATGTTCACAGAAGCAAAATTGGGCTTTATATGGGTTGCTTGCACACGATTGTCCTCTTGCCGTTTATGGCAAGAAGTCTTCGCTTTTGATTTTCTTGGGCAGGTATTCTTCCGTGATGAAGCGGATTCCTTTCTTCGACAGGGCTTCCAGTTCCATCTTGATGTTTTTCTCTTTCATCAGGTTGAATTCGTTCTGCCATTCTTTCTTTTTGAACCACTCGTAGCTTTTCAGCTCGTCTAAGCGTTTAATGTCCAATTGGTTGAGTTTAATCGTGACTTCTTTGGGGATTTTGAATTTCTCCACGTCTCCGACTGTCAAACCAATATATTTCGTGTCAGGAGTTGCAAGCTTTTCTTCCGAGTAGGAGAGTGAAATCGAACCCTGTTTAATCACCGAGTAAATGTACATTCCCCACGGGTCGGCATCCATGAGCGCGTACACGGGGAGTTTGTGTTCGCGACTCAAACGCTGTACGAATCGTCGTTCTCCGCGGGCAGCTTGTCCTCGTCCGGTGATAATGATACAATTGTTTTTCTCCCAGAATTTATCTTCATTAAAACGGCGCCACACAGCATCCTTTTCGATGAATAACACATAGTCTGCTTTCATTTTTTTGATTTCAATTCGGTCTTCTTCCACATTCGAGGGAACGGACCATCCGCCTGAACCCATTTTGGCTAAGTCAATGATGTCTTTTCCGTCTTGCACGACCATGTCTCCGGCAATGATTCCTTTCGCCGAAGCGGCCAAATGCAATTCTTCTCGGAGCAAGTTCAGTGAGGCTTCCAAGTCTTCAATTAATGGGTCGGATTCTCCTTGGTCTTCGAATGTATTTTCCTGCGTGCCCTCAATGGTGTGTTTCAATGCGTAGTAGAGATCACGAATCGACACCGTGGCGTTTTGTTCAATGACTTTTTTGATTTCATTTGCCACTAATGTTGTTTGCATGAACTTTCGCGTGTGGGCGATGTTCAAGAATTGTCTTTCCGAGACTTTGTCTCCTAGTTTAATCGTTCGAGACTTTTGGTCGAAGAAAATATTTCCAAGTGAACGTACAGGGAGTTCCATCGTGGGGTTATCTCCCTTGTTGATTTGTTGCACGAGCTGGTGTCCTAGTGCTTCTAATTTTTTGATGACTTCCTTATCTTTTGTTTTCGTGTCAACCATTATTCTTCACCACCGTCATCGTCTTCATTCTTTTTTTTGGCTTTTCCGCCTTTGGCTTCTTTTTCTTTTTTGCTTAAGCGTGCGAGTTCTTTTTCCAATTCTGCATCCGAATCGGCTTCTAATTCTTTTTCCTGCTGTTCATCCAGTTTGAGTCGTTTCGCTACAATATCCAAGAGTTTGTGCTCAATGGGTTTAGGTTCTTTCTCAATCAATTCACCTAATGCAATAGCCACTTCCACCGCGTACTTTTGGTAGATTCTCTTCTTTTCTAATTTCAAGCGTTCACGTTCTTTTCCAATAATGTATCGCGCGGTGCGTCTTCCTGCATCCATGAGCGCGAGTCGAATTTCTTCTACAATATCATCATCATTCGACACGGCTTGCTTTCCTGCTCCCGTGTAGGGGATGTGTACCGAGATTAAGTTAACAAACACGGTCACGGGTGCCGTGTCCGCGTCTTTGATTCCGTAGCGTTTCCAATCCACTGTCTTAATGGCTTCGGTGATTCCGCACCCGCCCGTGTCAAATAACAAGGGAACGCGGTTGGCGAATCGCATGATTTCCATTCGCATTTCCTCTCCAACACGTCGACCGGCTTTTCCGCCGTATGCTACGGCAGTTTCTACTTGGAAGGGGAATCCTCCCTCGCGCACGGCTGGTTTTCGTGTTACCACGGATAAAAATTCGGGCTCCACAATACTTCGTAGAGATTTGTCCACTTGTTCTTCTCCAATAGGTCGTAAAACGTCGGTGCGCGGCGCAATAAAATTTACGGCTTTGAATGCTTTGATGAGTTCTTCAATTTCCTGCCAGGATAATTGGTGCGGGTC
>CAYZPC010000015.1:0-20781 GCA_964480705.1 uncultured archaeon | reverse complement strand
GAACGTGGCACGAAAGGTCGCGGAGAAATACCCTCAAATACAATTTGAAGACGTGATTGTGGACAACATGTGCATGCAATTGGTGCAAAAGCCCGAAGTGTATGATGTGTTGGTGCTGCCTAATTTGTACGGAGACATTATCTCTGATTTGTGCGCCGGACTCGTGGGCGGACTCGGCGTGGCGCCGGGAGCGAACATTGGAAAGGATTTAGCCATATTCGAAGCCGTGCATGGGAGCGCGCCCAAATACAAGGGAATGAACAAGGTTAATCCCACCGCGATGCTCCTTTCAGGCGTAATGATGCTCCGCCACTTGAACGAATTGAAAGCCGCGGACACGCTCGAACAGGCTATTGCGAATGTGATTAAAGAAAACAAAAACGTCACATACGATTTGAAGCCTAAAGGACAAGAAGAATCTGCGGTAGGCACCAACGAAATGGCTGATGCAGTGATTGCTGAGTACAAAAAACTCAGCCACGCATCAACAGGCCAGCGCGCGCACGCGGATTTGTACGCCCAACCTGAGCGGAATAAAGATTACGACTTCTGAATGAACAGCCGCGCGAGCGGCTGTACCTATTTTTTATTATTTTACAAATCACATTTCAACATCGACGATTTCCAACACGTCTAATTCTTTACACACGCACGGAACGCGCAACCAGTCTTTCAACGAAGGCTTGCTTCGCCCATCGTCTCCGGAGATGAATTCCTTAATGTAACATCCCGCGGAAGCGTGCAATTCTACTTCAATGGTGTGATCGCTGATGCGTTTGAAACTCTCTAAAATAATCCAATGCGGACGCTCTTTCATGACGCGGCGCTTTTCCACGCGAGTAGGGGTCATTTGTAACACATCCATTTTTTGTTCTAAGAAAGGCGTGAGCGGATTCATGTTGATTTTCTCGGGACTCTCCACGAGGGCGCGGTAGCGCTTCGTGTGATACGTGCGCGTGACTTTTTCTACATCTTGCGCGTGGCCGATTTTCAATTCGAATAATTCAACTTTGTCTTTCAATGCACGATTAATGTGTGATTGTAATTTTTCAACATCCAATGTGCGCAACTTTGGATTTTCTAATGTCAACGCAAAAGGCCGTCCACGTCCGAGCATGCGCACATCCACATCTTCTCGACCTGCGCCGTGAAATAATACTTCTCTGCACGAAAATTCTTTTTGAAAAAAAGGAGTAATGAGTTCTTGCACACTTTCTTTAGTGAGAACTTTTTCGCCCTTGCATTGTGGGCAGATTTTTCCATTCTTTCGGCCGGCACCTTTACACTCGAAACAAAAATGGCGCGTTTGCGCAATCGTGCGTTGGAGTTTAGTGTAACGTCCTGTAATAATAACCGGAAAAATGTGCACCGCGACTTGATTAGTTATTTCATCAAAAACAATTTCCACGTCCGGGTGCTGAAGCACGGGGGTCTTGTCTGAAAACAAAGAATGGGCGGAAACCGCTTCACGCAGGGAGGCGAGGAGGGTCTTTTTACCCTCCATTTTGGGGGTACGCAAGCCAATGGCATACGTGGTAAACGTGTAGGTCGAAAGCGTGGTGAGCCATTCGCCGCTCAACGCGGGCAAGGGCTTTTCGAGGGAATAATGGAAGATGTGAACCATACTCACACCCGAGACAATTGATTAATATAGGGGTGCAGAAAAAGCACCCTACGGCGGTTTCGCGTCTGAGTCTTTTTAAGTCCGCGAGCGTGTGTTTACTGCGTCTTCCGGTGCAAGGGGAAGGGCTCTCACAAAGCCGCTACCTCAGACGTGCCGTATACGAGGACAGGAACGTGAAGAGTATGGCCGCTAAAGCAGAAATCAAAGAAGTGAAGGATCTCCCTGGAATTGGACCTCAAGCCGCAGAGAAGCTATTTGGAGCCGGATACAAAAGCCTGGAAAGCATTGCCGTGGCAAGCCCCAGCGAACTCATTGAAGCCAGCGGTTTAGGAGAAGGAACAGCTGAAAAAGCGATTAAAGCCGCGCGAGATGCATTAGAAATGGGGTATGAGAGTGCGGATATCCTCGCCGAACGAAGAAAGCTAGTAGGACGCGTGTCAACGGGCTCAAAGGAACTGGACAAACTCATTGGAGGGGGAATTGAAACCCAATCCATCACCGAAATTTATGGAAAATTTGCCTCGGGAAAAACACAATGGTGCTTTCAAACAGCCGTAATGGTGCAAAAGGCCCCCGAAGACGGCGGATTGGCAGGAAACTGCTTGTATATTGATTCGGAAAACTCCTTCCGACCGGAACGAGTGGTGTCCATCGCGGAAGCGAATGGAATGAACCCGGATGATGTGCTGAAGAATATTTTTGTCGCACGCGCCTACAATGCTGACCACCAAATGCTGTTAGCCGATAAGGCAGCCGAATTGGTAAAAGAAAAAAATATCAAACTAGTCATTGTGGACTCGTTAACAGCGCAATTCCGAAGCGAATTTGTGGGACGCGGACAACTCGCGGACCGACAACAGCGCTTAAACAAACACATGCGCACACTCCAACGATTAGCAGAAGTGAGCAACGTCGTGGTGCTTGTCACCAACCAAGTGATGGAACGACCTGACATCATGTTTGGAGACCCCACCGCACCGGTTGGAGGAAACGTGGTAGGACACGCGTCAAAAACACGATTGTATTTGCGCAAAGGAAAAGAAAATAAGCGAATTGCAAAATTGGTTGACTCTCCCTCACTCCCCGATGGCGAAGCCGTGTACGCTGTCACGGAAAAAGGAATTGAAGACATTGACGAATAACATTCAAATGGATGGAGCAGAGAAATCTGCTCCTATTTCTCTTTTTATCGACACCCATAAATACTCGAATTTCATTTTCAACGTATGACCGAACTATTCTACGATGAATATTTGAAAGCCTCTGAGAAATACAAACAAAATGCTGGAGCGGCGAATGAAGCATACGCCGCGTGGAAAAACGCTGCGATGGCAGCGGGGGCAATTGATAAGAAAACAAAAGAATTAATTGCATTGGGAGCCGCGTGCGCCATCCAGTGTGAATATTGCATTGACTCGCACTCGCAAAAAGCTAAAGCGTACGGCGCCACGGAAAAAGAAATCGCGGAAGTAATTCAAGTAGCAACCGTTGTGAAAGCCGGCGCGACGATTTCATACGGAATTAAGGCGCTCGAACACTTTTAACGAGCGGAAGATTTGGCAGGTTTGCGACCGCTGGATGTGTATTGAAGATAATATGAATAATAACGCTTCAAAAAAAGCCTCGCAAGCCAACCCGAAAGATATGGATGCAAAATCTTCATCGCACGGCGGCGCATGCCAGAAACATCCTCCTTTGGAATAACTCTATTTCGCCGAACAATATCACCAGCGTAACGCGCGGGCACGGGCAGATTATTGGATAGACTAAATAATTCGGCCGTTAGTTCTCTCCGGCGAAACTCAGAAATGGGAAGTGAATCAACCGCGCGCATCATAGCAAAATGAGGGACACTAGCACCATATTCATGACGAATTAATGCATTGCGACTCAAATGATACTGTTGAAAAAGCATTTCTGCAGATTTTTTACTTGACATTTTTCGATTAATAATGCGCTGTCCTTCAGGAGTATCGGCACGAACACGCGACAATGTGTCCGCATAATCAGCGTTTTTCAATTCAAAATGATGACGAGCACGCTTGCGCTTGGCTGCGATTTCAGAATTATTTCTTACAAAGGTAATCGCACCGCGTGCAATATCTCTTTTTTCACTCGGAGTAACGCGAGGAGGGGCAATAACGCGCACGGCGTGAGAAGGAAAAAGTTTTGAAGAAACCCGGCGAATATGCTGCGCCCAACGGGACGAACGAGAAGACATGCTGAGTATTAGAAACTGTTATTTATATTTCAACACTTCAACCACGCCCTTGGTGGTTTTCTCTTCTTTCATGGTTTCCATGGGGAATAACTCAATGACGGGTTCTTCGTACGGGTGAATGGAGCGTAAAACTTTGACCATGTGCTCGGCTTTGGAAGCAGGGCAGCACGTTTCAATTTTGACTTCCTGAAACATTTCCCGTCTGTTGAGTCGGCCTTTGAAAGGTTTGCTTCCCTTCATGGCAATCCAGGTGCCGTGACCAAATGTGAGGAAAGCGTTTCCCTCATACTTGCCATTGCCAAACGAACCGCACCCGTGTTTGTGCATGGCTTCTAATGTAGCATCAACGTGCGTTTTAGGAACGCAAACTGAAATTTTTAGCATGGCTGATTTGGGCATTGTGTTTTCCTCGTTTACCATTTTTCAATAATCACATTTTCTGCAGGGAATTTCATTTTCTCGTGACAGAATTTAACTAATTCCTCGGCAATTTCGGGTTTGCCGCAAATGTAGACTTTTGCGCTGGCGGATTGCGGAGACGAATAGTGCTGCAGCGCATCCTGCAAATGTCCTTTGTGATGCTTCCAATCTGCATCGGGGCGGGAAGCAATGATTTCAATTTTGAAATTGGAATGTTTTTTTGCAAGCATTTCCAATTCTTCTTTGTACATGTACTGCGAAGGGTAGCGGAAACCAAAATAAAGCGTAATGGGAACGTTTACATTTTTGTGCAAAAGAGTGCGAATCATGGAGATGAGGGGAGCAATGCCCGTTCCCGTGGCGAGAAAAACATATTCAGGAGCGGTTTCATCCAACAAAAATTTTCCAAACGCACCTTTCACCAAAATTTCTTCACCCTCGGGAGAGGTCATGAGTTTATGTGAAACACCCGTGGGGGAACCGTCTCCGATGCAGAACTCCAACACGTTTGGTCGAGTGGGTGAAGATGAAATGGAATAGGACGCCCACTTCATCGCATTAGGATTAGCGAGGAGACGAACATCAGGGTGGGCAATCATGGCGAATTGTCCAGAAACATACGGCATGGAAACCCCTGCGGGAATGGGGCATTCGAACACACGTGTGGCTGCTCCTTCGGCAACGGGAAAATCAGAGATTTTAGTGATGGTAGTTTTGAATTCGACCATACTCTAAAATTGGGCTGAACTCTTTTAAACCGGCGTTATGTTAGCGCCCGCGAACGCTGGTAAAGCGTCGCGAAAGCTCATTTTCAAGGGTTTTACAGGCTTCTTTCGTTGCTAAACGAACTTTCCAGTCGGTTGCCTCCGCATGAATGGGTTTGCCAGCCCCTTCAATAGAAATTTTTACATTGGTTTGCGCACGAAGACCGCCGGATTTGTTCAACTGCTTGTACACGACCCGCATCGAATGATCGGATTTGAGGGTGCGAGCCACACGCGAATAGGTTCGAGAAAGGGTTTCTTCCACAAATGTTCGGTCAATCGCATCAATGTTAGGAAGGTGTGTGATGGAAATGGGAAGGGCTTCCTGCATTTGATGAGACAAATAATAGTTCAACACATCTTGCGTGGTGATAATGCCTTTGCCTTGCACCACAACTACTGGATTAGTTTGCGTGGAAAGCGCGCGCAACACCGCAGATGCTTTTTCTTTTACTGAAACGGTGACAGGAGAATCATCCATGAGGCTCTTGACTAAAACACTCATGGGAGAAGCAGATGCAACGGATTTACTGCCGCCCATTTTCTTGTAAGAATCGCCGCGCGAACCGCGGTCGGCAGACAACAACACGTCTCCGGCTAATTCTTCTAATTTGAGAATACCATCAATGTTGCCCTGCTTTCCCATCACGCACAACTTTCGAACATTTTTGGAACGCATGATTTGCAAGGCTTTGCCTAATTCATCATCGGGAGAAACGGAAATAGGGTTAGCGGAAACTAAATCGGAAGCCGAAACACCATCAAACACGGGACTTTTTACAAGCGCTTGCATTACCGCGCGCGCGGAAAGAACACCTGTGACTTTTTCTTTCTCAACAATAGGAAGGGCGCGCACATCGGCATCGCGCATCAGGCGAATACTATCATCGAGGGAATGATTCATGGTGAGAGTGGGGGCAGTGCGCAGAATGGAGGAGACTTTTGACTTGGACACGTCGACGTTTCGAAGTAAACTGGACGCAGAAACCATTCCTTTGAAGTGGCCGCCATTCACAACAACGGCGGGAGTGCCATTGGCCTTCTTCAAGACGCTCAATAATTTAGAAATGGGTTCATCATGCGAAATGGAAACAAAACTGGTCGTAATGAGGGGAGAAATTGTTGTGTTATTGGAATTGCTGGGCATGAAAACCACCATCCGTATGCTCATACTAGGGGATTTTTCGTTTAAGAACGTACGGGTTGGAAAAAACGAACGTTATACGCGGTATTTTTTTAGAAAATCACGCGCGAACGTGCTAAACGTTCCCTCGCGAATTCGTACACGTGCCTCACTAAGCGTGTCCTGCATGAATGCAAGGTTATGATGCGACAAAAAACGGAAGCCGGACTCTTCGCTGTTCTTCGCGAGATGGTGAATGAGGGCTTTCGTGTATGTTTTACACACGAAACAACTGCAATTTTCATCTAAGGGAGAAAAATCTTTTGAATAATTGTTGTTTTTGATGGAAACGCGTCCCGCGCTGGTGAGAGCGAGACCGTGTCTTGCTGTACGAGTGGGAAAAACAGAATCAAACACATCTGCACCAGAGGAAATGGCCAAGATGATGTCCTCCGGCGTGCCTAAACCCATCACATACATGGGTTTTTCCTCATCCATTTCTTTTCTACACGTGGTAATTATTTTTTGCATAATGGGTTTGGGTTCGCCAATTGCGAGACCGCCTAATGCGAGACCATCGAAATTCATTTTGTTTAATGCAGACATTCCATTCTTTCGCAAATCGAGAAATGTTCCGCCTTGGTTGATTCCGAATAAGAGTTGTTTCTTGTTTTCATGCGCCGCGTGGCAACGCTTAGCCCACGCCAGCGTGCGCGCGAGGGTTTGCGCATAGAATTCTTTTCCCTGTTTTTCGCCGTAGCGGGGGACATCGTCTAAACACATGGCGACATCGCTCCCTAATGTGTTTTGAACGGCAATGGCCTTTTCGGGAGTGAACAACTCGGATTTCTTGGTGAAAGGATTGTTGAGTACAACGCCTTCTTCTTTTCGCTCGCGGAGAAAAACTTCATCTAATAATTGGAAACCGCCCGAATCAGTGAACAAGTTATGGTCCCACTTCATGAATTTGTGAATACCGCCTGCTTTTTTGACGGTTGAAAGTCCGGGGCGCAAATAGAAAATAAATGCATTTGAAATCATGCAGCGAAAACCCAAATCGGAAACTTCCTGCAATGCGAGATGCTTGACACTTCCTTTCGTGGCAACGGGCATGTAAAAAGGGGTTTCAATTTCACCGTGTGCAAGTTTGAGTGTGCCGGCGCGGGCGGAAGACTTTTTGTCTTCATGGGTGAGAGAAAAATGTTTGGACATATGAAAAGGAATGGGAGAGGAAATTTAAGGGAGAGGGAAGGCTTACGCCTTGGGCCCGTTCCACTTTCCTTGTTTCACACGCTCCACGGCAATGCGCATCGCCGCGTCGCGGGATGAAAGTTTTGTGTTGTCCATTTCATGAAACATGGCTTTCACATTCTTCTTTATTTTTCCCTCAACCATGGCAAACATGGTTTTGGGTGTGCCACCAATATGTTCAACGTACGAAGAAATGACTCCTCCCGCGTTGGCAACAAAATCGGGAACAATCAACACGCCGCGCGCATCCAACTTTGCTTCAATGGCAGGAGACATGGAAATGTTGCTGCCCTGCACAATAACTTTGTGCTTGATTTGATTCATGTTGGAAGAAGTCACCAAATCAGGAATAGCCGCGGTGACTAAAACATTCGCGGGAGCGGTGAGAATATTCGTTCCCTTGCGCGCGTATTTTCCGCGGTAGCGCGTCACGGAACCAAATTCATGTTTGGCATTCATCAAGCGTTCGTAATTGAGGCCGGACTTATCCATGATGACGCCGGACGAATCCGATACAGCTGTAACGGGAACGCCCCACTCGGACAAAAACTTGTGAACGAAGGTGCCGACGTTTCCGTATCCTTCAATGGATACGCGCGCATTCTCAGGAGAAATCCCCGCATAATCGAGCGCGAGCATTGTAGAGTGAGCTACTCCAAATCCAGTCGAGCCGAGTTCGTGAGGAATGCCGCCCATCTTGGAGGGTTTTCCGGTGCAGACTTTTCGGTTTCCGGCTGCGAGAGCAATTTGACCCATTTCTTTTTCGGTGGTGTTAATGTCCGGGCCCGCGACGTATAACGAAGGAGCAATCCCCTTGAGGGCACGGCCAAAGGCTTCAATGACTTGTTTCTTTTTTTGCGGCGTGCTGTTTTTGGGGTCGAAAAAGATTCCACTTTTGGCACCACCAAAAGGCAAATCAGCCATAGCATTTTTCCATGTCATTGTTCGCGCGAGGCGCATGACTTCATTCACATTCACACTGGGAGTCATGCGGATACCGCCTTTTCCCAACCCGCGGCGCGTGTTGTCAATCACAATCACGCCACGCATTCCACTTTTTGGATCGTACACGTTGATTATTTTTTCTGGACCAAACTCATCAAAACTCGTCATGTGTAAAGCACACTCCCAACGCGAAAAAGAAAAATAGGGACTTTAAAAGAATGAAGGCGCGGCAGAGAAAAAGCTAGTATTTTCCTTCCGCTTTCAAGTGCTCAATATACCATTCGGCTTCCAACGCGGCCTTGCAACCGTTTCCGGCGGAAGTGATGGCTTGCTTGTAGCGCGGGTCCATCACATCACCCGCGGCGAAAATACCGGGTTGATTGGTGGAAACACCATTGACTTTGATGAAACCGTGATCGTCTAAATCAATAAACCCTTTCAAAAAATCCGTGTTGGGAACGTGGCCAATGGCAAGAAAAAAACCATCCGTGGTGAGAGTGGTTTCTTTGTTTGTTTTGAGATTTTTAATTTTCACGGCTTTCACGAATTTTTCTCCAATGACTTGCGTGGGAACAGAATCCCAAATGACTTCAATCTTGTCTTTGAGTGCGAGGACGCGGTCTTGCATTATTTTAGAGGCTTTGAATTCATCTCTGCGATGGACAATGTAGATTTTCTTCGCAAACTTGTAGAGTGCGAGAGATTCTTCCATAGCGGAATCGCCACCGCCAATGACAACCGCGGTTTTGTTGCGATACAATGCCGCGTCGCACACGGCACAGGTTGACACACCTTTTCCAAAATAGTCCCACTCGCCCGGAATGCCCGTCATGCGCGCATCCGCGCCCGTGCATAAAATAATCGTGCGGCCAATGAATTTCTTTTCTTCAGAAGTGGTGACTTCATACCCTTTTGAAACTTTTACAATTTTAGTGGCACGGCCATCCACGTATTCGGCACCAAAATGCTGCGCTTGTTTTTTGGCATTCGAAACTAAATCGGGGCCCTGAATTCCTTCGGGAAAGCCGGGAAAGTTTTCCACGCTGGTGGTGAGAGAAAGTTGGTCGACTTTTTCGCCGGAAATAATAAGCGGTTTGAGGGAGGCGCGGGCCGTGTACACTCCTGCAGTGTGGGCGGAAATTCCCCCGCCAATAATGATGACATCGCGAATAGAAGAAGGCATACTCGAATAGGCGAGAAACAAATTATATAGGTTGCGAATACCCCCCAAAAAATGAGGAAAATAGAAGCGCGTTAGGAACGCGAAACAATGTCCTGTGCGAGAGAGCGGTACGCCAGGGAGAAAGACGCTATTTCAGCGAGCAGAGTGGAAAGATCGGATTTGATTTGAATGAGGTCGCGGGACAAATTAACCGAAGAAGGAGCGCGGGATAATTGAAGAGAAACGGCAGAGGATTTTTCTTTAAGAGAAGCAAGAGACGCCGTGAGTTGGGACAATCGCTCGGAGGAGTTGGGAATGGAATCCGAATTCATAGAATTAATTTTGACACGCATGCGGAGAAGACCCGCATCAAAATTATCCACCGAATATTCGGCGCGCTGAAAAATAATAGTTAACACGTTAAGTGTTGAAAATAACACCCGCTGGCGCTGCTCACTCGCTTGAGCACGAAGCAAGGGTTTTTCGGACTCCGAAACATTGAGGAGGCGGCGCTGAAGAAGAGTGTAGGCTTCCCGCTCATCTTGACGAACCGCTTCAGCCGCCACATAAGAGGTTTGCAGCTCGCGCAGGGGGCGCTTTACCGCAACGGAAACAGGGAGAATATCATTAGACGAATCCACCGAAACGGGGAGCGTGGCCGCGTGAACGGAGGAAAAAAGGAGAGTAAAGAGGGATGCGAAAAGGAGGGCGCGAAGGGGACTCATACTAGTCAAACAGCGGAGGGAGTTTTTAACGATACTTTACGAAAGGTTTAACCGTTTTAAACTTGGAGGGCATTGATGAGTGAATGGCCGCACGGAAAGGGACCTGCCTCCTGGGCGGAGTGTTTTTGATACTGCTTTTTGCGGGGAGCGGTAACGCGGCAATCGTAGAAGGGGTCGTGTACGATGGTTTGACTCTGGAAGCGCAACCGAACAGCATTCTGACGATTAATACGAATCCTATTCAAACTAAAGTAAGCAAAGACGGCTCATACGCATTCACGGTAGAAAATGGAACGTATGTGCTTGATGCCGAATATCGCGAGCGCGGTGTGGTGACGCAGCGGGCGCAGCGCACACTCTTAGTAGACAAGGACGGCACGTACACAGTGGATATTATTCTGCTTCCCGAAGTAGGAGCGGTGCCAAATGAACCACTCCCCGGAGAAGAAAATGAGCCCACGATCTTGAACCAACTAGCAAACGCAGCCGGGTGGTGGGTGATTGTAGTGATAATACTCGCTGCCGCAGGGTTTGCGGTGTGGAATGTGACGAAATACACGCATCAAAAAAGACCACGCACGCACGAGCAGCCAGTAGACGATTCGGTTGAGAATGAAAACGAGGATAAAAAAGAAAATAATGAACTAAAAATGGGCGACGTGGAATTAGACAAATATGCGGAGGAAGTGATTGGGCACATTAAACGCGGGGGCAACCGAATGACGCAAAAAGAATTGCGAGGAATGATGAAAATTGGAGAAGCAAAGGTATCCTTAGTGGTTAGCGAGTTAGAAAATGAAAAAATTATTAAAAAAATAAAACGAGGAAGAGAAAATATTTTGGTGCTGACACCCAAAGGAATTGAGCACGCGGAAAAAAACACCCGACCTTCTGCGAGCGAAACGCCGGCAGAAAATCAAAATTGAAAAAATAAAAAAATAGTTAGCGGCGGGAAATATTTTCGCGCAGGGCCTGTTTTTTTACCGAAGAAGCAATTACTTTTGCAATACGCCTATCGGAAAGGGGGGGAAGGATTTTATCGCGCGAGGGCTTTTTGACCATGGATGCCAACGCCTGCGCCGCAGCCATTTTCATTCCTTCCGTAATGCGCGTGGCACGCGCATCCATCGCTCCGCGGAAAATTCCGGGAAAGGCAAGCGCGTTGTTCGCTTGATTGGGAAAATCACTTCGACCGGTTGCTATCACGGCGGCACCGGCTTTCTTGGCGGCATCGGGCATTATTTCGGGAGTGGGATTGGCCATGGCGAAAATAATGGGCTTTTGTGACATAGACGAAATGTATTGGGGAGGAAGAGCCCCTGCTACGGAGACGCCGATAAAAACATCCATATCGCGAATGGCATCGTGGAGGGTTCCTTTCACGTGACGCGGGTTGGTGTACGAAGCGAGGTGAGCTTTTTCAGCATCCAAATCGTTTCGGCCGGAATAAATCGCTCCCTTCGTGTCGCAGAGAATGACTTCTTTCACGCGCAAAAATCCTTTAGGAACATTTTTGCCCAAGAGCATTTTAGCAATGGCATTTCCCGCAGCACCGGCGCCATTAATGCAGACGCGCAATTGGGTGAAGGGTTTCTTTACAACTTTGGCCGCATTGAGGAGGCCGGCATACACTACAATAGCGGTGCCGTGCTGGTCATCGTGAAAGACAGGAATGCCTAAATCCTGCAACGCGGCTTCAATGTGAAAACATTTTGGCGCAGTAAAGTCTTCCAGATTAATTGCACCAAAAACGGGGGCAATGTTTCGGATGGTTTGAATAATTTCTTTTTCATCCTGCGTGTCTAAACAAATGGGAAACGCATCTATGCCACCGAGTTCTTTGAACAAGACGCATTTTCCTTCCATCACAGGAATAGCACCCAACGCGCCCAGGTTTCCCAATCCTAAGACTTTGGAACCATCGCTAATGACGGCGAGAGAATTTTTTTTGAGAGTAAGTTCAAACGCTTCGGCGGGATTTTTGTGAACGGTTAAACTGACCTGCGCCACGCCAGGAGTGTATGCAATGGATAAATCGTGCGAAGTGAGAACGGGGACTTTGGAATACGTTCCTAATTTTCCACCCACTTTTCGGTGCACGCGCACGGATTGTTGTCCAATGGTTTGCTTCATGAAATCACACTCACAAGAGGCTATTTCGTGAGAAGTGAAGGTGGAGAAGGATTAAAAACGGGCAATTTGATAGTTTGCGTGTGCGGAGGAATCCCAATATGCCTGAAAAGAAAGATGATAAGAAGAAAAAAAGTGAAAAGAAAGAAAGCCACCAGTGCGAGTTCTGCTGAGACCACTAAAATGGGACGACCGGCGTGCTGGAATATGTTGTATTTGGAGCAGCGTTGCTCGCGTTAGTGCAATCGAGCCGGTGGACGATAGACAATAGTATACGCCTCTCCGACCATTATGGCATATCACGAATGGCATTTGGTTTCATTGTCGTGGCCGTGTTTGTGTCCCTCCCGGATTTGATGGTGGGAAGCATTTCAGCACTGGAAGGAAAACCAGAGTTGGGAGTGGGAGATGCATTAGGAAGCACGGTGGCGAACATTTGCCTGGTTATTGGTGTGGCAACCGTTTTTAGAAAAATTAAGATTTCACGCAAGCATGTATTGGATAGCGCGGAGATGCTGCTGCTCATTTCACTCATTCCGCTCACGCTTTTAGTAAACCTCACCGCGCACACGGGCGAAGGACTAGTGTTATTGAGCGTATTTTTGTTTTACGTTTTTTTTGTCATGAAAGAAAAAATCCCCGCTCAACGCGATGGAAAAATCAAACAAAAAAATGTGGCCAATGTTATTGGACTATTTTTAGGGGGAATTGTTCTCCTCACGGTGAGTGCACACTTCTTAGTTCACGCCGCAATTACCATCGCGGCTAATTTGAATATTCCTGCCGGAATCATTGGACTCACGCTCGTATCATTAGGAACAACCATCCCTGAGCTGATTATCAATTTTACTGCGGTGAGAAAAGGAGAAGTGGCACTGGCAATTGGAGAAATACTCGGAAGCAGTGTGATGAATTTGACGTTAGTGTTGGGAAGTATTTTTGCACTCTCAACGAACGTGGTTCACTTTTCTGATTTTGTTCTGCCGGTTGCCTTTATTGTCATGGCCAACTCCATGCTCGTGTACTATTTCATCAAACATGAGGGAGTGGGACGCGTGCAAGGAGTAATTTTTTTGAGCATGTATGTGGTGTTTATTGCACTCCAAGTGGCCGTGCAATTAGTGAAGTGAAAATAAACACAAAACCCCTTAGAGGAGGCCCATCATCGCTTTCAAATCATCCGAGGGTTTCCAAACAGGGTCAAATGTGACTTTTACATCTACGTTGACCACGCCCGGCACACGGCGAACGGCGAGTTTGACCATCTCAATGAGCATAGGACCATACGGACACGCAGGAGTGGTAAGTGTCATGGTGACTTGCACGTTTCCCTGATCAATGACAATCCCATACACGAGTTCGAGAGTGATAATATCCATGTGCAACTCGGGGTCTTCCACACTCTTCAAAACCTCTCGGACTTGCGCCTCGGTAACAACGGTGTTTACCGCACCCTGTGCGGAAATAGGAGTAATTGATTCAACGAATGGTTTATTTTCATGCAACGTCATTTGGCGGACACCTCAGAGATAAATGTATCAAAGCCGTGCTTCTCAATGTGCTCGGCTAATTCAAAACCGCCGGATTTGACAATGCGGCCGTGAACCATAATGTGAACGTGCGTGGGTTTGACATAATGCAAGATGCGATTGTAGTGCGTGATGAGGAGAACACCCATGTTGCTCTCGCGCGAAATGGCAGAAATTCCCTCTCCTAAGACTTTCAGTGCATCCACATCGGTTCCTGAATCGGTTTCATCCAACACGGCAAATGATGGAGAGAGCATGGCAAGCTGAAGAATTTCGCAGCGCTTCTTTTCTCCGCCGGAAAAACCCTCATTCAAATATCGATTAACCAGTTTTTGGTCCACTTTTAACAAGGACATTTTTTCTTTCAAGAGTTTGGCAAAATCGACAATCTTCATCGGCTGCGGAAGACGGGCATTGATAGCGGTGCGCAAAAAATTGGAGACCGTGACACCGGAAACCTCGGCAGGATATTGAAACGAGAGGAACAATCCCGCGCGCGAACGCTCATGGGGCTTCATTTGAAGCAAATCTTTTCCCTGAAAGCGAACCGAACCCTTGGTAATGTGATACGAGGGGTGGCCGGCAAGCGCGTAGGCGAGCGTGGACTTTCCGCTGCCATTAGGACCCATGAGTGCGACAATGTCGCCCTTGTTTACATTCAAATTGATGCCGGAAAGAATTTCCTTCCGAGAGGATTTCTCACCCACTTCCACGTGAAGGTTTTTGATTTCCAAATCTGCCATGCTATTTCCCCCCTTTAGGATATTTTTGATAAATTTGACACGCATTTTTAATCGTGTCAAGTGAAAGCATAGCGCATTTCAAGCGAGTGGGACTTAAGGCAATACCCAGCAGCTCTTGAACGGTGTCGCGCGACAATGTATTAATCTGAGAAATGGATTTTCCTTTAATTTCATCTGAAATGAGAGAGGCAGAGGCAATAGAAATAGCACAGCCGGCTCCGGAAAAACGAACATCGGAAACTTTTCCATGCGAATCAAAGGTTAGTTGAAATGAAAGCTGGTCGCCGCACGTGGGGTTAAGTTCGCGGTGCTGAACCGAACAGGTTTTGAGCGTACCAAAATTTCGGGGATGCTTGTAATGATCCAAAATGTGCTCGCGGTACATGCCTTCTCCGGCAAAATCCTTGTGAAGTGTTTCAGTGCTCATACGTTATCATCCAAAAATCTTTTGTGCCTTGGCTAAACTTGCGAGGAGCGCATCCACGTCAGAGGGAGTGTTGTATACAGCAAAACTCGCGCGAGCAGACGCTGGAATTTTCAACTCATGTGCGAGAGGCATGGCGCAATGCGTGCCGGCGCGGATAGCAATGCCATCCTCATTCAATAATGATGCCACATCGTGGGGGTGGACATGATCAAGGTTGAAGGAAACAACTCCCGCGCGAGCCGAAGGAGACGAAGGGCCGTACACGTGAGTGTTTTTTAGGTTGTGCAACCCATCGAGGGTTTGTTTGATGAGCGCTCGTTCATGCGAGAAAATTTTTTCAAACGGAAACGCGCGCAAAAAATCAACTGCTGCATTCAAACCAATTCCTTCCGCAATAGGAGGAGTGCCGGGTTCAAACTTCCAGGGCAAATCATTCCACGTGGACGCGTTAAGTGTTACTTCACGAACCATGTCTCCGCCAAAATACGCGGGCTCAAGCTGAGAGAGAAGGGATTCGCGGCCATATAACACTCCAATCCCGGTGGGGCCGTACATTTTGTGTCCAGAGAACGCGAGGAAATCAACACCCGCGCGGGAAACATCAAGGGGGAGACGTGCAACCGATTGGGCGGCATCCACGCTCAACAAGGCTCCCACATCATGCGTGAGTTTGGCAATCTGTTTCAACGGAGAAATGGAACCAAGAACGTTTGACACGTGCGTAAGAGAAACGACTTTTGTTTTTTTGGAAAGCATCTTTTCAAACGCCAACCAATCTAACTCACCCGTTTTTTTGTTTAAAGGAATGAATGAGAGTTTGAGTTTTTTCTCGCGCGCGAGCTGCTGCCAGGGAACCAAATTAGAATGGTGCTCTGCGAGAGAAATAATAATTTCATCTCCGCGCGAAAGAGTGGGCGCGAGCATGCGCGAGAGCATGTTGAAGGAATCCGTTGTTCCATGCGTAAAGACAATTTCTTTTTGGGATTTAGCGCCAATAAAATCAGCCACGTTTTGGTGGGCGTGCTCATACTGGATGGTGGCTTCCTCGGAAAGAGTGTGAATGCCGCGGTGAATATTGGCATACGAGGTTTTGTAGAACGTGTCCATGGCAGAAAGAACGGCAGCAGGTTTCTGGGTGGTGGCACCATTATCTAAGTAAACAAGAGGCTTTCCATTGACGCGGCGCGAGAGAATAGGAAACAATGCGCGGGGAGAAGAAGGGGATTTCATACGAATACGTGCTCCGGGGAGTGTAAAAAGGATTCTTCTTCGTGCAAAGGAGCGATTCCGAGTTTTCGCGCAATACGAGAACGGGATTCAGAAACAATAGAGGGAATGGGAAAGTGCTCGAGGAGGCGGGAGAGGAAGCCATTAATGTAAAGGGAACGAGCCGATGACTCATCAATGCCACGGGAAGCGAGGTAGAAGAGCTTGGAGGCATCCATGCGCGAAACGGTAGCCGCGTGGGTGCACCGAATGTCAGAACCTTCAATTTCAAGCATGGGAACAGGATCGGCTTCTGAGGAGGGGGAGAGCAATAGCACATCCGCGCGCTGCGTTCCCACTGAACCGGGCGCGTCTTTGGTCATTTTCACGAGGCCGCGGTAAATATTTTTGGATGAATCATCCAACACGCCGCGCGCGAGAAGTTCACTATGCGTTCGGGGAGCGAGGTGGTGCACGGCGGCATGAATATCAGAAACCTGCGCCGCGTTGCCGAGGAAGATGCCAATATTCTTGGAAGATGCATTTTCCCCAACTAAAAAAGAAGACACGTCGAGTTTGGAAAAAGTAGAACCAAATTCAGACCAAAACCAATCAACGGACGCATTTTTTTCAACGTGCGCACGCTTGAATGCGAAATGATTGCGCACGTTTGTATAGGTCTGCGTGCTCGTGTAGGTGACGCGCGCATTTTCCTCGGCAAAAATCTCTACTGCTGTGCTGTGAAACTCGCAGGGATGGGGCTGAATGTCTTTTTTGTTGTGAAGAAGAGTAATAGACGCATTTTTTTGAACATAAATTAAAATGTGCTCAAACACGCCCGCGCCAGGAACAATGGACAACGGAGAAGATGCGTGAACATTTTCGGGAACGACAATCACGAGAATGTTTTTCACATTCGCCAAATGAAAGGATTCAAATTTATTATCCAATGAAAGCAAGGTGCCGAGTTTTTTTTGAATAAACGGAAACTTTTTTTGAGCGGAAGGAAAATCGAGCACGGAAATAGTTTGATCGAATGTTTGGTTCACCGAAAAAAGAGCATCCTTCTGAGCAAACGAAAGAATGGTGTCAAAATCCATTTCTCCAGTATGCGAAAGAATATCGAGGCCGTATGCAAACGCAGGGGAAGGAATCTTCGAAAAGGATTTTTGAGCAGAGGATTGTCGAACGGACCAATCGGATAAAGTGGAAGAGTGCGAAGGCATGAGAATTATTCTCCGTGGGACTCCATTTCAAGTGCGATGAGGCGATTCAACTCCACCGCATATTCAAGAGGAAGTTCTTTGACAATGTTTTCAATAAAACCCTGCACGATTAGTTGCATGGCTTGCTCTTCATCGAGGCCGCGCGACATTAAGTAAAATAATTGCGATGAATCAATTTTTCCAACGGTGGCTTCGTGAGCAACATCCACTTGATTGTTGAGAATTTTCATAAACGGAAACGTGTTGGATACGCTCAATGTGTCCATTTGGAGCGCGTCGCATTTCACGGAGACTTTGCTATCAACAGCGGTTTTGTTTACTTTGACGTGGCCGCGGAACGTGTTCACCCCGCCATCTTTTGAAATGGATTTAGCGCGGATGATTGAACTGGTGCGCGGCGCCAAGTGATAGACTTTGGCACCCGTGTCTTGGAATTGGTTTTTTCCCGCGACGGCAATGGAAATATGATCGGCTTTCGCCCCTTCGCCTTTCAGCACGGAGCAAGGGTAGAGCATAGTGACACCCGAACCGGTTTGGGCGGAAACCCACTCCATCAACGAGTTTTCATCCACCATCGCACGTTTCGTGTTCAAATTGTACGTGTTTTTGGACCAATTTTCAACACTCGAATAGCGCATGCGTGCATTCTTTTTGACAAAAATTTCCACACAACCTGCGTGCAAGGAGTTGGCAGAATATTGCGGCGCGGAACAGCCTTCAATGTAATGCAATTGAGCCCCCTCTTCGACAATGATGAGCGTGTGCTCAAACTGACCGCCGCGCTTGGCATTCATGCGAAAGTATGCTTGCAACGGAAGGTCGACGTGAACATTTTTGGGAACGTAAATGAAGGTGCCTCCGCTCCAAACGGCCGCGTGAAGCATGATAAATTTGTGGTCGGTGACGGGAATGCATTTGGTCATGAAATATTCTTTCACTAACTCAGGATATTTCTGCACCGCCACATCCATGTCTTCAAAGATGACTCCTTTCGCTGCAAGGTCGTCGCGGATTTTGTGATAAACGACATCACTGTCGTATTGTGCGCCCGCTCCTGCCAGATATTTTTGCTCCGCTTGAGGAATTCCCAAACGATCAAATGTTTTTTTGATTTCAGCGGGAACATCTTCCCAGGATTGAGCATTTCCTTTGGCATCGGGGCGAGCGTAATAAATAATTTCATCAAACTTCAACGCAGACAAGTCAGGACCCCACGTCGGAACGGGCGTTTTTTCAAACGCGCGCAGGCCTTTCAAACGAATATCAAGCATCCACGCGGGTTCATTTTTTTGCGTCGAAATTTCACGCACGAGTTTTTCACTCACGCCCGGAATAGCCTTGTAGGTGTGGGATTCGGTGTCCGCGTGATCGAAAACGTCGCGGTCTAATTCAACTAATGTTTTAGCGGCATCACGCGTGGTTTGCGCGAGAATTTCGGGTTCAACAACCGAATAGGGGAGAGGCATTACTGTTCCTCCGGAATGTTGTGCGAAGGAATGTGCGCACGTTCTTTGTCTTGCAAAAAATGCGTGCACGCGGAGCAATGATACTTCACGTAAATTCCATCAAATGTTTCTGTGAATTCATGCGCGAGTTTATCGAGAATCTTTTGACCATTCTCCGTGAGCATGAACACTTTCTTGTCTCGATCCCCTGTTTCGGAGACGCGAATCAAATCGTTCTTTTCAAAACGTGCGAGAAGAGGGTAAAGTGTTCCCGGTGTGAGGGGGGATGAGCGGTGTTTGGAGAGGTCTTGAATCAAGGCATAGCCGTGCGCGGGGTGCTGGGAAAGGTGCCACAAAACCTGCAATTCCAACATACTAATGGTCGATATATCGGTCATCATACTATCTTGGCGGGGACAAGAATATAAGCACGTGGGGCGGCTCAAAATGGCAAATAAAGGCAGTATATGGGCTTTATTGCTGAAAAGAGGGTGAATTATGCAAGGCCGGAAGGGTCTTTTATACTCGAAATGGGTGGGTTGGGCGTGAAGGAATACGAGAACTACATCCAGGGGAAATGGACTCGCTCAACGAGCGGAAAGACGTTTGAATCGCTTAACCCGGCCACGGGAAAGAGCATTGGAGCATTCCAAGCCAGCGTGAAAAAAGACGTGGAGAAAGCAATTGAGAGTGCGGAGAAAGCACGCGAAAATTGGGCAAGCGTTCCCGCACCCAAACGAGGAGACTATTTATTTGAGATTTCTCGCTTACTTAAAAAAAATAAAGAAAAACTCGCGGAGAATATGAGCGAGGAAATGGGAAAAGTCTTGAAAGAAACACGCGGAGATGTGCAGGAAGCCATTGACGTGTTTGAATATATGGCGGGAGAAGGACGAAGACTTTTTGGACACACGACACCAAGTGAATTGAAACACAAAATGGCATTCACTCTGCGCAAACCCGTGGGAGTGGTTGGATTAATTACACCGTGGAATTTTCCCATGGCAATTCCCGCGTGGAAAATTTCTCCCGCACTGATTTGCGGAAATACTATTGTATTCAAACCATCATCTGACACGCCGCGCACCGCCACGCAACTCGTGGAAATTATTGAAGAAGCGGGTGTGCCAAGCGGCGTGGTAAATATGGTCACGGGAGACGCGCAAAATGTAGGAAATGAAATCGTAACTAACCAACGGATTCGCGCACTATCATTTACGGGAAGCAAGGAAACAGGAGAATGGATTACGCAGCACGCAGGAATCAAAAAAATTGGATTAGAATTAGGAGGAAAAAATGCGATTATTGTAATGGATGACGCGGATGTTGATCTTGCGGTTGAAGGAATTGTGTGGGGAGCATTTGGGACAACGGGACAACGATGCACGGCTTGTTCACGCGTGCTGGTGCACGAGAAAATTAGAAAAGAGTTAGAAGAAAAACTCGTGAAACGCACCCTCAAACTCCGCGTGGGAGATGGACGCGCAAAAAATACGGATGTGGGACCGCTCATTAATGAAAAAGCCGTAGAGAAAAGCATCCGCTACGCGACGTGGGAAGAAAAGAAGGAAAATTAGTGTGCGGAGGAAAACCGCTGGACACCGCGGGATATTTTTTCGAACCCACCATATTCTCGCACGTGAAAGGAAGCGCGCGCATTGCACACGAAGAAATTTTTGGACCCATTTTGAGCATGATTACGGTGAAAAACTTGAATGAAGCGGTACGCGTGTGCAACAGCGTAGAATATGGATTGAGCTCGAGCATTTACACGAATGATATTGCAAATGCCATGCAGGCGATTGAAAAAATTGAAGCTGGAATAACATATGTCAACTCT
>CAYZPC010000014.1:1410-21476 GCA_964480705.1 uncultured archaeon | reverse complement strand
TCATTGCAAATAGTGTTGAAACAAAACACGCGGGCATGGATGAGGCTGTTTTACCTGCACAAGGACATGCGTTTCGTGCTCAGCATGAAAAGATTTTGACGCAATTCAAACAGGAGCTTTTAGTGACGGGCTATTCTCCGCGGACCATCAAAATGTATTTGGTTTATGTTCAGAAATTGTTGGAAGAAACTCCAAAAATGCCGCAAGAAATGGATAAGCAGGATATTGTGGGGTTTTTGGCACGAGCGCGCGAAAAAAATGTTTCCAACGCGACGCTTTCACTTATGCATTCCGCGCTGAAATTTTTCTTTCAGCAGCATATTGGAAAAAAAATTATTGATGATATCAAAATTCCAAAAAAAGCAAAGAAATTGCCTTCGGTACTAACGGTAAATGAGTTGAAAGACATTTTTAAGAATACGAAACCCGGGAGAAATCGACTGCTGCTGCAATTCATTTACTCCACAGGTGTTCGAGTCAGTGAAGCAGTTAACATGCGTGTGAATGAATTAGATTTTGAAAATGCGACAGCAAATGTAAAAAGTGGAAAAGGAAACAAAGATCGTGTAGTCGTGTTGTCGCAAAAATGGATTACGTTTATTAAAAAATATTTGAATCGAAAAAAAGTGCAGAGTGAATATTTATTTAGTAAAAAAAATGGAAAAAAAATATCTACCGACACCGTGGAGCGAATCATTCGTCACGCGGCAAAAGAATCCGGAATAAACAAGCGAGTCACCCCGCATGTGTTGAGACATAGTTTTGCCACCCATCTGTTGGAGAGTGGGGAAAATATTCGCAAAATTCAAATTTTGTTAGGACATGCAAATTTGAGTACAACATCCATCTACACTCACGTGAGCAAAGAAGAATTGAGAAAAGTACAGAGCCCCCTGGACAACATGTGAAATAAGTCAAAAAATAGGAAATTAATATCAAATGATAAATGAAAAAAATGTAAATGGTGTTTGTTAAAAAAAATAATTTTTATTAATCAACCAATAAATTGAAAGTTATGTATTAATATTATACATAATTTGTGTTTTGTTTTCGCTTATTTCAAAATTAACAACCTGACCCCCCTCACTTCCACTAATAATGGGATAATTCTATAACGCGCGCTAAAATTTTTGGTATTTTTTAAAAATTGAAGTAAAAATACCGCTCCCCACTCTTCCCATATTGTTTATTGCATGGTTAATGCCTATTTTACTCGAACATTTGCACAAGATTTATATACGAAATTCGGGTTCTATGTTGCACTTGATTTCTTGAGAAATTCAAGGGGGATTAATTATGACGGTACGCCTATCAAAGCTATTTGGAATGGACATCTATACAGACAACGCAGAATACAAAGGTAAAATTTTCGATTTGGTTATCAACCTTGAAAAAGGAAAAATTGAAACCATGACCACCGAACCATTGAAAGTTCGAACGAAGCAGGAAGCTCGAAAGATTATTTCAGAGAAGAGCATCCCCTACCAAAACGTTCTTTCCGCGAAAGACATTTTGTTGGTTGGAACCCGCTCTCGCCCTACACCTGTTGAGGAGCCTGAAGAACAGCCTACTACTGCTTTACGCCGCCCTAGCTATCAGCCGTATACTCGACGCCGATAGCAGGCAATTTATTTTTTTTAGGCAACCGTCTAATCCAAATCTATAAATAGTCTTTATGTCTTATAACGCAACATAAGCAATTACATTTTACAAATAATTTTTACAAACCAATACTGGAAGTATGGGGGGTGGTATAGTGGCTAATGCATATTACATTCAATACAAGTTCATCTTACCTGATAGTATCAAACATTCAACGTATACCTATCAGAAGCTCTTTCGAGCAATCTATGGGTATACTCAAAATGTCACTAAATCGAATGGTAAAGTCTATCATTACCACCGAAAAGGGGTCTTATCGGGTACTCCTTACGTTCGACCTGGAAAGAATGCAGTAATTATTCACCCTTCTGCTTTTCCCAAGATCAAACAATTTTTTACAACGGGTCAGAATCCCACCCACAATTGGCGTGCTAAAGGGGATTGGAAAGCAGTATATTACATGGATGAGAAGGAAGTTGATGATTCCAAGCTTGTTTCAGCCCTCGAAGACTGGGTTGATCGCACGTACATAACGGCAAATGAGCGCTATCCTACGAAGATTACTGATGAAGTGAGCACAATCTTGGACAAGCATAAACTCGGCGAAACGCCCGAGGAAAGCCATAAATCGCGAGTTTTGAATGAAGTTAATTCCATCATTTCTAGCGATTGGTTCAAGTCCCATCACCAAAAATCACTGAAATTAATTGATTTCCATGAAAAAGTGAAGTCATTGAAGGGGTTGTGAAGGCACAACCGCTTCATTTTCTATTTCTTCAGCCATTAAGTTAATGGTCTGCATCAAGTTCTTCTTTCTCCATCTCATTTTGCCGCCTAACATACTGGCTTCCAGCAACCCCGCATCCACCAATGTCTTCAAATAAGGGTATAGGCTGCGTTCATTCTGATATTGCACACCAAATAACTCATTCACGCGACGCAATATCTCTTCCATCGTAATCCACTCTTCAAAGTCTAACACTTTGGTAATGTGGTGCGCCTGACTACCCTCTTTGAACTTCAAATAGTTCCACACATTAATGACCTTATATTGAGGCACACTCATTTGTGTCAAAGTGTTAACGTTTTTGTTACTTTTCGAAATTTGGTTAATTACTCGTTCTTGATTAGTGCTCTCACTCATTGTGCCGTCTTCCGCCCACTCTTGGATGGTTCTAAGGCTCTTGAACACTCTTCTCAAGATCAGTTTTATCATGGTAATGATAGTAATGATAGTAATTACTTAAAAACCTTATGGTAATTACTAGTAATTACCAAAATGAAATAATTTTGTTTAATCTTTACAGTAATTACTAAGAACGTTAATAAAATCAATAAAAAATAGTGAAATTTACTCAGTGAGAGTTGATAAAAATTATAACATCAAATCAAAAACAGCAGATTGTTAAAAAATGGGGTGTTTGTATGAAAAAAATGCTAAATGAGATACAAAATTTCCAAAAAATTGGCCAAAAACTTGAAAAGTTGAACAATGAGTCACAAAAAAGAGGCCTTTTTTCAGGCTTTCATTCAGGTTAGAAAAAGAGTAAAATAATGAGTAGCGGGGGAAGGATTTGAACCTTCGATCTTCGGGTTATGAGCCCGACGGGCACTCCAGGCTGCCCCGCCCCGCTATTTCACGTTAATTAATTACTTATTATTTGCCTTTCTTTCCTTATTTTTAGGCAGATTAACTCTTGGAACAATCACCTTATAATAAAAGTGCCTTGTCCAAGTTTGTGCGTTAAACTGTCTTTTCTAATTGTTTCAACTCCTCTGTTATTTCCTTAATCTGTCCTTGAATCTCTTTCTGTCTCTTCTTTCCATCCACGGGATTCATCATTTCCCCGCATTCCGGGCAGCGAAATTCATACTGTGCGGCAATCTCAAACGCCGTGTCTTCACATCCTTTTTTACACACAAAAATTTCATGCGCGCCATCAAACTTTGCTTTCTGTTCCAGCTTCTGCAATTGTTCAGCTTGCTGTTCCAAAATTAATTCCACAATTCGTCGTTCTTTGATTTCCCACGTATACGTGTACCATCCTGAATTTTTATTTTTGGTTTTGTTGTAACATGCAATTCCGCGATAGTGCAGGCGGTTAAGTATGCTTCTAATTTCAGTAATTTTTTTTGTTTTCATCCGCTCTTCAATGTCTTGGTCCAAACATTTTCCATTATTTTCCAAGCAGATTCGCACGACATCCACGGCTTCTTCTCCCCCTACATTTTGGAGGAATTCTTTGGTAATTTTGTAGTCCAATATAGAAGCAGGTGTCGGCATACACCTCTTACGCTTCATTAGCCATTTAAACCATTCACGCGTTCAACGCGTTTTCCGTGCTCCATGGGAACTACTTTTTTCTTCGCCCCCTCAAATTCCATCTTTTCTTCTTTTCCCTCGTTCAAGCGATGCATAAACACCGCCAGCGAAGCCACTTCGCTATGCGGCTGCCGCGTGATGCTTATGTTGTAATCCGCGGTGTGGTAAACATCTCCCGGAACTTTTTCCGAACCAATCACAATGGTCACTTTTTTGGCCTTCTTTAGTTTGGTCATTACCGTATTTACCGGCGCTTGCCCATACATCGTGAGGTGCACAATCACATTTCCTTCTTTTTTCAGTTGCTTTATTTTTCCGTACAAGTTCTTCTCATACTCTACTCGGAAGTCTCCCCCAAATTCTCGGTTGATATTTTCCACCGTCTTCCCTATTCCCGCGTCCACTTCGCTGTCTAAAAAAATTCTTTTTCCTCCAAATGCGCGCGTGACTAAACAACAGTGCGTGGTTATTCTCAAGTCGCGGTACGCTCGTTCGCTTAACCGTATTACACTTATTTCTTGTTTTGTTTTGGGGCTCATTCCCCATTCCTGTTCCCTTCTCTTTATTTGGGTTTCCTTTTCCGCGTTTTATTATTCAATTGTTTTTGGCACATGTAATGTTAGTGTTGCTAATCCCCTTGCGTCCACTAGCACACTTTCCCCATTCACATACTCGCTAGGGTGTGCCCCATACCATTCCACTTGTTTTTCATACCTTGGATTTCCCGTCTTTACGGTAATGACATATGTTCCCGCCTCTATTTTTCCCGTAATGACTCCGCTCACGCGCACGCGTTGCACCCAGTTTGCATCAAACACTGGGAAGGTGGGCCCGAGCAAAAATTCGTTCTCCGTTATCTCAATTTCAATTGGCGCCTGCGGGTTAACCTCTGCATACAATCCTATTCCCTGATACATTGTCGCTCCCCACGCGCTTCCCACCAGTAGGTGTGTTTCAAAATCCCTGCTTCCTTCTTTGAGGGTTGCTTCCTGGTCCGCGGGTGTGCTAAATACTCCAATCGCACTCTTTTTTTCCCCGCTTGCTTCTACCCAAACTTTTTTTCCAGTAGTTTCAAACGTTTCATAAAAATCCGGTTGCACGACATTCTCCCAAGCAATGGCCAGAATGCCCTCTCCATTTCCCCCATTCCATATTTTTTTTTCTTCATCAAATGTGCTTGTTCGCGCGGGCAGGTTTTTCACCACACCCCCCCACTCCTTAACACCATATTTTTCGTCAAAAAATGTTTGGGCTTCTTCCCGCGTAACATTGTTCTTCACCGCAAACTCTTCAATTAACCAATCTCCCTTCCCCTGTTCGCTTGTTTTGTTTTCACTCGAGGGTTGCACACACCCTCCTAGAAGGATAACTCCCATCAACACTGTCAAAAAAACGTTAATCGTTTTCATGAGAATTCCAACCCTGTTTGGAATGTTTTATTGTGGTCGCCTGCTCCCACGCGTATGGCAAACTCCCCGGAGTAACATAATTGGTTGGTGTCCGCCGCAGGAAGTTTAGTAATCAACCTCGCCCCCACCGTTGCATTGATGCTATCATACTGCCTGCACATCGTAGTCGTTGGTGCGGTTGTCTGCCACGTGAGAGGGGTTGCTCTTCCTGAGTTAACAAGTGTTGTAATCTCTGTTCCCTGTAATGCTCGTGTGAAAATTTGTACTTCATCAATCAGTATTTCATCTGAACTCGTTTGATATCCAAATCTCAAAAAGGAATTTCCCCCGCCCACCAGGTCTAAGTCTCCCGTTGTTAGTGTTGAGGTCGCAAATGTTGTTCCATCTAAGAAAACGGTGGTGTTTCCATCCGTTTTTCGCGTGCAAATAATATTGTGCCATCCATCTTCTGCGTTTCCTGGGTCATATGTTGAAGTTGCCGTTCCTGCTCCTGCTTGGCAACTAATTACATCGTTCTGCGCGTCAACTGCAATTTCAACGAGGTTTCCTCCGGCTCCCGTGGTGGTGGTGATAACTTTAGTAGTAAATGTGTCCCCGCCCGTAACATATGTCCACACCGATATTGTAAAATTCAAATCCAAAAATGTGACATTGTTTTCCACATTGAAGTCTTTTCCCGCCAGTTTGTAAATACAAAATCCCTCATAACAGTTGTTGGTTGCCGTTTGCCAACCGTTCGCCGAATTGATGCTTCCGTGGTGTCCATTTCCCGAGCTATCATAAAATGTGGTGCCGCTTCCTTCATTGAATTTCCAATATCCTTCCGGCCTTTCCGTAGTAACTCCGCACGGTTCTTGCCACCCTCCTAATCCATTTCCATCTGTTCCACACCCCGAATCCGTTCCCCTCCAAACTTTCAACACTAAATTCGTGTCCACTCCCGAAAATGCGCTCGAAAAGTTTCCATCCACATTAATGTCCACGTTTCCCACGTTTGTTACTGTCATAGGCGCGAGTGTGGATGATTGGCAAAAATCCGGTCTTTTGGTGAAATAATCAAACACCATGTGCGCGTAATCAGCCACTCCGCACGCTGCTCCACTCGCATCGTGTGTCATCCCCTGTACGAGCACCACTACATTTCGGTCTGTTCCAATGTAATCTTGCACACTCGCCCCATATCTATTATTTGATGCCTGTGCGAAAACGTTACTATCAGCCACCGCTCCTCCACCTGAAACCCCTGCAATTTGCTGATATTTTGACAAAGTATAATTCCAAAAGTACGCGTTCAAGTCATACGACAGATTACACGGCGATAAATCAATTGCTTTCTGCCCTGCTCCCACAAATTGGAAGTTCAAATCTTGCACATATTCTTTGGGATAATTCGACCTAAACACAAATCGAAATGAGGATGTTTCCCCCACAGTAGTTGTCGTTGTTGAAATGGTTGAGGTATCGTCTGCCGCAATGAACCCATATCCTGCCGTGTTTGGCTGTACCGATGGTGTGTTGTTGTCTGATGGCGGGTTTCCAAACACCGGGTTTCGGTACGCGGCATTAATATCTCTCGGCGATGTGGCGCCCGTAAAGTTGTAATCCACCAGCACATCCACATCATCCGGGTTTACTCGCGTGGGGCTGGGTTTAATCTGCATTCCATTCCCGTCCGTGTCCGGGTCCATGTTCGCATCCGCTTCATTGAAAAAGAACGCCGCCGGGCTGCACTGCCCCCCATACGTTATCGTATGTCCCCTGTTCGTGGCCACATTAAACACAAAAAGCGTGGTTGCATTCGTTGCTGCTTCTGCTATAGGTGCGGCAATCATTCCCAGCAGGACGATTCCTACTCCCATTAACCAAATTCCTTTTCCATTAATTGGTATCATACCCTCTTACTCGCGTTTTCCTCCAATATAAGCCTGTATAATTTTGCGTGCTTTCTCTTGTTTTCCTCCAAAGGTTTTTGTATTCGCTTCCCTTCTTCTCTTCATGCGCCGTTTCCATTCGCCAAGTTTGTCTCCCGCTCATTCATCTCATCGTATTCCCCCCGTTTCTCCTATTATTCTCGTTTTATTGCTCCTCGCTGCCGGCGTTGTTCTTTTTTTTCTCTTTTTTTCTTCTCCTTCCCGTCCTTTTTTCTCAGTTGATACTATCGCGCAGTGCATTGACATCAATCGCAGCGCCTACAATCTTTCTCCTGCTATTTTCTCCGACCTTCCGCCTGCCCCCAAGTGTTTTTCAACGATTGTCGACGCCTATCGTTCCGGACAATTCTCCGATACTTCTTTTTTCTCGCGCGAGTATTATCTCCAGCCCGAATTTTATCCTAATTTTCTCACGCAAGGTTTGTTCGCGTGGACACTTCCTCCGCACACCCATTATGGTGCCACCGGCTACGGTTCCTATCCCAACTATCGCATCATTCAATCTACTGAAATTTCATCTCCCACTACTATTCCTTTTTTCGTCTTCGCTGGTTTTGGGGTTCGTTCCCTTCAGCGCATGACGTTGGATGTTCGTTTTGAAAATCCATCGGATGCAGATTTTTTTTCCGTTGAATTAGATGAATCGTCTCGCGCCGGTTTCATTCTCGGCCCCACGTTTCCAAAATTTTCATCCGATTGGGCGCACCCCGTTATACTAACTATTACTTCCCGCGCACCCGCCCCTTCGCGCACCGTATCTCTACTCGTCCGCACCATTCGCACTTCTTCAACTCTCGAAGATTCCCGTTCCGAAGACCTTCCTTTCTTTGATTCGGTCGATTACACGGGCGAGCGAGACATTTTTCGTGTGATTATTGCCCCTTCCCCCTAGTTTTTTCTCCCAAATCCTATTCGCATATAAATCAAAAATACCCTTTTTCTCCATGCTTTCCTCGCGCAGAACATTCTCTTCCAATTGGCTCCTCCTCGCGTGCCTCTTGCTCGCCCTTTCTCTTCCCGTCATTGGTCAAGAATCCATCGTCGACGACCTCATTCCTCCTTCTCCATTATTTTCCGTCATCGCTCCTCGAAATGGGGATAGTGTTTCATCCGATATCGTGTTCATCATCAAACCCCTCTCTCCACTTTCGCGTGCCACTGTTGAATTAGTGAACGCTCCCGCGTCATTCAAATCCCAATTATCTGAAGATAACTCCTACACGGCCTCCTGGTCTTCTTTTGCGGTGGAAAATGGCGAGTACACATTCACATTTGAAGCGTGCGATGATGTTCGTTGTGAGTCCATTGATGCGCGCGTTCATGTAAAGAATAAACTCCGCGACGATTCATCTGTTTCCGAGCCACCATCTCCTGCCGATCCTTCCTCCGAAACACCTTCTTCTGGTGATCCTTCCGAAACCCCTCTTTCAGATGAGCGCCACCCCTCTTCTTCGAATGAAACGCCCTCTCCCGAGCCGCCTTCTCGCCCCACTATTTCAGTCACCCCTTCTAATTATGCGGGCGCTTTCACGCTTGCTTCCGGTCGTGTCAAACATTCTTCTTCCGGTGGAGATTTTCAAGTAGATGAAGGAAAATATTTTGCTTCCGCCACTTTTTTGCAGCCTTCATTCAAAGTTTCAGTTGAAAATGTTTTGCTTGATTCCAAAAATGTGTTATTTTTCATCGAAGAAAAAGTTCTCGATTCTTTTTCGATTGGTTCGGACACGCACGATGTTCAATCTTCTCTTTCTCTAACTATTCCTTATTCGTTTGATTTTTCCACGATTCAATTTCCTTCCATTCCCGATTCGAATACATTTGCATGTTTAGACTGGTCATTTACTTCCAAATCGTGTAACTCCGATTGGATTATTTTCCCCTCCTCTTCAGATTCAATTGATTACACCTCTACATCCATCCTCATTGGAACCTCTACCTTGCGTCCCCCCGTGGTGGTACCTCCTGTCGTAGAGCCGCCCATTTCCGATGTTCTTCCTGTTCCCGGTATTCCTGCCGATGCAAATGACTTAATTGACACCAATGGATTAGTCGATGTCAACACCATTTCTCCTGACCTGAATGGCTGGGAAGCTATTCCTATTGATCCTTCTCCTGTTCCCACTGATTTTCCTGCAGATGGTTCGCTGGCTGAATCAATCCATTGGCTTCGTCTCCTTCGCTCCAATATGACTTATTTTTCTTCATCGTCAGCCCTAACTGCTCGTTCCCTTTCTAAGCTGAATGATTTTCAAGTCTCTTTAGAATGTGCTCGCCCCCCTACTCCCATTCTTTCCACTTTGCCTTCCGTTGATGCATTAGTTGATTCAGTTTTGCCTTTTTTATCGTCAACCGATTCGGCTGACACGGTTAAACCATCCTCGTCTTTTTTTACGGGAGAATTTGCCTATCCTCTCCCACACATCTCTCCCTCAGATGATGCTTTTTTTGATAATGCGTGGGAGTCCACTCTCCCTTCTCTCGAGGTTTGGCGCCGTCGCGCTCCAACTATTTCGTGTAGCGACGTGGAGCTCACGAATCTTTTCGAAGATACTTCCACTCCGAAGGACACTGAAAAAGAAATTTACCTCTCTCCCGAATCGCGTGCCAAACAAACAATTCTTCTAACAAATAATTCGAATGTTCCCGTTACGCGTATTGTGAATGTTCGTCTACTCTTGCCGCCATCCGTTGTCAGCACTACTTCTCATTCAATTGTCCCAACAAACATCTACTCGATGGTTCCCTGGCGCGAGGATAGTTTTTCCATTAATACTCCAGACCTTCAACCGGCTGCGCAGGATTCTCCCTCCCCGGAAGACGATTCGATTGATGACGTTTTTAGCGATTCTGCTGATGATTCTCTCGATGATTTTGCTATTGATACTCCTGCTGTCGCAGTAGACGACTCTCGTGATGCGGCTGCCATTGATTCGCGCGATGAGTCTCCCGCTTCTGAATCAAATTCACTTTTTTCTATTCCCATTTGGAAGGACACTATTCTCACTTTTACCTCTCCTTCCGGCGAAGAACTCGGCCGCTATGATTTTACTGATTTTGCCTCTGCCGGATACGACCCTCGCGTCCTTGTTCATCGTTTGGGTGACGATGCCGTCGTTGATACGTTGTTGCGCGTCACTATTCCTGCGAACGACACGCTTCTGCTCGACCCTGTTTTTCAGTTGAGTGATTCAGCAAATTATGCTTCTCGTTGGAACGGAGGCGCAACTACGGACCGTTTGGGAACCGTTTTTTCTACAACGGGAACGCTTTCTGTTACGTTTGATGCCACTGCCCTTCGCCTGATTGATATTGATGGGAATGGTTACGAGAATGATATGCTCTTTCCCGCCGTTCTTGCCGATGTGAATGGTAAAACCGATGCGGGTGCTATTTACTTGATTAAGGACATTGACAAAAAACCAGGTTCTTTTGATTTGCTTAATACTAATTTTTATTCCGCGCTCTGGAACGGTGCAGCTGCGAATCATTCATTGGGTCGTGTGGATGGTGGTCGCACCGTTCAAGTGGCTGATTTAGATGGAAATGGTTACGCGAATGATTTGATTATTTCCGGTGCATACGTGGATGTTCCTGCTGCAAATGCGGGTGCCGTGTACATGATTTTGGATGCCGACAAAAAGAACGGTACGTTTGATTTAAATCAAACAGCTAATTTTGATGCCCGCTGGACTGGCACGATTACAACTGATTTGTTGGGGTACACTAACACCTCCGGTCGCGGTGTTCAGATAGTAAATATTGATAATAACGCAGTTGCAAACGATTTGATTTTGGTTTGTGCCAGCTGTAATTCCTATGGTCCGCGCACGGATAATGGTGCCGTGGTGCTTATCCGCGATGTCAATACGTTTCGCGGGATGTTTGATTTGAATCGCACTGCCGGCGCCTATTTTTCTTATTTTGCTGGGGGAAAAGCCACTGATTTTCTGGGCTCCCTAGTTACGTCTGATGAGGGAGTATATTTGGTGGACATTGACAACAATGGTTACACGAATGATCTCCTCATTGGTGCGTCTTTAGGAGACGCTGACAAAAATGGAAGCGGTCTCATCTACTTGATTAAGGATGCTGATTTCAAACCCGGATATTTTGACATGAACCTCGTCACGAGTTATGATGTCCGCTGGAGCGGTCATAACACAGCTGCGGATGAAGGGTTAGGTAATACCACCAACAGTGGCCACGGTCTGATTCTCGCTAATTTGGATAACAATGCGTATGCGAATGATTTGATTCTCAGCGCTCCCTTGAGTGATGCAGCGAGCACCAACAGGGGTGCAATTTACATGATTTTGGATGCGGATAAGCGTTCCGGTCTGAATCCTTTGAATATTGCGGCCAATTATAATGCACGTTGGACGGGCGCCACAAACACCGATGAAATCGGTTTGAACAATGGTGGGGGTCAAGGAATTCAAGTTGTTAATTTGGATGGGAATGCGAATGCGAATGATTTAGTTATTAGTTCATATTTGCATAATTCCATTGCTCCCGCTACTGCGCGCACGGACAATGGCGCGGTGTACATCATCAAGGATATTAATCGCATTAAGGGAAATATTGTCTTGAATAATACTACTACCAATTACACTTACGCATTTTACGGTTCGCAAGCCTCCGATTTTTTGACGGATACTAATTTTACAAACGACACGAATTCTGTCCTGTTTGTTAATTTGGATGGCAACCTCACCGCGAATGATATGATAATCGCCGGCGGGCGCGTGAACACCGCAAAAGCAGACACGGGTGCCGTTTACCTTATTCGCGATGTGAATGCGCTTGCTCCTGGAAATTATGATTTGAACACGGCATCAAACTATTCAGCGCGTTGGGCTGAAAATTCAACTATTGCCACGTTGTCTGTCACGCGCGATTCCGGCGAAGGTGTCAAAATCCGCAACCTCGATGGAAACACGTATGCCAACGATCTCATTCTTTTAGCGCCCCGCGCGGATGTTGGGGGTAAAACAGATAATGGTTCAGCCACCATTATTTTTGATGTTGTCAATAAATCCGGAACGTTTGATTTGAACACTGCAGGCAGTTATGATTTGCGTTTCTACGGCGGTTCTAATCTAAACTTATTGGGAGACACCAATTTTAGTGGTGAGGGTATTCGCACCGTCGATCTCGATAATAACGCGTACACGAATGATATTATTTTCACTACTCCCATGTCAGACGGTCCCGCGTTGAATGCAGGAAATATTACTATTATTCTCGACATTGACACGCTTTCCCGCCCCTCATTTTTGGATTTGAATAATGAAGCAAATTTTTATCGCAAGTACTGGGGAGTAAGTAAGGATGATTTTTTTGGCACGACTATTCAGAGTGGAGAAGGAATGGTTGTCGTTGATTCGGATAATAATGGCTACACGAATGACATTATTATTCGAGCGGCTCGTGCTGATGTCAACTCTAAAGTTGATGTTGGTGTTATTTATTTGCTGAGAGATGTGGCCGTGGGCGCTGTAGTAGACACTACTTCCCCGCCCGATGTTAATATTATTGCCATTGGCGGCTATCTGGACACGGGCAGTTTTCCTATTTTCAATTATTTTATAGACGGTAATTTGGTGATTGATTTTAATGTCATGGATTTGGACACGAATTCCATTCTAATCGATATTAACTATTCTTCATCTGCCTCGCCCAATACTGGCACCGCCATTGTGAACGACCTCAACATTGCCACTCTCCCCACTTCCGGTTCCCAGTATTGTGCCGATACTGATTTTTTGAACTCGACAAAATGTAGTATTCTCTGGGACATTTCTTCGATTGCTGATGGAAACTACTTCATTCATATTACTGCTATCGATTCAACTTCGCTCACCGATCAAAATACTTCGGATGCTAACGTGGGTATTCAGAATTTTTATCCATTTGATGTGAATGGGTATGTTACTGTTCATTCCGCCCGCTCCGAAACTGATGTTACCGTGTTGAACGGCGCCGGTTTCACTACTATTCTTACTGTTCCTTCCAATCGTATTGTGCCAGATCGAAATTATCTCGTTTTTACTTCCGCTACTCTGACTGGAACCAATAATGCTTCTCAAGTAGATTCTATTGTTGCTCACGGCTCCACAAAGTTTGCTACGCTGGAGGAAATTCAAGAGCTTCCCGCTGCTGCCGATTCGACGTGGGTTTACAACTCTTTCATCGTCTGGAAGCCTACTGTTTCCGAGAGTGTGACCTATCAAGTTGATTGTCTCGGCACGGGTGATTGCACTGTAAAAAATGCCTCTATGCTTGTAATTGACTTGAATTCATTAGTTCCGGCGGGAGATTATTGGTATGATGAAAATCTCACGGCCATCCCAACAGCAAGTGATATTTTTGAGAATAATCCCGGCGCTTCCATGCGTTTTCGTGGAGATGGCAAGAGTGATTATTTGGTTTTTGGAAATGGTCAAGTTATCATCAATAGTACTGGAAACGCATTCGCTGAAATGGATATCAATGATGGCACCTCGCAACTCACCTATGTTCAGCGCGACGCCGAAGACGCGGGAGACGTGTCTCAACTTTCAGTCATGCACGTCTTGGAAACACCCCCTATTTCGAACAAGACGTATAAGCTCCAGTTTTCCGGTGCAGGCGTTCATGATGTAAATTCCTCGCGAATTTTCGTTCTGCGCTTGAATGCATTGGCCAACAGCGACTCAAACATCGTGGATGAAGCCTTCAATATTTCCAACACACTCACCACGCGTGCCACGTTAGATATGACTCTTGGCAAAGATTCCAATGTTATCTCTTTCCACGGCCTCGCCGCGCACCATGGTGTCGGAACTATTGGTTCAGCGCAGTATGATTTCTTCTCATACGTGGATGATGTCAATTATTTTTCGTCGGATGGAAATTTTTTCCGAAGTTGGGCAGCCATCACCGATCCTTTTGGTTCCGATTACCAATTCCACATTGCAGGAATCACCACGCCCCTCACGAATGCAGCCTCTCATTCATTTTCCACGCGCGCGATTAGTGAAACTACCGATCCCTCCGTTGATGCACACACGACTTCGCGCGCGGGGGTTGTTGCACTTTCTCATCGTATTTCAGGCGATCTGAATGTGGTCATGTTTAACCCGGGCGTGGATAACAACACGTATAATACGGGTGTTAACTTCAATGTCACTGGTCGCGTGTTGTGTGAAGATTACAATTGTGGTCTCGTGTCAACGTATTTGCAATACTGCGTTGGTTCGGGGTGTACTGACTACTACGATATTAATTCTGTCTCCGGTTCTCCACTTGAATTAGTTTCCGGCTCCAATCCCGACACCAATTCGGATTTGAATGTCACTCAAACCTATGATGTGAATTGGGTCATCAAAGCAAACACGGCAGACACGTACGAACTGCGCCTTTTTACCGACGGAACAACGGGTGAACCGGCTTACACTAACACAAATTTGTACACAATTATCGTTTCGTCCCTGGCAACCGATTACACATTTGTTCTTTACCTTCCTTCAGATGGTTGTACGCTCGGAAAAGGAAACCTCTCCTGTCCTTCAGAACCGTGCGCGTGCCACCGCGGCTGGTTGGAAGCCACTGACACGAATGGTCCGACGGATAATAATCAAATTGCCCCTGATGGACAATCGGCTCCCATCCCATTCTTTATGTATGACAATCAGAGTGCCACGAGCAGCGATTTGAACATCACCCTCGATCTCAATCAGGCCCTCCCATCCGACCTTCGTTTGAAAGCCTCTCTCACTTCTTTTGGTTACCAGGCCGGTTGTGCCGGAAATACTGCCACGGGTTGTATTTTACTTTCAACTACTGCACAGAGCGTGGGTAAAGCCACGTATTCCGCTGGCACGCAGGATTTGAACGTCTGGTTTTGGGGCGATTTTGTTTCTGCCGACGCAGGCCGCGATGACATTAATGTGGATAGCAACGCCATCACCCCAACCTAGTTTTACCGCCATTATTGCCCTCTTTAGCCCCCTTTCAGGGGTTGATTTATAACTGTTTTTTGGGCCTTTCAATACAGGATAAGTGTTGATTCATCAAACCCTTTCCTAAACGTTTGGGGGCATAGCTCAGCCTGGTAGAGCAGCGGCCTTTTAAGCCGCGTGTCGTGGGTTCAAATCCCATTGCCCTCGTGGTCGCGCCATTGACATCTGACGGGTCGTCCCCCGGGTGTCGATACTCGACACCCTTTTGATTTTTTTGTAAAAGGTTGGTCAAGTTTTTGATTAAACTTTTTGTGAAAAAGTTTAGGGGCCATAGCTCAGCCTGGTAGAGCAACGGACTCTTAATCCGTGTGTCGAGGGTTCAAATCCCTCTGGCCTCGTTCGCGGGTTTCGCCCCGCGGAAACGATGGACAACATTTGCAGAATGGCTGTTGCCACTCTGCAGTTGGCCTTTTGTAAAGATTTTTTTTATTTTTTCTTAAAGAATTTTGAAATATCTTTCACGGCTTCAAATAAATCCACCGGAACTAAAATCACCGTGTTGCTCGGCGTGGGCCCCAATCCGTCAATGGATTGGAGGGTGCGCAGCTGCATCGCTCCCGGTGTTTCAGCCATTATTTTGGCTGCATCGGAAAGGTTTTGCGCGGCGAGTTTGTCTCCTTCACTTTTGGTAATGTTTGCTCGCTTCTCTCGTTCCGCGCTTGCTTGTCGTGACATGATTCTCTTCAAGTCTTCTGGCAATTCAATGTCCTGCATCTTGATGCTGTCAATTTCAAGTCCCCACATTTTTGCTTGTTTTTCTACAATTACTTCAATTTGTGCGCCAATTTTTTGTCGCTCGGCAAGAACATCATCCAGCGACATTCCCCCCACTACATCTCGTAACGCCGTTTGCGCATATTGTGATACTGCGTACACGTAATCCTGCACATTCATGATGGCCTTGCTCGCATCCGTGACTTTAAAATACACCACTCCATTAATTGACACGGGCACATTGTCTTTGGTAATGGCCTGCTGTCGCGGAATGTCCATGGTCAAAACACGCATGTCCACCGTCACACTTCGGTCAATAACGGGAATAATAAAATTCAACCCCGGTGTGAGTGTTTGGTGAAATTTTCCCAATCGAAAAACAATGGCTGTTTCATACTGTTGAATCAGTCGAATGCTCAGCGCAATAATCATTATCACAAAAATACTCAGTGCAATTGTTTCCACAACCATGTTTTCACCAACCGTATACTAACCCTTCCTTCCGCCTCGATTAATTAAGATATGTTCGCCCGCCCCCTCATTTCGGCTCAGATTAATAAACTCTTTTTGGTTAGTTTGAGTTATGGCCACTAAGAAACGTTTGTTTCGTTCCAAGAAAGACCGCATTCTCGGCGGTGTGTGTGCGGGTGTCGCAGACTATTTTGACGTTGACCCCACCATTGTTCGTTTGATTTGGGTCTTGCTCACTCTTGCGTGGGGCGCCGGTCTCTTGTTGTACATCATTGCCTGGATTATTGTCCCGGAACAGAAATAATTCCCTTCGCAATAGAGCCCATTCTCCCTTTTTTTTCGTGTTTTTTTTTTGTTTCCCACACGAATCCTTTTTATGTCGGTCATGCGATAGTTTAGCTATGTCTTCTCTCATGATTGAAGCTCGCCACGTGAAGAAAACCTACATCATGGGTGACGTTCCCCTGCACGTGTTGAAAGGCGTTGATGTTCAAATCAAGCGCGGCGAATATGTTTCCATCACCGGTCCTTCCGGGAGTGGAAAAACAACCTTACTCGATGTTCTCTCCGGCCTCTTGCGTCCTTCTTCGGGAGAAATTCTCATTGATGGTCACCCTATTTCTAAAATGGATGATAACGAGCTCGCATTAGTTCGAGGAAAAACGATTGGTTTTGTTTTTCAAACATTCAACTTAATCAACCGCATGACGGCGTTGGAAAATGTCATGCTTCCCTTGTGGTTTCAAGGCGTGAGTATGAGTGAGCGTAAAGCTCGTGCCGAGCAAGTTTTGCGCGAAGTGGGTTTAGGCGATCGTCTCGACCACAAGCCCACGCAGCTTTCAGGCGGTCAACGCCAGCGCGTCGCCATTGCCCGCGCTCTCGCGGTTGACCCTGATATTATTGTCGCAGACGAACCTACCGGAAACCTCGATTCTGTGTCGGGTGCCACTATTTTGAACATTCTAGATGAATTGCATGAGAAAAAGAACAAGACCATTCTCATGGTGACTCATGAAAAGTACGTCGCCGAGCGCGCGGAGCGCATCATCCATATTAAAGACGGTCTCATCGAAGATAGTGTACTTGTCAAGCGTAAATCGTCGCGGGCGAGGGGTGATTACAAATGAAGCCATTGGTTTTAGTCGGATTATTTTTGTTCGTGTTGAGCATCAGCGTTCATGCGCAAGCCATGCAGGTGGATTCCATCTCCATCGACCCTTCCGTTGTAGCCCCCGGCCAAACATTCACACTCATTGCGTATGTCACTAACGCCACCGCCACTACTTCGCAGGGTGTTCAAGCCGTTTTGGATTTGCGCGAAGATGCTACGGACACAGAGTTTCCTTTTTCCATTGAACCCACCGATTCATTGACGCGAAGTTTAGGAACCGTTCCTGGTTTTTCTACTATTCAAGTCAAATATCAAATTCGCGTAGATTCTTCCGCATTAGATGGAACCTATCCTGTTACCTTGCGCGTGAAGGATTCTTCCGGCATTGGGGGCACTCTCACATTTCCGGTTGAAATTTCCGGACGCCAGCCCATTTTGACTATTATTGAAGCCACTCCCTCTTTAGTGAAATCCGGCGACACGGTCTCGATGCAAGTCACTCTCAAGAACACAGGTTCTTCTCCCGCGTTTGACATTCGTGTCTCCTTGAAAGAAGACCGCACCGTCACCAGTACGGGCGCCGTCGTTGAGCGTACTATTCTTCCATTAGGCGCTGCTTCTGCGTACGCCTCACAACTTGCTCCCGGTTCTTTTACCGTGTTGAACATTCCCATTTTGATTTCTCCTACCGCGGAATCAAAGCCCACGTTTGTTCCTGTTACCTTGGATTACACCGACTCCGCCAAAACCGAGTACACGTCCACGGACTACATTGGTTTGAAAGTCACTTCCGAACCCATTTTGGATGCGATTGTCGCCGATGCCGAACCTGTGTTGGTTCCCGGTTCCACTTCCAAACTTACCATTGATTTATTCAATCAAGGTTTAGGTCCCGCCAAGTTTGTCACGGTGTCTGTTTCATCGTCTTTCTTCACCGCTCCTCAAACAGAATTTTTTATTGGTACAATTGAGAGTGATGATTTTGATTCCGTAATCCTTGACGCATCTATTATTCCCGGCACCGCGTTGGGCGAGAATTCGTTTGTCGTAAAAGTTTCAGCCACGAATGAGTATGGTGACCCCATCTCCTTCACCAAAACACTCTCAACGAGTGTGTATGGTTCAGTTCCCAATGGAAATGGGGGAGATTCTCCTCTCGGAATCATTTTCGTTCTCGCTCTCATTGGTTTCGGAGTGTGGTGGTTCCGCTTCCGCAAGCCCAAAAATGGTGCGGGAAAAAAATAGTGAGTAATTATTCACTACTCTTGTAGTGGTTTCCATGAATCCTCTCGCTGAAGTTCCCACGTACGCGCTGCGCAATCTCACGCATCAAGGTCTGCGCTCCTATCTAACCCTGTTGGGAGTGATTATTGGCATTGCGGCCATTGTTACTCTCTTCTCACTGGGTTCCGGTCTCAATAATGCAGCCACGGAGCAGTTTGAGCAGTTGGGCAGCAACACCCTGTTTGTTGCTCCTGCGGGTGAGTTTGGTTCGCAAAGCGGCGGCTCTTCCACGAATGTAAAAACCCTTTCGGAGAGCACCATTCAGCAGCTCAAATCCATTCCTGAAGTGGAAACCGTTCTCGCTCCCATCTCCGCTCCTACTACGGTGGAGTTTGGTCGCGAAAAAACGCAAGCTACTTTTATTGCTACTTCCCCCGAAGAGTCGCGCGAGTTTCAATCTACTGGTTTTCTCGAAATCGCTGAGGGCCGCGAGCCTTCTTCCCGCGACACCTTTGGGGTAATCATTGGTCACAATCTCGCCAAGAAAGTGTTTGAAAAAGAAATTCGGGTGGGAGACAAAATTGACATTGAGGGACGCTCCTTCAAAGTCATTGCCATTACCAAAGAGAATGCTCAATCCTTCGGAGGCGGACCCAATACGAATAATACTATTTTTGGTTCCAAGAAAGGTTTTGTTCAAGTGTTTGAGGATACCGACCCTGTTTTTTTGCTCATTAAAACCGAAAGCAAGGATGATGTTACTCTTGCGAAAGAAAAAATTGAGCGCGTGTTTGAGGGAGTGTATGGAAAAGACCAGAAAGTGTATGAGGTTCAAACTTCTGAGCAATTGCTCGCACAAATTGGACAATTTTTAGGCGTGATTCAACTCGTTTTAGTTGGAATTGCTTCCATTTCCCTTCTCGTGGGGGGAATTGGCATTACCAATACGATGGTCATGAGTGTCCTCGAACGAACATCCGAAATTGGCGTCATGAAGGCCGTGGGTGCCACTAACACGCTCGTGTTGAGTGTCTTTTTGATGGAGGCTGGTTTCATTGGTCTCGTTGGCGGTGTGTTTGGTGTCATTTTTGGTTACATTCTCGCATTCATTGTGGGCGCGGTTTCGGTTGCCTCCGGCCTCGCACTCAAAGTTGAATTCGATATTGCTCTCGTCATTGGTTCGCTTCTCTTCGCCATGCTCGTGGGAATGCTTTCCGGTTATTTTCCCGCGCGCCGCGCCGCACGATTAGATCCGGTTGTCGCATTGCGTGGCGTGGA
>CAYZPC010000014.1:0-1310 GCA_964480705.1 uncultured archaeon | reverse complement strand
TTTTTCCTCGTTCCTTTTATTCCCGCATTGTCTTTTCAGCATGCATGAATCCTCTTTTTGACACGCCCGCATTCGCGTTGCGCAACCTCACGCACCAGGGTTTCCGCTCCTTGCTTACCTTGTTGGGTGTCATCATTGGAATCGCTGCGATTGTCACACTTTTTTCGCTTGGCGCCGGCCTCACAAACGCGGTGAATGAACAGTTTGAACAATTGGGTGCAAATACGGTTTACGTGATGCCCTCTGGTTTGCTCTCCGGCTCAGGAGGGGGTTCTTCCACCAATGTCAAAACGCTTTCCTCTTCTCTCGTGGAGCGCATCGATGATTTGCCGGAAGTGGATGTGGTCATTTCAAACGTATACTCGCAAGGCACGGTTACAGTGGGTCGTCAAAAAGAACGCATTTACATTCTTTCCATTACTCCCAAAGAGTTGGAAGCGTACGTGGACACGGGATTTCTTTCCTTGCGCGAAGGTCGTTTGTTTACGTCTCGCGACACGTTTTCAGTGATTATTGGCAATCAATTAGTGGATGACCGTTTCGATAAAGATATTCGTTTAGGCAGCAGCATTGACATTGAGGGAAAATCTTTTTCTGTTGTCGGAGTAACGGCTCCTGCCACTGAAATTGCCGGCGATCCTGCTTCGGTAAATAATTCTATTTTCATTCCCCAAAAAGGGTTTACTCAAATTTTTGAGGAAACGGATCCATTGTTTCTCATCATCAAAACCAATACTCCTGAAGAGGTTCCGTTTGCGGTGGAAAAAATTGAGCGTTTGTTAGAGAAGGAGTTTGGTCGCGATCAACAATTGTTTGAGGCCGTGACCACGGAACAATTGCAGGAGCAAGTGGGCTCATTGATTGGAGTCATTCAAGTCGTTTTAGTCGGCGTCGCCTCCATTTCCTTGCTCGTGGGTGGAGTTGGAATTGCCAACACGATGGTCATGAGTGTGTTAGAACGTACGAGTGAAATTGGTGTGATGAAAGCCGTGGGTGCTACTACTCACGTGGTGTTAGCCATCTTTTTGCTCGAAGCGGGTTTCATTGGCGCATTAGGCGGGTTGATTGGTCTCATTATTGGCTACTCTCTTGCGTTCCTCGTGGGATACGTTGCAAATTCCATGAATTTTGCCCTTTCCATCTGCTTTGACCCCCTCGTGGCTGTGTTTGCGCTTCTTTTCGCCTTGCTCGTGGGAATGGCTGCCGGCTTATTCCCCGCTCGCCGTGCGGCCATGATGGACCCGGTGGATGCGTTGCGCGCCTAGCGCGTGCCTTTCTTTTGCTCCTTTCTAGGGTTGGTTTATAACCGT
>CAYZPC010000013.1:0-24587 GCA_964480705.1 uncultured archaeon | reverse complement strand
CACCGTGACAGGGTGGCATCCTAGCCGCTAGACGAAGCGGGCACTATACAAAAACTCTCGGAAAAGCATTTTAAAGGCACGGGAAGGAACCTATCCTTCTAATGCCTGGAGCACTTCTTCCGCGTGCCCCTGGGGAGAGACTTTTGGAAAAACCTTCATGATTCTCCCGTCTTCATCAATAATAAACGTGCTCCGAATAATCCCCATGAATTTTTTTCCATACATGGATTTTTCTCCCCACGCACCATATGCTTCAATGACTTTTCCATCCGCATCGGAAAGCAAGGGGAAGTTGAGCTGGTATTTTTCGGTAAATTTTTGGTGCGATTTTTCATCATCTTTAGATATGCCAAAAACGAGTGCGCCCTTTTTTTTCACACGCGCTAAATTGTCGCGGAACTCGCATGCTTCTGTTGTGCATCCCGGAGTGTCATCGCGGGGGTAAAAATACAACACGACTTTTTTCCCTTTCAATTTCGACAAGGTAACATCATTTCCATTCGTATCTTTTAGGGTAAAAGCAGGGGCTTTGCTTCCTTCGGCTGGCATGGTAGACATGATGGTTCACTTCCTCTTGAAAATATTTTAGTAAAAAAATTAACTAAATGATTTTCCGCAACCGCATCCGCCGTGCACATTCGGATTGTTCACCGTGAACCCGGCGCCTTGCAATGATTCGACGTAATCAATCGTGCTTCCTTGCAGCATGGGTTCAGACATTTTGTCCACGAACACAAGTACTCCAAAAAATTCGAGTTTGATGTCGCTTCCCAATCCTTCTTTTTCAAACGTCAATGAATACGTGTATCCGGAGCATCCGCCGGGCAACACCGCGACGCGCAAACCATATCCTTCTTTTTTTTCGCTCTGCATGAATGCTTTCAATTTCTCAACGGCGCGCGACGTGACATCGATGAGTGTCTTCATCTCTGTTTTGGCAATAGTGCTTCCGACCGTTGCGCTTCCAGTAGTGTTACAGGCATCATTCATGAGAGTCCCTCCGCGGGGCAATATACCATTCTCGCGAGGAGAAGTTTATAACAATAGGCAAAAACGCCGTGAATAAGGCCGTGTTTTGCGTGTGAAAAAGCATTCGTAAAAAGCAGATAAAAAATAGTGCGAGCGGTTTCCCGCCCGCTAAAAATTAATTTTATTTCTTGTTGGACAAATTGTGTTTCTTCACGTATGCCCAAATTTTCTTTGTCATTTCAGAAGGTGCGATGGGCTTGCTTCCCATGATGTCTTCAATCGTGTCGCGTCGTCCTGCAAATGAAATAGCGTATCCGCCGAATGCGGGTTTTTTTCCACCTAAAGCCATAGTATCTCAAACTCCCTGCGCTGTGCGCACTTAGTTCTTCGAGAGAAACCCCGTTGAGTATTAAAAGGAATGTGCCTGGACTATCTCGTTTTTGCACGTTTGGAGCAAAAAATTCGCCGATGTGCGAGAGGCATGTAGCGAGTTTCGTTCCCATTGGAGATGGATTCGTACAAAAAAATCTGTCCAAAATTGTGCTCTTTTTTACTCGTTTGCATATTTTCCCCCACTATTTTTTGGAGATTTTCATGCTTGGGATTTCTCCCCCACGTGATGTGGGGTTGATACGTTTGTTCCAGTCGCACGGGCACCATGCCCTTGAGAATAGTGTGCAGCGCATGCAGACTTTTTTGCTCATCCGTCACACGCAAATACAGCACAGAGTTTCCAAACCTCCCCAATGGAGGATTGCCTCCTAATACAATCGGATGCATTCGCGGCAGATGCACATTTTTGAAATTCTCCATTATTTTTTCCAGGGCTTTTTCACTCACATCTCCAACGAAGTGCAGGGTGATGTGCCACTTGCTCACGGGCGAAAAAACCACGTGCGGGTTCTCTCGAACCACTTTTTGATAGAGGGGCAAAAATGGTTTTACATGTGAAGCATTCAGGGGGACGGCAAAAAATATTCTCCGCATGAATGGTAAAAGCACGCGTGAAAATATATTTCTGTGCACGTGAACATGTCACACTTTCAAGGGGGGTCGTGCAGTGTTGCTTATTTTTTTCTGTGAAATGGGGTCGTTAAACACAGCTAATTTGAGGTGATAGAGGAAGCGCATCAGCAGTTCAAGTCCGGACAAATAAACAATGAAGTGCAACAAAGTAATACTCAGCGCAGGCAATGAAAGCAGGCGCTGATACACTTGCGTGAATTGGAAAAAATCCGGCTGCACGAGTGCGGTTCCCAAAATGACAATCGCCACTGTCTTCGCTAATTCCTGCGCAGCATCCTCATTGTAGTAAGAAAGTATTCGCGCTCCCGTGATGAGTGCAATCGCAATGAGGGTAATTTGTTGAATGGGTTGATTTTGCGTGACAACAAACAGCAACACGACAAATCCCACGAACCACACAAATGAAATGATTGGAAACATGACGCCGTATTTTATTAAGCGTAAAAATGCCAGCACAAAATCTTCCAGCAGCCCCACTACACCCGGGTGGGCAAATGTGAGTTTTTGTTCGAAGATATCCCGCTTGGCAACAAATCGATAGAAGTTGAAAATAAGTATAATGTAAATGGCCAGTGCCAATCCATAGGATGACCAGCGCAGCGCATCATCAAATGAGAGTGCAAATAGTGCTTCCGTCACCGATTCGAGTGCAAAAAGGGCTGCCATTCTCTACACAAAAAATTCAACTATATATAAGATGCCCTAATTCAGGAACGCATCCACTCGGCTTTGGGGAGTAATTTCTCCAGCATAGGGTGTGAGCATCATTTCCCTTACTTTGGCAGGATCGCGTGTGTGGGCGAGCACCCACCCGAGTTTCACATACGCCACTTCCGGGAGCATATCTTCTAATCCCACCGCTCCCGCTTCGAGGAGTTGCCTTCCATACGAGTACACGTTCAAGTTCACCCGGCCATACATTGTTTGCGTGGTCACAAACACCGGCACCCCTTTTTGGGTGAGGTGCTGTATAGTGGGGTGTAAATCCGTGTGCGTGTGTCCTAATCCCGTGGCCTCTAAAATAATTCCTTTTACTCCCCGTTGTGCGTAGAATTCTAACAATTCTTTTGGCATTCCGGGATAAACTTTAATGAGCGCAATATTTTTTTCAAACACCGCATCCAATTCTACTTTTCCATTTTCGCGGCGCGGGGTCGCATGTTGAAGCATTTTTACTTCACCAGAATGAGGGGTTATGCGCGCGAGGGGAATATCATTAATGGGCCTAAACGCATCGCGTCGAGACGAGTGCATCTTTCGCACTTTGGTTCCGCGCGTGAAAATGCACGTGTCATCGGATGTTGTTTCATGCATGCATATTCCCACTTCCGCCATATCAGATAGCGCAACGTGGCACGCAGAAATGAGGTTGAATTGTGTGTCGCTTGAACCGCGGTCGGAGGAGCGTTGCGCTCCCACCAATACGAGGGGTTTGTGGAGTCCGCGCAGCATAAAGGATAATGCGGCCGCAGTGTAGTGCAGCGTGTCCGTTCCATGCGTGAGGAGCACGCCCTTTATTTCGGGCTTGTTGAGTTCGTGCTCGCATGCATGTGCGAGTTGAATCCAGTCTTCCGGTTCCATTTTTCCAGAGAGTTTTGAGAATGGAGAAACAATGCTCCCGAATTGAGCAAATTCTCCAATTTCGGGAATCATTCCCACAATCTCTTCCGAGCTCATGAGGGGAGAGGTTCCTGCTTTTTTGTAATCGACCTTACTTCCTATCGTCCCCCCTGCGGTAATGAGAGAGAGTTGTGGGTGCTTGTTCGCTGATTTTTTTTCCACATGTTCTTGCGGTGAAAATGTGTCAAATGTTTGAGTGGGTGTTTTTTCTTTTTGCACAGCAGAAATGTGTTCAATTCCCAATCCCGTGTTGTACCCCGATGCAAGTTTAATGTGTAGAAAGGGGCTGCTTCCACTTGTTTGTGGGAGAATGGTTCCTTCCACGTGCGTGTTTTTCCACGTGGCAATTATTTTGTCTCCCACTCCCAACCCGTGTTTGGCGAGAAATGCGTCTAATGTGAATGAGACCATACACTAGGATTTCTCCCGCGACCTTAAAAAAGGGGCGTGGCCCGGCAAATGGTTTGCCTTAAACGCTTCCGCCGAAGAGGAGTGCGAGAAGCTGTACAAACAGCAGGAGCGGGCTCGCTAAAATAGTTGCATAGCGGTAGAACGATTGGGGAATGGGGTTCTCTGCTAAGCACAACGCAGAACATTCTCCTCCGCAGTCCGTTTGGTACTCACCCTCATCCCACGCGCCATTAAAGCATGTGGAGGGATCTTCTACGCCTGCGCAACCCTCATCCACGAGTGAATCGCAATCATTGTCAATTCCATCGCACAGCTCAAGAGTGGGAGTGCACGTCAAACCATTGCCTCCGCTGCCTCCGCCTCCACCGCCGCCTCCGCCACCGCCGGAACCGCCGCCCGCGCCACCACCGCCACTGCCTCCCTCGCCACCGGGTGGTGCAGGAGGTTCAACCGTGGGGTTGTCTTCAGATACCACGCATTCAGTATTCGTGTACGTGTTTCCTAAAATATTTTGAGATTTAACCACGAAACAATACTCCGTGTCCGGTGTTCCCGTGAAGAGATATGGACTGTCCACTTGCAAGTTGACCGCCCATGCGCTGCTATTTCCAGCGTTTTCAAATTCGGCTTGGGAAATATCGCGGTCAATGGCGATGGGGTCGCTCTGCAGGACGCCTTTCAAATAATAGCGTGGCAAGGGAAGCCCGCCAGAATTTGTCCAACTCAAATCAATTTCTCCGGGCTCGCTTCCCGTGTCACCATCTAGAGTAAATGATCCGGGGGCAGTTTGTCCACTTGCTGCAATGGCACAACTCGTATTCGTCGAGTACATTCTCCCGCCCGGATTAGTTGCTTTTGCTGCGAAACAATATTCGGTGTTCGCTGTCCCGGTAAAGGTGAATGGGTTAGCCGGGTCGGTTGCATTGTGCACCCACACTCCTGCATTTGCGGGATTCTCAAACTCGGCATTGGTGATGATTCCGTCTGCTGCAATCGCGTGGCTTTTTGGAATTCCCTTGATGGTATATGAAACCGGCGCGGTTCCGGTGGCGAGCGTCCAACCCACGTTTACGGCTCCTGCTCCGCTTCCGGGAGATGCGTTAATGGTAAATGCTCCCGGAGGAGTAGTGTTTCCAGTGGATGGAGTAATCGTCAAGTCTCTCGGCGCGGATGCAAATCCGGGAGCGTTTTGAATGCGCACTGCGTACACGCCCACGCCTCCTAAAGTGGTAATTTCATTTGCTGTCAAGTTGAATGACAATCCAGTCTCACCCACACTTCCCGCAACAGGAGTTTTTGCCGGGAGATTTCCAACAAGCACAGTAGCATACGATTGAATATTACTCCCCGTGAGCACAATGGAATAATCGGAACCTTCTTCGATGGTGGCTGGTGACATGGTTGAAAAAGTGGGGGCAACTTCCGTGATTGTAATCGTTTGGTTAGTAGCAGCAGAGGTTTGTGTTCCATTCACCACATGAATTTGGTGCGTTCCCACTCCTAATTGTTTGGTTTGCACACTTGAAAGGGCAAATTGCAGCTGAGTGTTTCCGGTGATGGTAGTATAGGGCAGGTTGGTCAGTGTTCCCACATTAATTTTGCTTCCGGGATAAATGCTTCCATTCACGGCTTGGAATTTTGTTCCCGTGAGTGTAATCGTGGGCGCGCTTCCCCATGTGGTGGATGAAGGGGAAACATTCGTGAGTGTTGGAACGGGGTCCGCGATGACAAGGGATTGCGTGTTGGATAATACTCCCGTGTTTTCAACTTGAACGGTTTTGCTTCCGGTTCCGAGGGAGTTAATCTGAACAATGGTTGGAGTCACGCTCAAAATATTGGGTGGGGTAATGGTAATTTGGGCGCCGCTGAAAGTTAATGCTCCAATTCGAATGATGGGTGTTCCAAAGTAATTGGTGGTCACGGCAATCGTTGGAGAAGTATTATACTCCACCGGGTTTGGAGACACATTCACTATGAAGGGAGCTTTAATTTCAAAATTTTGCGTGTTGGATGTTTGTCCGGCGATGGTTACACTCACAGGATGGATTCCCACTCCTAATGTTTGGTTTTGTGCCGGAGTAAGGTTGAATGATAAACTCGTGGCGTTGGTCACCGTGATGTTTGAAATCACCACTTGGTTGCCTCCTGTTCCCAGTGTCACCGTAGCAGGAGTAGCAAAATTAGTTCCTGTGAGTGCAATGGTGAGTCCGGCCGCATAGGTGGTAACATTCGGAGACACGTTGGTTAAGGTAGGTGCAGGGGTGGTGGTGATGGTGAATGGCACCGTGTTCGAATAGGTTCCGCTTGTATTTCGCACGCGCACGGTTCCCGATCCCACTCCTAAGGTGGTAGTGTCTGCGGCTGAAAGAGTAGTGGTGAGTGTGGTGGCGTTAACAAACGTTGTTCCGGCTCCGCTTTTCAACACCACATTGGTTCCGCGCGTAAACTCAGCGGCATCTCCGCTCGCAAACCCTGTTCCAGTGAGGGTGAGCAAACTGGAGGATTGATTGACAACAGTCGAGTTGGGATTAATTCCCGTGAGTGCAAAGGGTGCTGCTCCCTGAATGACGAGGGTGAGTGCGTTAGAGTAATTGCTCCCTTGTTTGATACGAATACTATGGCTTCCTGCTCCGAGAGTGGTGCCAATTTGCGTGGCATTTAATGCGGCAGAGAGTTGTGTTCCAGAAGTGGTGGTGGGAGTGAGCGTGACCGTGGTGCTCGTTCCTTGTTTGATTATTTCCACTTGGTCTCCGGACAAAAATCCGGTTCCATTGAGTGTTAATGTGGCGTTAGATGAAGAAACCAAAATAGGATTAGGATTCGTTATCAGACTGCTGAAATAAAATGATGATGATGCGCACTGACACCCAGGAGTAAGGGCAACAAATGCGGGAACACAATATCCGCCTGCGCTCGTATAATTGGCGCCAATCGGAGGACTATGCGAGATGGGTCCGCAGTTGTTGATGGCAGTTCCTGCTCCGCTTGGAATAGCCGATCCATTCGGCACCGCATCACATGTTTCATTTCCATTGAGGGTTTGGTTTCCGCAGTAATTTTTGGTTGAGGCGCTCGTGCATGCGGAATTATTTGAGCCTGAACCATTAGGATAAGCGGGTTCCGCGCACCATGGGTCGCTGCAATCGGCGAGTTGGTTACAATTATCATCCACTCCATTGTTACAGCTCGTTTCACTCTGATTAGGTCGAATGGCCGGGTTCGCATCGTTACAGTCTCCTGCACACGTCGTCACACCATCTCCATCGGCATCCGGACACGAGGGATTTGTCGCGGCCTGGAATGATCCATTAATGTATCTCCCTCCCGCCGCGTTAGGTGCCCCTAATGCGAGAGCGAGTCCGCACATGATTTCATCTTCCATTTTTACTACGGAGAGTCCGTGGACATTTTTGTTATAGAAACTATTTCGATACGGGTAGAAGACCCACACCCTATTGAATGCGTCGCGGAATTTAGCATAATATTGTGCGAGTAAATCCGTGTTTCCATTCATCAAATACGTGGGGTCGGTCTTCCGGATTTCGGATGCCATAATGAGTTCATTGCACAACCCAGGGTACATTTCTTCTTGCTGGCGCTGCGTGTATTCCGTGTATGTGTCAAACGGCCCAATGCTTCCGATATGAGACGAGTAAATACAATAATAGTCACTGAACCCCCCGCCCCCTTCATTTATGTTGGTTGCGGGATTACTCAAATTTGGGGTGCGATTTCGCACTTCATAAGGTGACTTGTACATGTACGTGTACGTGAAATCCAAATTGTCTGCACTCATTGTTTTTACTTGGGCAATTTCTGCAGCATGAGCAGGATTATTCGGGTCGAGCATGTTGCGGTAATACAGTGCAATTCCATGTGCGAGCTGTGCATTCTGGAAGGGCTTGAATGTATTGTATACTCCTCCCGGACACCCGCTCGAGCCCGGACCATTAATCGCTGCCGCATAATGTTTCACCGGGTAATAATCTCCCGTCGCGGGATTGGTTCCGCGCTGCCCGTGCGTCATTTTATTTCGCTGTGCATCCGTGAGGTCGACGACGCGCTCAACAAAGGTGCGGTGCGCCGGGTCTAACGTGAGCGCGTACACATTCACTAACCAAATAGTCGCTCGTCCGCGACCGCGGTCAGTGACACCACCTTGTGAACCGGTTAGTTGTGAAAAGTGGAATGGACTAGAAGCGGTTTCGGTGTTGATAATAGTAAGATAGCGCGCAATTTCGTCTCCCGTAAATAAGTAGCGGTAATATTCCATTGCCATTGACAAGTGTGCGGGTTCCGTCATCGTCCACTCATGTTGGATGGTTCGAAGCCCTGATTGAGCAGCGTACGTACTCATGTCCACGCCCGTCGCATCCGTGCGATGTCCAGCGGGCGGATAGTTGGTGGCGCAGAATCCAAGCAAATCTTTAGCACCATTCACCGCGGCTGAATTGGTGCATCCGTTTTCTCCTTCAAATGCGGGCGATCGGTAAAAATTAATATTCGCTTGCGGGTGTTCTTCCATTCGAAACCCAACAAAGTTATTGGTTGCATGCGCGCGTGCATACAAGTGCCAGCGCAGTCCATCTAAATAATCGCGTTCGCACCGGCGGTCGCACGACATCAAATATCGGACCGCGGCGTAATGTTCTTGATGATACAAATCAGGATATCCCGTCGCACCCAAATCTTTTCCTTGTCCAATATCATAAATTCCAAATCGATGGCTGTCTGCGGGATCATTAGCAACGGCTCTGCGCGCGCTCAAAAATCCTGCCGCGTCAGAAGCATAATTGATTCCCGGCTCCATGAGGGAAGGGTCGGGAATTTCTCTGAAAAAATAATCCTGAATTTGAGAAAACATTGCCAGTGAACCGCCGGATTTGATTTTGTTTTCTTCTAAGGGGTGTGCTGAAAGAGCCGCAAATGTGACCACCATTCGTGTAGCGAGAGATTGCCCCCCGGCAATGTAGTTGCTTGGATTTGGAATCGCCGCGAGAGGAACACCATCCAAGTAGGGGGCGCCGCTCAGAATAGTTTGTCCATCCGTGGGCATAATCCAAAAAGTAGATTGAGTGGCCGTGGATGCCGGGTCAATGCGTGAAGGCTGAATGTATTGTTCATCCAAAATGTATTGCTGGTGGTCCGCGTTTCCGGGAGTGGTCACCGTAATACTCGCATTCGTGTAAAAAATTCTGCCCGCTTGCTTGGTGGAATAATTATACCCATTGTTGATGGGTCCGCCCGTCGTGGCAGGAGCCGGGTCTTCATCCAAATTATTTGCATTGGTAAACAAATGGTCAACCATCACATAGGGTTTTCCCGACACAGCAGTCACGAAAAATACGGAGGAAAACAAGTACGGCATGTCCGCCGGCCCAACCGCATCGTGTCGTTTTCGTATTTCCCATTTTTTGACCACGGGACCATCGGCAATTACTTTCACACAGTTTGCCGAAAACTCAGGCGTGGGCAAATTACGTGCGTTACAATTTCCCATTCCATCAATGTCAAGCGTCGTTTGATACGTTTGCCCCTTGATGTCCACCACATTCACTTTCAACGCGGCCCCATTTTGATTTCGCAGCAAGTCTTCTACGCGCGGGTCCATGACAAACGAAGGCGGGCTCCCTGAATAGGTGGACACATCATAGATGCTTTCCGGCGCGGGTCCGCCGCCCGAACCGGGTCCTGCGGAATAAAGCACATACGCAATCGCCGTGCGCACGTGGCCAGTTTGATAAAAAGAGGTGGGCATGACTTGCGTGACTAAACTCTCAGATGCATTTCGCAGCTGAATACTTGAGATGGTCGCTAACCCCTGCTGGCCGGGAGCAAAGCCAATGGGCACCGCTACTAAATCATTGGATTTTGACACCGTGTCATAATTTTGAATATACGCCTGATTGGGGCCGAGGGCGGCTTGCGCTGCCACGGAGGGCGCAAGCCCCAGCGCGAGCACGAGTAAAAGCGCTAAAATCAATTTTTTGGCCATACTCATACGCGGACAAAACAGAAGTATATAAGGCAGTCATATTTCTGCAAAAAACACCCACATTAAAGGAGTTTCTTCGCCTCATAATGTATGATTCACCTCATTCGCGCGGCAGAACATTACCACGATGTCCACGGCTGGCTCTCAACATATCACCATTTTTCATTCAATGATTATTATGACCCCCGCAACACGAATTGGGCCTCATTGAGAGTGTTAAATGAGGACACGATTGCTCCTGCATCCGGTTTTCCCTTGCACCCGCATCGCGACATGGAAATAGTCACATACGTGTTAAGCGGCGAATTGAAGCATGAAGATAGCTTAGGCAACGTCGGCGTGACCCGCGCGGGGGAAGTGCAATATATGTGCGCGGGCACCGGCGTGTTGCACGCGGAATTTAATGCGTCCAAAGAGAAGCCCGTTCACTTGTTGCAGATGTGGATTCTCCCTCCCAAAAATGGGTTGAAACCCTCGTGGTCGCAGCGCGTGTATTCGCGCGAGGAAAAAACAAACAATTGGTTATGCGTCGTTTCTCCGGATGAAAAAGACAACGCTCAACGCATTCACCAGCGCGCCAAAATGTATGTTTCTATTCTCAAGAAAGGCCACACCCACATGTGGAAGCCCGCGTATGATAAACAGTATTTGTTTGTCGTGAATGGAAATCTTCTCGCGAATGGACATACATTGTTTACGCAGGACGCGGCGCGCATTTCGGGAGAAAAAAATATTGAACTGAAGGCCGTGGAAAACACCCACGTGGTGGCGTGGGACACCGTGGATGCGCAGGATGATGAATCTGAATCGGATTCCGAAACACTCGATTAATTTTTTACACTGCACTGCGTGCGAGCAAAATAATTCCAATCAAAATGGGCTGGTGAATTAAGTAAATGAGAAGGGATTTTTTTCCAAGGGTCGCAAGAACACGCGTGAAGGCAGTGTCCGGCACTCGAATTATTTTTTTCGCAAGTGTTTTTCCTTGAGGGTAAAAATAGTGCCCTGCCCAAATGCCCAGCAGAAAAACGCCGAACCATGGAAGCAGGGGAAAATAATCAAAAGTAGAAAAGGTCACTGGTAAAACAATTGGCCAAAATGGGAGTTGCGCAGAGAAAATGGTCGAGAGCAAAATTCCCACGCCCGCGAGTAAAATTCCTGCTAGTAACGCGGCACGCGGTCGATGTAAAAAAGGCAGTCCAAAAATAAATGAAAATCCTAAGAGGTGCAGCACGCCAAACCAAATAGCATTTGGGGGAAATAGTAAAAATGTCGCGAGGGAGATTCCCAGTCCGGCGCACAGCAATACAATTCCCCTGCGCACATACACACGCCACTCATTTTCACGTGTGGGTGCAGCAGCGTGCTTGCGATGCGAGTGCAGTGTCCACGACAACCCCGCGAGTCCCACAAATAGTATAGCAGATGTTCGACCAACCACAAACGCCCAGCCCGAATACACATCCACAAGGGGTTGAACAAAGAAGGAATAATCAAACAGAAAGTGATACAGCACCATTAACACTACTGCTGCTCCGCGGAGCGCGTCTACTTCTAAAAATCGTTCCATCTTTTCAGGTGAAAAAGGAGGGGAAGTCATGTTGGTCAAATGGTTTGTGAAATCAAACAATATCCACAAATGTTCGCACGAATTTTTGTTTAGCGACTTTGAATGATTGCTTCCCCTCATCCGTGAGCGAGTACACAATCGTCTTGCCTTTTTTTTCTTCGTGAATGAAACCACTTTCCAGCATCATTTTCAGCGCAGGATAAATAGTCCCCGGACTCGGCCTCTCGCCTTTTCGTTTTTCTAATTCATCTGCAATTTCTTGCCCGTGCATGGGTTTCTTAGAAAGGAGAAAGAGAATGAGAAACGTCAGAAATCCCCGCATGTCGCAGCAGGCGGCCGCTGGGTGCTTGAGGGAGGAGCGCATACTACTATCGGACGCCCGATGCATTTAAATATTTCCTCGCCAGTAATATCGTATGTCCGATATATGGACGGAGGCTTTTCATGAATGACTGTTGCAATTCCACCAATGACTCATGTCAGACGGGGCACGTATACGTGTCTCCTTCCGGCCGAAGTTTTCTCACACGCCAGGAGAAAATTGACCTTTTGAGAGAATACAAAGAACAATTAGACTTGGAATCCAAGGGCGTAGGAGAAAAAATTGCGGCGTTGGAGAAAGCGGAGGCGAATCACTAATGCCCCGCCTCCCCACTCTTCCACGAATTCCTATTTTTCCTTCCCGCTGAGCCTTTGCGGGATTTTTTTTTAGTCGATGCGTGTGCACGCGCAGTATGGTTTGTGAAGCACGCATCGAGGGTTCGATACAACACCCCAATTTCATCCTCACGAAATGGTTCCATCGATGTCCATGCAATATTTTCCATTGATTTTTTCTCAATGGCGCGCGTGAATCGTTCAAGCGGCACGATAACGAGCACGTAGAAAAACAAAATAATAATTGACCCCACTAAATAAGCGAGAATAACCGTCATGAAGAGGGTGAGTTTAGCATTTTTTTCAGCTTCACCAACTAGCTTGCTCACCTCATCAACCTTGATATATCGTTTGTTGGTAAACGCAGCCAATTCTCCCACAACTTCGCGCGTGAGCGCATTGCTTTGCTGAATATGTGTGTGCCGCAGCGTCGCATCCGAATTCAAATCAAAGTCATGTGAAATAAGTGAAATGATTTCCTCATTATGCACGTCCAATTCAGCCAGTTTTTGTTCAATCGAAGAAAGTTCTTCCAAATGATATTCATCTAAAATTGCAATAAACTGAAAAGTCGTTTTTTCTTCCGCAAGCAGTGTTTCCTTGAGCCGGCGCAGGCTGTAATATCGCTGCTGCTGCGCTTCGCGATAGGATTGCAGGGCGTGCGCATACGATGCTGAATCATTCATTTCATAGGCAGTGTCCAATTCAAACAACGCTCGCGTCATAGCACCGGTGAGAAACTGCACATCCGTAGCATACTTTACTTCCGTCGAGGATTCAACGAAAATTTTAGAACGCACTTCTTCAATTACATCAAATGCATGCGTGATGGCAAAAAATTGGTAGCCAGCCATCAAGAGGAGGGGAAGAATGACCACTAAAACAACTTTACTTCGAAGGAACATGTGGCATTCCTCCGGGTTCCGGTTGTTGATCCGTGTGCGGACGCAGCCCTAGAAGCAAAAACGCAAGTCCGAGCAACGCATACGCGGCTGCTGCACGCAAAGCCATCCCGCTGCTATTTCCAGAGAGGTAGTAGAGCGAGGGTTCGTTAATGATATATCCTAGCAACGCAGAACCTCCAATGAGGAGGAGAAACAATCCGCTCCACCGCGAAAATTTTGATATGGAGAATCCTAAACTCACCAAAAAAGTCAGCACAAATAATACGGCAATAGCAAAAATGCTCCCCACTGCTGGAAGAGTTCCTTGTCGCAGCACGCCATTTGTTTCCACGGGTGCAAAAAAATCATCTAATCCCAAATCAACTCCCCAAAAATAGCCTGCAACCAGGGGGATGAGCAGGAGAAAAAGAAGAATGGAGATGCTCATGATGCGCACCATTGAATCCCCTTGTTTATTTCCCGTGACAATGCGGTAAAATGAACGCAGCACCAGACCGGCCATCAAAATGGATGCAGCGGTTGGCACACTCACGCTTAATCCATTGGGCGCAGCATTTTTGATGAATGTAATATCCGCAGCCCATCCAAACAGCGCAATCGCACCCAGTGCAATAAACAATGTCCCCAAGGGCATAATAGTGGAATACAAATTCATGTCTCAAAAAATAAGAGTGAGTTAATAAGCCGCACTCCGCTTGCCGCGCAGTTGAATGCCTGCGCAGTTGACTACCACACTCACCACTGGAACAAGCGCGCAATCCACTCGAACACAATCAACATGGGGCTGGCGAGCGAACTGATAAATGTAAAATACGACGGGGGCGTCGAAGGATAGCAGAGTCGGCTGCACACGCCACCGCAATCTTTGCGCAGCTCACCCGGGTCGCGCACGCCATTAAAGCACGTGGGAGCATCCACGCCTGCGCAACCCTCATCCACGAGTGAATCGCAATCATTGTCAATTCCATCGCACAGCTCAAGAGTGGGAGTGCACGTCAAATTTCCTCCCGTTCCTCCAGTTCCTCCGCTGCCGCTTCCTCCACCACCGCCTCCGCCGCCGCCGTTCCCACCGGGGCCGCCTCCGCCTGAACTAGGGGGTGCGGGCGGCGCGGGGGGAGCCGGGGGCGCGGACACATCAGGCGTTTTTGCGCAGGATGTGGTTGAATAATTCACTCCTTGTGAATTTCGTGCTTTCACTGCGAAGCAGTATTCCGTGTTGGCTGTTCCTGAAAAAGCATACGGCGAAGTCGTGTCCACGTTCACCACCCACGCGGGCGCGGGGATTTGGTCAAATTCGGCAGAACTGATGATTCCATCCTGCGCAATGGGGTCGCTGCGCAAAATTCCTTTCAAGCGATAACCTGGCGCAGGGTTTCCTCCCGCGGGTGTCCACGAGACATTCAACTCTCCAGCGCTGCTTCCCACGTTTGCGCTTGCACTAAATGAACCAGGAGCGGATTGTGCACTCGTTGTGAGTACGCAGCTCGTTCCAGAATACGATTCTCCCTGCGTGTTGAATGCTTTTCCCGCAAAGCAATACTCGGTGTCGGGGGCCCCTGAAAATGTAAACGGGTTGGCGGGGTCTGTTTGGTTGTACTCCCAAGGAAGCGTCAAATTGTTTATTTCTGCCGCATCAATAATCGCGTCACCATTTCCAATCGTGAGTAATACACTGCGTGAAATTCCCACAATACGATGGTTGGGCGCCGGGGATCCATTGGCAAATGTCCACGACACATCCACGTCTCCCGCATTCGCACCGGGAAGCGTTGTCACGGCAAACGAGCCGGGCGGAGATGTTCCCGTGGGAGCGGTAATCGTGAGGTCCTGAGGCCCTGAAACAAATCCAGTTGCATTTTTTATTCGAACCTGATACACGCCCACGCCCCCTAATGTGACAATGTCGCTCGCGAGTAAGTTGAATGTGAGCGAATCATTCGTCGCGTTCACCGTGGCTATTTTGTCGGGCAGGGTTACGGTTGCACTGGAAACGATTACCATTGCATACGTTTGGAAGTTGCTTCCATTTGCAGTAATCGTGTGGTTTTGCTGCGCGGGCACGGAGTTGGGCGAGAGCGATGTGAGTGTGGGGCTGACTTCGGAAATGGTAAGCGTTTGGTTTGTTGCCGTGGAGGTTTGACTTCCATTCACCACATGAATTTCATGTGTTCCAACGCCCAGCGATTTAGTTTGGGTACTTGTCAAAGCAAATTGCAGTTGTGTTGTTCCCGTGATAGTAGTGTAGGGCAAATTGGAAATGGCCCCCACGGTAATTTTACTTCCAGGATATGCGGGCAAATTGACCGATTGGAATTTTGTTCCTGTGAGTGTAATCGTGGGCGCGCTTCCCCAGGCGGTGGATGAAGGGGAAACATTCGTGAGCGTGGGAATGGGGTCCACAATGGAAATAATATGCGAGCTCGAAAGTTTAGTGGAGTTTTCCACGAGAATATTTTTGTTCCCCACACCCATTGAATTAATCTGCGCCACACTCGGAGTAATGCGCAGCACTCCCGCACTTGGACTAGTGGGAGTGAAAATGATTCCGCCAAATGAAACGGTGGGTGCCACACCATAATAGTCCACATCTAATTCTATCGCTGGAGCCGAGTTGTATTCGAAGCTTGCCGGGCTGGGAGTAATAATCGCATTGAGCACCGGCGGAGTAACCGTGAGTGTTTGCGCGTTGGAGTTTTGGGCGTTGGATGTTACAATGACATTGTGTGCCGCTGCTTGCGTGGATGACGTGGTGTTCAATGTTTGAGTGTGTGCCGCTGATAAGGTAACGTTGAGCTGCGTACCATTTTGAGTGGGCGTCACATTGTTGAATACCACTTGGTTTCCAACCGCTCCAATGGTTACCGTGGCCGGCGCGGCGAAATTACTTCCAACGAGGGCGAGTCCAATTCCCTGGTTGAAGGCAATGATATTTGGAGTAACACTCGAAAGAGTGGGCCCAGGTGGAGAATCATTATCAACAATATTCACCGTCACCGCGCTGGGTGTTCCAACCGTGTAACCCGCTCCCGCAACAACCGTCATGATGGCCGTTTCATTTGGCTCAACAGCAACATCATCAACAGGCGAGAGAATGACATTCAATGTAGGAGAACCAACTGGAATGGTTTGCGTCGTGGAAATAGTCGTGTAATCGCTTCCATTTCCGGCCGTCCCCGAGAGAGTAATCGTCACTGGCAAAGATGCAGTAGTGGCGCCTGTGCGCGTGAGCGTGTATGTTCCTGTGTTGGTGGCAGGTGTGCCTGATTCCGCAGCAGTGGTGTCGGCAGAGGATAACGTGACCACCGGACTTCCACCCCCGGATGGAACAATGGTGAATGGAATCGTGTTTGAATACGTTGTTGTACTACCGCGATGAATGGATAATTGTCCGGTTCCTTCTCCTAGAATTTGGAGTAAGTTGGCAGTAATGCTAGTAGTAATGGTAGTGTTGGTGAAATTGCTTGTCACGGTGTGCGCGGTCGCTCCCCCTTGTCCAGTGAAGAACGCACGGTCTCCCGATTGAATATTGTTTCCCGTGAGAATAATAGTAGTGTAATCCTGGTCAATCACGAATGCGTCCGGGTTTACGCTTGTCAACGAGAGGCTCGTGTTACTGTTCACCGTGAATGGCACCGTGTTGGAAAACGTGCTCGTTCCTCGTTTCACACGCACGGTTCCTGCCCCCAATCCTAATGTGTTTAGTTGTGCGGTGGTTAGAATTGTTGTGAGCGAAGACGCAGAAACAAATGTCGTGGTCGCGTTTACTACGCTTCCACTGTTTCCCGTGAACTCTAACACATCCCCATTTTGGAAGTTGCTTCCACTCGCGTTGAGTGTGGAGGAGTTGCTTCCTTGAGTGGCAGTATTGGGAGAAATTCCGCTTAATGAGATGGAGGTGGAGGAATTAATCGCCAGAACCACCGTGTTGGTGGTGTTTCCTCCCTGCTTCACACGCACACCATGCGCTCCCACTCCCAACGTGGTGGCAATTTCGCTCGCGGTAAGGTTGACTTGTCCCGTGCACGTTCCCCCCGCACATGACACGCTTCCTGCATTGAAACTTCTGGTAAAAGAGGCAGTGGTTTGCCCTGCTTTAACAAACTCAATCGTGTTCGAGGTCGCAAATCCTCCTCCCGATAATGTGAACGTTGTCGCTCCTGCGTTGTCGAAAATAGAACTCGGCGCAATCGTGTTGAGGAAGAATGTCTGCACGCTCCCCGCACACAGGCATCCGGGAACGAGTGACACATACGCGGGCACGCAGTACCCCACCGCATCGGGCGCAGTTCCATCCATATAGGATGGATTAAGCGGCGGGCTAACGCCGGGAGGAATCGCACAATTATTCACTCCCGTCCCCGCTCCGGGAGGAATGGATTCCGCAACTACGTCACATTGTTCTCCCGCATCCAGTCTTCCATTTCCACAGAAAGCAACGGTGGCCGCATTGCATGAAGCATGCGGGCTTCCCTGCGCGGGGTTGCTGCACTGCTTATCATTACAATCAATCAACGCATCACAATCATCATCCACACTATTTGTGCACGCACTCCCTGATTCGGCTTTGTTGGGGTTTACATTAGGATTTCCATCATTACAATCTCCCGCGCACGTGGTCACACCATCTCCATCTGCGTCCGGGCATGATTGCGTAGCACCAGGCGTGTACACTCCATTCACGTACTTGTTTCCATTCGCTAACGGAAGTCCTGTGAAAAATGAAAGTCCGCAAATCACATCATCCGTTATCCATGGGATTCCAATTCCATAAAATGTTCCATTGGTTGTTCCACCCGGGAATCGCACCTTATCTCGGGGATGAATCCACGCTTGGTCAAAGTGTTTTTGAAACTCGGTAAAGTACGCATTAAACAACGGCAAAAATGATGCGTCCGTTTGACGAATTTCACTCGCCACTTGCATCACGCCGCACAATCCGGGATAGTGCTGCACGTCTTGTTCCGTGGTGTACTTGTTGTACGACAACCCCTGTGGGTCATTCGATGAGTCCCCAAAAATGTGCGTCTGGTTCAGCCCGCCGGTTCCTTCGTTGACCGTGTTGGTGGTCGGATTGTTAAACGATGGCACGCGATTCCGCACTTCATACGGGGACTTGTACGCAAACGTTCGGATGAAAAATAAATTATCCGAGAGGAGGTTTTTGTATAGCGTCATATCGGATGTGTCGCTGGTGCGCAGCCCATCTAAGTAAAGTGCAGTCATTCCCTGCGCGAGGAGAAAGTATTGATATGTCTGAATATACCGACCAAAACTCCCTGACTCCGTAATTTTTTCAGCCCAAAATGTAGCGGGGTAATAATCTCCCGTCACCACCGTGGTTCCCACGGTGCCAAGTGTTCCTTTGCTGGATTCGCGGTCAATGTATGCGAGAATAGTTGAGAGTGTTGAGCGTGTTTCAGGAGTGTGTTCCACACTATACAACAAGGCAATGCTTCGCGCAAATCGCCCTCTTCCGCGCGTGGTGAGTGATGCAATGTTATTCGCCCACTTGTATCGTACAAGCGAGGCAATCGTGTCCACCCTATTTCGTTCCAAGAAAAGCGTTGGATAATCCGCGGTGAACACCCACGTATACAATCCCCTCGCCGACATGTGGGTGGGTTCGGTCATCGACCACCCGTGATGGGGCATGCGGTTAGATATTAGCCCGCCTGCTGAATCCGTTTGAATGTATGTGCTCATCGGCACGCCCGACGCATCCGTTCGATGTTCCACAGGCGTCGCGCCCGTTTTACAAAAACCAACCAAATCAAGATTGTTATTCGTTCCTCCGCAGTTTATCGCGCCTGAACTATTATTCGACCCCTCAATCATGGCGTTGCGGTAATAATCCAAGTTGCTTTCCGGGTGCTTCTCGCTCCGATACCCAGTCAAGTGATTCGTCACATTCGTCGCGCCGTAGGCCATGTATTTGAGCGAGTCGAGGTATTCTCTCCGGCACCCGGACTTTCCGGTTTTGCACGACATTATATATTTCACATACTCTTCGGGCTCGCTGACGTATGCATTGTTGTACCCTGCAGTTCCTTGGTCACGAGGCAACCCAAATGCAGCAAATCGCCGATTGTTTCCTCCACCATTCGTACCATTGAGCGTGGACGCCTTCGTCAAATAGGCTGCGGCATCATTCTTGAAATCTCCCCCTGTGAATGTAGGGTCGATGGCATCCGGGTCGGGAATATCCGGGTAAAAATACGAGGGTCGCGTGTTATTCCACCGCGCGAGAGATTGTCCTGAATTCACACTCACGTCCCGCACCGGATGTTTAGTAATCGTTGTTCCAAATGAAATTACTGCGCGGCTCAACAACGCTTGTCCGGCTCCAATGAAATTGCTCTGTGTGGGAATCGTTGCAGGATTCGGCCCTTCGTCGTGCTGCGTGCTCAATTGGATTTGCCCATTCGTGGGCATGATGAAAAAGTTAGTCAGATTACCGCTGCCGATGTCTATACGCGCTGGAAAAATATACGGAAGGTCAGCCACGAACATCGTGTTTGTTGATGTTGGAGTGGTGACTGTCATTTCAGCGCGATTGTAAAAAATCATTCCATTCTGCCAAATGGAATAGGCCAATCCACCCGTTTGCCCACCATCACGGGGACCTGCAGTCAAACTCGTGACCTGCACTTCATCAAAATTAAACGAGTTCACGAGCACGTGGTCCACTAAAACATAGTCTTTTCCCTTGATCGCAGTGACATAAAAAACATTGGAAAACAAATGCGTAAGGCACGGGGTGGTGTTGCACGCTCCCTGCAACTCATTCTGCTTGTGAATCTCCCACACCTTCGCCACAGGACCATCTTCGAGTAATTTCACACAGTTCGCGGGAAAACCACTCTGAAAGTTTCCTCCTGCACCGGTAGCAGCGGCATTACACTTTGTCCCATATCCATCAATATCCAAAATAGTTTGATACGGGTTTCCCAAAATATCATACGCAGTAACCGTGAGCGCGTTCCCATTCACATTACGCAGCAAAAATTCCACGCGCTGGTCGAGTGTCCACGCCGTTTGAGGGTTGGTATTTTGGAGAGTAAAAATTTGCGCCGGCGCAGGCGTGTTTCCCGATGCAGGACCGGAGGAGTATAGCACACGCGCGATGGCCGTTTTTACATAGGGTTGTCCTGAGGCATTTTCGGTTTTGTAATACGAGGTGGGAACAATCTGCGTGTCCAATCCCCCTTGGGCGTTGCGCAATTGTAACGTGTTCAACTGACTCGCCACATAGGTTTGGTCAGGGAATGAAATGGGCACATTCACCAATTGTTCATTCAGAGTCGTGTCATAGTTTTGAATGAAAAAATCGCTCGGGGTTAGAGTAATAGTCGATTGGGCGTGGGCAGACCATGCAAAAACGAGACACAACCCAATTAGCAACAGCAAGAAGGGGCGCATAGACCCACCACAAAACCCGAAGCGGGTATATAAATCGCGTCCCTTGCCCGCGTTAAATAGGCGTTCCCTCGCCGCTTGAACTCTTTTGGTGTGCGCGCAGTTTATTATTAGCCCACCCGTGAGTATGCATATGCCTAGTAAAATGCCCCTTCTTTTTGTGGGACACGGTTCTCCCACCAATGCAATTGAGAAGAATGATTTCACGGAGACATGGAGAAAGCTCGCTAAAAAATTTCCTAAACCCAAAGCAATTGTGTGCATCTCCGCTCACTGGTTGAGAGAAGGCACGGGCGTGCTGCACGTCAAGAAACCAAAAACCATTCATGATTTCTATGGCTTCCCCCCTGAATTATACAAACAAAAATACTCCGCGCCCGGTTCGCTTGAACTCGCGGAGAAAATTCAGAAAAAAGTGAAAAGTGTTCCGGTTTCATTAGACAAAGAATGGGGCCTCGACCACGGAACGTGGAGCGTTCTCACACACATGTATCCTCTTGCAACGATTCCAACCATTCAACTCAGTCTCGACTATCAACTGACTCCTGAAAAAATATACCAGGTTGGAAAAGAATTGTCTTTTTTGCGCGAGGAAAAAGTTTTACTGGTTGGGAGTGGAAACGTGGTGCATAACTTGATGCGCATGAACACGATTGCCAAGCCGCATACATGGGCGAGAGCATTTGATGAGTTTGTTAAAACGAGTTTGGAAAATCGCGAGGACAAAAAACTCATTCAATATGAGCATGACCCGAGCGCACAACTCGCACATCCCACCAATGACCATTTTCTCCCCCTCTTATACGTGCTCGGCGCGGCGGATAAAAATGAAAAACCTTCTTTTTTCAATGAGAAAATAGTGTATGGGAGTATTTCCATGCGCGGGGTAGCATTTGGTTTGCCCGCCAAAAAATAACTCAAATTGAGCCAAAAAATGCCCCTGTTTTAATGGTTTTTGCCCCGCATTCGAGTATGGACGTTCTCACCATTGCACTTATCCTGGCTGAAGTCTCCATTATTGTATTCATCGCCAACCGCTTGGGAAAAGCCATCCACGCGGGATTAGTTTACGTGTTCCGCCGCCTCACCGCTCGGACAAAATTCACCACGCTCGATGATTACATTATTCAGTACGTGGAGCACCCCCTCCGAGCGGCTATTATTATTCTGGCCGTGCTCTGGATGTCGGCCCTCATCCCCAATTTGACGGTTGTTCAAACCACACTCACAACATACTCAGTGGCTATTCTCATTGTTCTCGCCGCGTACACTGCTTCGGAAGCCGTTGGAGCAGTGTTGCGCTGGTACTATGAAGAGTCTCAAGCCAAACAAAACAACACGTTTGATTTGACTCTCCTTCCATTTGTCCGAAAAATTACTCGAATCATTTTCATTACCCTCGGAGGCGTTATTGCGCTCTCCACGATTGGCGTTGAAGTATCGGGTTTGCTCGCCGTGACGAGTGTGGGAGTATTAATTCTCGGACTCGCCTCCCAAGAGTCGCTGGCAAACATTTTTGCCGGGCTTGTTTTGCAACTCGACCGGCCTGCCGCGTATGGGGATTATGTTCGTACGTTAAACGGGGATATTTTGCGCTTGCAGAAAATTGGCTCGCGTTCGGCAAAGTTGATTGATTTAGACGGCAACATTGTTGTCATGTCCAATAGTGAATTGGCCAAGCAGCGCTTGACAAATCTTTCCAATCTCCGCACGGGCTTTCACACTACGTTCACGGCAGAAATTCCCCTGCGCATTCCCCTTCAAAAAATTGAAGACCTTCTCACGGATATTTATCAAAAAGAATCCGCGAAAAAATCCTCCGCGAGAGGAAACCCCATTCTTGTGGAGCGCATCACGCGAGAAGGATACATCATCTCCATCCCCCTCACCGTGAAAGATGCGGAAACGTTTCTTTCCATGCGTGATAAAATAAATCGCGCGCTGATTGAATTATCCCGCGAAAAATAACAACGTTTTTTTTGCCCGTGTGGGGGAAATCATAAAAACGTCAAATACTACTGCATGCTATCGGAGGCCTTACATGAGTTACGTGGATGGTTTTGTTATTCCAATGAAAAAAGAAAATATTTCGAAGTACAAAAAGATGGCAATACTGGGAAAAAAATCCTGGTTGAAGCATGGCGCACTGGACTATTTTGAGTGTGTCGGCGACGATTTGCGCGTGAAGAAAGGAATGGGAATGGGTTTCAAAAAACTCGCCAAACTAAAAAATAATGAAACAGTAATTTTCTCCTTCATTGTTTTCAAATCACGCAAACATAGAGATGAAGTCAACAAGGCAGTCATGAAAGAAATGGAAAAACAGATGACTGAAAAGGACATGAAAAAAATGGGTGAAATAATGGATATGAAACGCTTCTCGTATGGTGGGTTTCAAACCATTGTAGAAAAGTAATTACACGTGCGCGATTCCGCGCACTACTTATTTTTTTCCTTTTCTTCATTCTTTTTCATTTGCAGTTTGACAAGTTTTTTGATTAATGCTACGGGCAATTTTTCATCGAGTGGAAAACGCAGCGTAGCTTTGCTCGTTCGATAGGGTTTCACTTCACTTTTCAACGCATCCATGGCGGCCATCATCGCATATACCCCTACGTGTTCTTTCGCATGTGCAAAATAGACCAGCCTTCCCTTGTAGGAGTAGAATGGCATTCCATAACTAATTTTTTCCTGTGCAGAAGGCGCCGCACTTCGGATGATTTTTCGAATTTGATGGAGAAATGGTTTCGCTTCTGCTGGAGCGCGGGAAAGGTATTCATCAACTGTTTTTGGTTTTTGCATTCACTCAAAGAGTTTCTTTTGAATAAAAAACACTCCTTCACAGCGTTTACGTCACGGTATTTTTATCCCTTCACACGTAAAACAGTATTATTCGCGGAGGAATCATTCATGCGCAAACTCATCGTGTTAACATTCATCTCCTTAGACGGAGTCATGCAAGCCCCGGGCGGACCCGAGGAAGACACGAGTGAGGGCTTTGTGCACGGTGGGTGGAGTGTGGGCTACTGGGATGATATGTTAAGCGAAACCATGGGCGACCAAATGGGACATCCGTTTGACTTGCTTCTCGGAAGAAAAACCTATGATATTTTTGCCAGCGCGTGGCCGAAGATTGACCCAAATTCGCCCATTAATTCTACCACAAAATATGTCATTACGCATCGCCCGGTGCCCGCGGACACGCAAACATGGAAAAACACCATTGCCATTTCAAAAAATATTCCTGAGGAAATTAAAAAACTCAAACAACAGAATGGAAATGAGATTCAGGTCCATGGAAGCAGTGAAATGATTCAAACGCTTTTGCAGCACGATTTAGTGGATGAATTTTGGTTGAAAATTTATCCGTGTACACTTGGAAAAGGAAAACGCTTATTTGGAAATGGAACCATTCCCGCGGGATTTGCGCTCAAATCGAGCAAAGTCTCACCTTCCGGTGTTATCATCGCTAATTACGCGCGTGAAGGAAACATCAAGAAGGGTTCATTTACCGTGGAAGGCGAAATGACGATACATTAGGAAAAACCAGCACGCAATTAGTTCCGCAAAATTTTTTCCATTGGTCTGCCTTTCGCCAATTCATCAATTAATTTGTCTAAGTAGCGTATTTCGCGCATCAGGGGTTCCTTAATCTCTTCGATTCGCACCCCGCAAATAGTCCCCGTGATTAATTTCCGCGCCGGATTTAGTTTGGGTGCTTTCGCAAAGAATGTTTCAAAGTCCGTTTGTTTTTCCAGTTGGGCTTCAAATTTTTTTGGCGTGTATCCCGTCAACCAACCAATGATTTCATCCACTTCTTTTTTCGTTCGGCCTTTTTTCTCTGCTTTTGCAATGTAAAGTGGATAGACTCTGGCAAAGGCCATTTTGTAGACGCGCTGGTTATTCTTTTCATTCATCATGCCCACCTCGCGTTTGGGGTTATTAAAATGTGATAAAATGGCAAGTCTGAAGAGTCAAAATAAAAAAAGTTAGTCCCGCCTCCCGGACTCGCACCGGG
>CAYZPC010000012.1:0-34749 GCA_964480705.1 uncultured archaeon | reverse complement strand
ATTGGGCAATTGTAAAAATCACGGGGCGCGTTCCCAGTGCGCTTTCAACCGAAACAAATCTGCTTCGCTATCAATCCAATTTATTCCAGCTAGGTCGCGATTCCAATACGAGTATTTTTTTGGATTTGAATTCTACAATCGCAGATAATAATCTTTCAGGCCGCACGAATAGGGGATTACGCTGGGGCCATTCGCTTGATGAAAATAATTTTAGAATTTTTCCAGCCAATGCTAGTTCGTATCCAACACGTTTTGATGTTAATATTTTTTCAGATATCCCATACGGAACATTGACACCAATTACAGGCCTTGGTGTTTCACAACCAATCATTGAATATTCTCTCAACTATACTGACACGAATGTCGATCACAATTATTCATCATCTGGTTATTTTTTAGTTGGGTCATCCTTGACACTGATTATTACTTACGACCTCAATGCCACAACGACAGTTACAAAAAAAATCATTCTAGGTTTGTCAGTAGATGAACTCACCACCTCGCCATTCAGCATTGCCTTATCAGGCTCCACTGAAGTACCCTGGAGATACTCCATTTCTTACACCATGCCCAATGATAGCAATGGCACGCGCGCAGGATATGATGTGAATGCTTCCATTCGGGGGAGAGATTTCAACGTGGACACGAATACGATTTGGACCTATAACGGGTAATAATGAGCGGGTTTACCTTTACTCCCTCCCTGTGACCGCGCAACACGCACCCGCATATTTTTATACTCCCGCCGGGTGGTTTCTCTCACTATGTCTGAGTTTGCCGATTCCGTGAAGATTATTCTCTTGCTCACGAGCACACTCATCCTATTGGCTATTTTCACGTTCACCCTCATTGAGGGAATTGTCTATCAGCTCAACCGCGATTTAATCGATTCATTAGTATATTATCTCATTGCCACCGCGTGTTTAGTTGGAATTCTCTGGGCATATTCCCGCTCGAAGCATCTTATTCGCTCCCTCCCCGCAGAAGAATAGCCCCGTTTGCTTTTTCTCGAGGTTTAGGCCTTTCCCTTGGTATTGAAAGTAGTATTTAAACTTCCGCGCGCACGATATAGAAATTGAAGGAGCGTGTTATCACTATGAAACCCAATGGAAGTATTCCCATCGCAGGAATCGGCTTAGCAATTATTGGAGCCGCACTCCTTTTTGCGCTGGTTCAAACAAACCCTACGACAAATTCTATTTTCACTCCCAACGATACGCTCGATCCAAAAGTAATTCCTCATTTTTCAAGTGAAGCAGAAATTGTTTCTGCATTCATGCAGGCGCAACAGAGCGGCTCCGGACAGTATGCGGTTCGCGGAAGCACGCTTCCGACAATGGCCGAGTCTAAAGCCAATGACGCTAGCGGCGGTTCGTCAACAGGAACACCCGCACCCTCCTATTCCAACACCAATGTTCAAGTTCAAGGCGTTGATGAAGCGGACATTGTGAAAACAGATGGAAAATACATTTACGCTTTTTACAAAAACAAACTCATCATTACCCTTGCGTATCCCGCGGATGAAGCGCGCGTGGTGAAAACACTCAACTTAGACACGATTACTCCCTCGCAAATGTTTGTGAATGGAGACAAACTTGTTTTGTTCGGAACCAAATATGAACAGCGAGAATACCCATATGATGCTAAAATAGCCTCTCCCGGATTTGGCGGATATATTTATCCCCCCTACTGGAATTATTCCAAGTCCATTGTGAATGTGTATGATATTTCAGACAAAGAAAATCCTACTCTTGAAAAAGAACTTGCCTTCACTGGAAGCTATGTTTCCTCTCGCATGATTGGAAATGATGTGTATTTTGTCATGCAAGCATACCCGGATTATCAAATCTTAGACAGTGAAAATAATGACCGAACCGATTCTATTATCCCCCCGTATGTGGAAGATGGTGTCGAGAAACCCCTCGCCGTTCCAACGGACATTGGGTATTTGCGCCCCATTTACGCACAGAGCTTTGTGACCATTGGTTCGTTGAATGTTGACACTCTTTCGTTCAGCAAGGAAACCATTGTGGGAAGTGCGGAAACCGTGTACGCGTCCGAGGATAATTTGTACCTCGCCCACACGCAGTGGAATTATTATTACGGCCCCGTCATGCCCTTTGCAACCGTGCGTGAAGGAGACACTACCGTTTCCACCGCAAGCACCACCACGCCAGTGGATGAAGACGCACCCGACACGACGGTTCCAGTAGCACAGGATAACACGACTAAAACGATTATTCACAAATTTTCATTGAATGATGGTCGCGTCGAGTATGAAGGAAAGGGCACTGCTGCAGGACGCGTTCTCAATCAATTTTCCATGGATGAACACAAGGGTTTCTTCCGCATTGCCACTACAACGGATGCAGAATGGGATAATACTCCCTGGCCCATGGGTGGTGGACAGCCCGAACCTATTGTGCAACAGGCCAACCACGTTTTCATTTTTGATGAGGACATGGAGCAAGTGGGTGCAATAGAAGATTTGGCTCCGAGCGAACGAATTTATTCCGCTCGCTTCATGGGAGACCGTGCATATTTAGTGACGTTCCGACAAATTGACCCGTTGTTTGTGTTGGATTTGTCCGATGCCACGAACCCGAAGGTTTTAGGAAAACTAAAAATCCCCGGGTATTCGGATTATTTGCACCCCATTGATGAAACACACATTATTGGAGTGGGAAAAGACACCGAAACATCCAAGTCGGGAGACTTCGCCTATTACTTAGGAATGAAGTTAGCCATCTTTGATGTGTCCGATGTAGAGAACCCCGTGCAGATGCACTCGCTCATCATCGGCGACAGAGGAACAGACTCATTTGCATTGCAAGACCACCATGCGTTCTTGTTTGATGCGGAAAAGAATCTCCTCGTGCTCCCCATTTATTTGCACGAGATTTCAGAGGACCAGAAAAATAACATTGAACAAGGAATTGGCGATTGGAGAGATTGGCCCGCGTACGGTGAACCCGTTTTTCAAGGAGCATTTGTCTACAATGTAACTCTAGCAGATGGATTTGAAGAGCGCGGCCGCATCACGCATGTGGATGAGGAAATGGACTTGAAGTCAGGATATTATTACGACTGGCAATACCAAGTCAAACGCTCCTTATTCATTGGAGATGTGTTGTACACCATTTCAGACAAAATAATCAAAGCCAATGCGTTGTCGGATTTGCATGAAATCAAAACCATTAATTTCGTGAACATCCCAAAGAATCTCAAAATAATTTCGCGCGTGGAAGGAAGCTTCTGCGCCGGCCCCTGCGGGTATCAGGAAGTGGAATTGACGAAAACAAAAATTCGTCAAACAAACTTTACGGGAGGAGAACCCGGGTATACGAACACGTATGAAAATCCCGCGTATTCACAGTACGATGATGTGGTAGAGAATTTAGATTGGCCCGCGTTCCAAAATTTAGAAGAAACATTCGGCTGCCCGGGTTGTGCGGATGGTCAAATTGAAACCATCACCATCACGGATGGCACCACGAGCAAAACCATTCGATTAGAAGCGGGAATGGAAGTCAAGGAAATTCAACCCTTCCTCAACGCGCTTCGCGTGTATACAGGACTGGGCGGAATTTATTATAACACGCCCATGCCCGTTGACATTGGTGGGGGAATTGGCTCCACTGAAATGATTTCCATTGACCCGGTTGAATAAATTTTTTGTTCGAAAGACATGGGGTCGTCCACGACCCCACTGTATCGGGATCGAGGAACGAAACCCTCGACGCGGAGTGAGAGATTCGAACTCTCGTAGCCGTAAGGCTCTGGTTTTCAAGACCAGCGCATTTGACCGCTCTGCCAACTCCGCTGACGCGTATACAAAAATCCCTTCAAATTGGTTTTTAACCCCGGTTATTTACCCCCTCTGGAATCGGGCAAAGAATACGATAATAAAGCCCCTTTTGCTGTTTCGAGCATGCCTGAGATTCTTCCCGTTTCCCTTTCCGGCGATAGGCCCCCTCAACCAGCGGACCTGCGCTCCCGACCTTTTTCCACCCCCACGGGCATTCAGTTGATGATTGATGATGCCATGCGCGTGCTGGGCACCAAACCTGAAATGGGTTTGGAGGAATTATCCAAATACACGGGGTGGAAGCCCACGGATATGGAGCAGGTTCTCAAACTCTTGGAAAACAGGGGCATTGTCAAACTTAATTATCCGGCTTCACTGCTGCAGTCTCCAAAAGTTTCGCTGCTGCAAAAATTGAATGAGAAACTCCTCGCTCCCCCGCCCGGAGAAGTCATGGAGCAGTATTCTTTTTCCGCTGATAATGTGAATGCGGAAGTAAAAATTATTTTACATCAGCAAGATAATCATCCCTTTTACTCGTTGAATGTTCAGACATTTGGACCCTACACCGAAGTCTTGTTGGATGAGTTGCGCGACAAAGTTGCAGCGAGCGTTTCCATCGAAGCCATTGACTTGTCGGATGTGGAGCAAGCAAAAGGATTGAAATTGCAATTTGCGGAAGCCACGAAGAAGCAGCTCGTGCAGGTTTTTCGCGGGCTTGCTCCTGAAATTTTAGATTCATTAACTGGACAGATGCTCCACCGCTTGTATGGGTTAGGAGAATTAGAATTGCTCATGGCGGATAATAATTTGGAAGAAATTGCGATTAATTCATCCAAATCCGCTGTCACTGTGTACCATCGCAACTATGGTTGGCTGCTCACCAATCTTGCCATGCCCGATGAAGAGCATATTCAAAATCTTTCAGCGCAAATTGCTCGAAAAAATGGTCGCGAAATTACTAATCTTCACCCCATCCTCGATGCGCACTTGCTATCAGGAGATCGTGTGAATGCGACTCTTTTTCCTATTTCTTCATTTGGAAACACGCTCACGATTCGCCGCTTTGCTCGAAAGCCTTGGTCGGTGGTTGATTTTGTAGGAAAGATGCACACCATGAACACGGAGATGGCCTCCTGGTTGTGGTTGGCAATGCAATATGAGTTATCCATGCTCGTGGCCGGAAGTACGGCATCGGGAAAAACGAGTGCGCTCAACGCGTTGTGTACATTTATTCCCTCGCACCAGCGCGTGATTACGATTGAAGACGTGAGAGAGATTAGTTTGCCCGATTACATGACCTGGAATTGGGTTCCACTCACAACCAGGAACCCCAATCCGGAAGGAACGGGTGGCGTGACCATGTTGGATTTGCTTTTGTCTTCTCTGCGAATGCGACCCGATCGATTAATTGTGGGAGAAATGCGCACGCGTCAAGAAGCGGAAACATTGTTTGAAGCCATGCACACCGGACATTCCGTGTATGCAACGATTCATGCGGATTCCGCCCACCAAGTGTTGCGCCGCTTGATTGAACCACCTATTTCCATTCCCGCGCTGGAAGTGGAGGCGATTGATTTGATTCTCGTTCAATACCGCGACCGAAGAGGAAATGCGCGCCGAACGTATGAGATTGCGGAAGTCGAATCAGGTACGAGCAGTGAGCAGACAAATGTTTCAACTGTTTTCAGATGGTCCGCGCGCGGAGACACATTTGAAAAGATGAATGAACCCATTCGCCTCATTCAAAAATTAAACATGCACACGGGAATGACTGAACGTGAAATCAAAGAAGAAGTGTTGAATCGTATGACCATTTTGGAGTGGATGCTCAAGCACGATTGCTCTTCCATGGAGAGCGTGGGAAAAGTCATGCATACCTTCTATGCTAATCCCGCTATTATTTACGATGCGGCATCCAAGGACAAGGACCCGTTCTCCTTGTGAGGGGGCGTGAACACGTATGCGCGTGCGATTTTTGCTCCTGAGCATCGAACAAGCCAATAAACTCCCCACACGCTACACGGGAGCGGCCTCTCACCTCGTGCGTTTTTTTCCCTCGCTGGGAAACACCCTCAAGTTAGCTCACATTGGAGCGGATGCCAACACCTACATGGCAGCATCCGTTTTCTCCTCGCTCATTTACGCAGGAGTATCATTCCTCATTGTGGGGGGACTTTCTTTTTTTTCCAGTGGTGACGTGGTTCAAGGTCTGCGATTTGGTTTTGTGACTGGTTTGTGTGCGTCATTGGGATTTTTTTTATTACACTTGTATTACCCCCGCATCCTCGCACAGCAAAATGCCACGGGAATTGACCAAGGACTCATGTTTGCGCTGAGAAGCATGCAGATTCAGGTTAATTCAGGCGTGAGTTTGTATGATGCCATGTCGAATGTCGCTCAAAGCAATTATGGAGTGATTAGTGAAGAGTTTGAGAAAGTGGTTCAGGAAGTGAATGCGGGAGTGAGTGAAGCGGCCGCGCTTGAACGATTAGCTCTGCGCACGCAATCGGAGTTTTTGCGCAAAACCATTTGGCAGCTTGTCACGAATATTCGCACGGGTTCCCCTATTAGTGTGGCATTGCAATCCATCATGGAGACCCTCACTGAGTTTCAGTCGCGCGCCATCAAGAGTTACGCGGCAGAATTAAACATGTGGATTCTCCTCTATTTGCTCATGGCAGCCGCCCTCCCAACGATTGGAATTACCTTCATGATTATTCTCTCGTCTATTGGGGGCTCGGATATTTCACAAGATACCATTCTCCTTACTCTCGGTGCCGCGTTTGCGGTGCAAATTATTCTTATTGGTTTAATCGGCTCGCGCGCGCCGAAGGGGTATTAGGATGCCGAGCCAGCTTCTCTATCGTTTGTCGCGCACGCTTCCATCTAAAATGCGCGAAAATGCGGACGTGTACGTTCGCGAATCCGGGAGCAAAGAGGATGGTGCCACGTGGCTGGTTAACACGCTCATTCTTTCCATTCTCGTAGCTATTTCCGGCGCCGCGTTGGGATATTTTACCTTTTCATTTCTGAATGAGTGGCTCACTCCCCTCAACACGGGAATTATTTTCACGCAGGAAACGGGGGGAATTTTGGGCGCGGCACTGGGTTTCATTACGGGCCTCATCATGCGGGTGCTTTTGTTGTATTATCGCATTGAGCGCAGACGCAAACGTGTAGAAGAAGTGTTGCCGGATTTTTTACTGTTAGTAGCGGGAAACATTCGCTCAGGAATGACCAGTTTTTCGGCGTTCAAAAGTTCTACGCGCCCAGAGTTTGGTGCGCTTTCGGATGAGATTCGCACCACCACGACGCGCGCGCTAGGAACCGAATCCTTTGGAAATGTGTTGAGCAGTATTTCGGCGCGCATTAAATCAAAAAGTTTGAGTGAAACCGTTCGCTTCTTTTTACAGGCCATTCGAAGCGGGGGAAGGATTGCGCAGATTTTGGAAAGCTCCTCCGCGGATTTACGCCGCACGCAGGATTTGAAAAAAGAATTAGAGAGCAGCGTGAAAACGTATGTTATTTTTGTGGCGTTTGTGATGGTGATTGCCACTCCATTGTTGATGGCCGTGTCGGTGGAATTTGTCACCCTCATCACGCGTATTCAGAGTCAGAATGTCAACCTCACATCCGCAGCTGCAGGAAGCGCGGTTGGTTTTCTCGGAGGAAAACTTTCCATTACTCCTTCTTTCTTGGAGAGCATTGCCTACATCCTCTTGCTCGGCAACTCCCTTCTGGCGGGAATATTCATGGGAGTTATTGGGGAAAATAAACCCTTTTTGGGACTGCGATTTACCCCAATTATGTTTATTGTTTCGCTGGTGGCGTTTGGATTTTCCCGGCAAGTATTGGGCGCCCTTCTCTCAACGTAAGAAGATTTATATTAGTCAGAGCGCTCCCTCTCCCATAGTTAACCCCGAAAAGGGAGTGAGGAGACTATCATTATGAAACTCGAACGAAAAAATCGTGGACAAGGAACAACTGAATATTTGATTATCCTAGCCATCGTGATTGTGATTGCATTGGTTGTCGTTGGTGTTCTCGGAGGATTCCCCAGCTTAGGAGCCGGTGTTTCCGAAGGAACCAGCCGAACATACTGGGCAGGAACAAGCCCGTTAGCCATTACAGAATGGCAGATTGCCACCGGAACCGGAACAATTGTGGTCAAAAATTTAACAGCCGGAACGATTCAGTTGACGGATGTCAATTGGGGCGGAAGCTCAGTAAGTTTGACTGATGTAAACATTGGTGCAGGTGCAAGCGTTAACGTCACCGACACCGACATGTCATGCGGTGTTTCCGTGGGACAATCCTTCAGTAAAACATTAGGATTTACCTACTCCACCACCAACCTCCCCGGCCAGAAATTCACCGGAATTCAGCCGATCGTTGGACAGTGCCAGTAATACGCCATTATCCATGGCCGGTAACCTCCGGCCGCGCGGACGGACTACTCGGAGGGATTTTCAATCCCTCTAGTAGGCCTCCTCTCTTTTTTTCTTTTCAACGTTTATTTTTTTGAACACCTATCGGTCACCCGACCGAACGTTTTTATACATCGAACACGTTCCTAGACTACGTATTGGGAGTTAGGGAGGGAACCATACTGCAACTTGTTGCAGATCCCTGGTTTCCCCCCTATTTTATCAACTATTTTTTTACGAAATTTTGCACCCAATCACCCTTCTTCCGCGACAACAACGTGCACCCCAAATTTTTCTTCTAATTTTTCAAACGCATCCTCTGCTTGGAGTAAAAGTTTCTTCTGCTTCCACGCAGAGGTTTCTCCCATCAGATGATAGAATGGTGACACCACCACAAATCGTGCGCGCTGCACGCAGGAGCGGAAATCCACCGAGCGTAATAAGGTGAGAAACTCTTCCATGCTTTCCACGCGCTGTGATTTCATGGAGTTTAACACCGGTTTTAACTCCGGGCGCGAGTGCAAGTATTTAGTGAGCGTGGATTGGCAATCCAAAAACAAAATGGGAACATTCCCTCGTTCGTGCAAATCTGTGTTACGAATGAACCGAATGAGGTTTGATTCATATTCCACGGGCGTGCGAGTAGAGAGTCGGAGAACCATGCGAATAAATGAAAAATGGGAACCAAAACTCCTTGCAAAGAGAGGCCGGCCCGCCGAAAAGAGGCATTATGTTTCAGACACTGCGAGTGTGATTCGTTTTCCTTTGGAATCATACGCGCGCATCGTTTCAAACGAATACGGGTAACCTGCAATGATGTGCACATGCCCCATTCGGGAGAAAAAGTTTCGGTCCGCCGAGGAAGGATACGCCCCCTCATCCGGGTGCGAATGAATGCTCCCCACAATTAAGGGATCAAAGGGAATCAAGTCTGCGCGAATCGTGGAGTGTGTCCGGCCAAATTCGGAGGGTAAAATGACGAGTTCGGAGAGCGTGTGCGAGCCTTTCTCTTTTACTCCTAGCATGGAAATAAACTCATTTGGATATGTGGAACGTGCCGCGGAGCAAATATTCCGCACGAGCGAAGGAGTAATGGACCATTCGCGGGAAGAAGGCATGTTACAATGTAGCGTGCACGGCTTTTTTACCGTATTTCTTTTCCACGTACGCCTGAACCATTTTCTTGAAATCGTCGCGCATCGAAGGACCCTGCAATGTTTTCACGAGTTTTCCATCCTCAAACACGGGTGCGGCGGGATTCTCTCCGCTTCCCGGAAGCGAAATACCAATGTTCGCCCCTTTGGCTTCGCCGGGGCCATTCACAATACAACCCATCACCGCAACATGCATGTTTTCCACGCCCGCATACCCTTGATTCTTCCACACAGGCATTTGCTTTGCTAAGTATTCCGTGACTTCCTTCGCGAGGTGTTGGAACGTATCACTGGTCGTGCGTCCGCACCCGGGGCAGCTCGTTACTTGGGGCAAAAAGAATCGGTGTCCTAATGATTGTAAGACTTGCTGGCACAAATACACTTCGCGCGTGCGCGAAGAACCCGGCTCGGGAGTGAGTGACACGCGAATCGTGTCTCCAATTCCCTGGTTCAAAAGCAATGATAATGCGGCCGTGGAGGCAACAATACCCTTATCTCCCATTCCCGCTTCGGTTAATCCCAAGTGGAGAGGTTGTTCCGTGAGTTTGGCGAGTTTGGAATAGCAGTACACCATTTCCTGCACGCCCGACATTTTAGTCGAAATAATAATCTGGTCTTTTCGCATGCCTAAATCGAGTGCGCGCTGCGTGGACAATACGGCGGACTGAATCATGGCTTCTAAAAATATTTGATTGGCCCCTAATTGTTCATTCGCGGGGAGTTTGTTATCATCATCAATGAGTTTCTTCAGCAACTGTTGATCGAGACTTCCCCCATTCACCCCAATACGAACAGGCTTGTTGTATTCCACCGCGGTCTTCACAAACAAATCAAAATTATCATCGCGCTTGTCTCCAAACCCCACATTTCCAGGGTTGATGCGATACTTGTCTAATGATTCTGCGAGTTTAGGATATTTGGTGAGTAAGAGATGACCATTGTAGTGAAAATCCCCGATGAGGGCGGTGTCTTCATACCCTTCATCCAAGAGTTGTTTTCGAATCGCAGGAACGGCAGTGGCCATCGCGTCCTTTTCTACAGTGAATCGAACTAATTCAGAACCCGCGTCCGCGAGTTCCTTAATTTGCTTAACCGTACTATCAACATCTGCAGTGTCAGTGTTCGTCATGCTTTGCACGCGAACGGGGTTGTGTCCCCCCACGCCTATTTTTCCTACGCGCACTTCAATACTTTTGCGTTTCACAAATCCATTGAGGGTTTCGAGTTTGTTCATGCGCGATCATTCTCCACGATTCATTTACTGCACTACATCCCATTCAAATTTAAGGATAGGGAAAAATTTTCCCAATCCAGAAAACCTATTTCTAAGTTTCTTTAACCAAAAAAAGGCCGAATTACTTTCCGACCATTTTCTTGGCTGCGTTAACAATGTCATCCACTGACATTCCGAATTGTTTCTTGATGTTTTCCGGCTTGTCGTAGGGGATGTAATCGTCCGCGGCGCCTAATCGTTTCACCGCGATGTTGTGCACGCCATTCTTTTCCAAGCATTCCAACACAGCTGAACCAAATCCCCCCACGAGGGTGTTTTCTTCTACCGTGATGAGTTTGCCTGTTTTTTTGGCGTGTTCGATAATCATTTTCTCATCTAAGGGTTTGGCGAAGCGCGCGTTGATGACGGTGGCGTGAATGCCTTGTTTTTCTAATTCGGCTGCGGCTTTCACCACATCTTTGACAGACCAACCGATTCCAAGCAAGGTGACATCCTTGCCTTCTTTCAACAACTCGGCTTTTCCAATGGGGATGCTCTTGAGTTCAGCATCCATGGTTACGTCAGGGGAGATTTGTCCTTTGGGGTATCGTAATGCAATAGGTCCCTCATTGTAATCAATGGCTGTTTTGACCATGTGTCTCAATTCGTTTTCATCCTTCGGTGCCATAACGACAAAGTGGGGGATGATTCGCGTGTAGGATAAATCGAGAATTCCTCCTTGCGTGGGTCCGTCTCCAGTGATGGCGGATTTGGGGATGAAGAATTTCACGGGCAATTTCATCAATGAAACATCGTGCATCATTTCATCGAAAGCGCGCTGCAAGAAGGGCGAATACACGCACACCACGGGTTTCATTCCTTCCGCGGCGAGTCCTCCCGAGAATGTGGTCGCGTGCTCTTCTGCAATACCCACATCATAGAATCGGTCAGGGAATTTTTCTCCGAACTTATTCATGGCCGTTCCTGCAGCCATGGCGGCGGTCAAACCCACAATGGTTTTGTCTTTTTCCGCGAGCTGCATGAGTGTAGTAATGGCAGTGGCTTCCACCGAAGGCAAAGGAGCTTTATCATTTCCGCGCATCGCGAGAGGTCGTCCAGTTTCCACATCGAATGCGGCGTGTTCGTGCCATTTTCCCATGTCGGCTTCCATGTAGTCCACGCCCTTTCCTTTCTGCGTGAGCACGTGAATAATCTTAGGTCCCTTGATTTGTTTGATTTCATTGAAATGATGAATCATTTCGTCAAAGTTGTGTCCGTCAATGGGGCCGTAATACTTGAATCCCAGTTTTTCAAAAATGGTTCCAATGTTTCTTCGTCCACGATCATCCATTGAAACGGTGGAGAGTCGCTGCAAATACTCATGAAATGCTCCCACGGCGGGAGAGATTCCCATTTTATTGTCATTCAAAATAATGACCATGTCTGTTTGGTTGTACCCAATGTTGTTCAACGCTTCGTAGGCGAGTCCACCGGTGAGTGCAGAATCTCCTGTTACGCAAACCGTTTGATAATCGGCTTTTTTGAGTTTGGCGGCTTCCGCGAAACCCATGGCACCGCTCAAACCGGTAGAGGCGTGTCCGGCGCTCCATAAATCGTAAGGGGTTTCTCCTCGCACCACAAATCGGGTCATTCCGCCCGGGTATTTACAAATCGTTGGAAATTTTTCTCGCCCGCCGGTGAGGATTTTGTGCGTGTAGGCTTGATGAGATGTGTCAAAAATAATCTTGTCTTTGGGCGTGTTAAACGTGTAATGCAGCGCCATCGTGAGTTCTACGACTCCGAGGTTGGCTCCAATGTGCCCTCCGTTGGCAGAGCAGGTTGAAATAAGCAGTTCTCTAATCTCCTGTGCAATGGCGGGTAAATCTTCCATGGGCACGTGTTTCAAGTCCGCGGGGGAGTTGATGTCTTTGAGTGACAATTTGCCCATTTTACCATTTCCATTCGTTTTTACGTTTGAGGCTGTTGCAGAGTACATAGCTAGGAGACCCCCACTGGGAGACTACTTCATGCCGGTAGAGGGTTAAAAAGATTACGTTGTGTGTCCAAAGAATTAATGGGAATTGACGTAAAAAAGGCGTTTTTGTCAAACCTGTATTTATGTATTCCTAAAATGCGGGATTTGTCGCGCACCCCTGCGAAAAATGGCACACTAACACGTGGAGCCGGAACACGTTTTGAGCTGCGCCACGCGCGCACTCAGTTGTGCAAGCAGTCCCGCGTAGCAGGGGTCATTGTGCTTACTTTCAAGCATGTGCGGGTCTCCCACACCATGACACGCATCGGGGGTCAAGTTGTATAATTCTCGCTCCTCCCACGTTCCATCTAAATTGTAATCATATTCCGCGTACAAGTACTCATATCCCGTTGCCGGGTCTTGTGTCCGGACACCATAATAGAATTTAGCAAGAGGGTTTTCCAACAGTAAATCTTCGCGCGTGTAATCGACGTGTCCGCGCAGCAAAGGAATGAAGGAAAATCCATCCGCTGTTAAACCGGGAGTGGCGTGCGCGAGATCTAAGAGAGTGGGGGTCACATCCACGTTTCCAAGGAGCTGTGTCACGTGCTGCATGCGTGGAACGCGCGGTCCGCTAATCACGAAAGGGAGGTGTGAGGAGCTCGTGTAGAGAAAATTTTTTCCCAATGGCAAGCGATGTTCGCCCTGCATCCACCCATTGTCGCTCGTGAAAATAATAATCGTGTTGTCATACTGTCCCGTGTTTTTCAGCGCGCGGATAATTCGCGCCACGGCTTCATCAACGGCTAATAAGGATTCGGCTCGCTTTTGAAAACGCAAATCAATGGCAGCAATGTCTATGTTCGTGAGCAAGGGGCGATTTTTCACATCTAATGGTTTGTCGCTCACATCCGATTCATTGAATGAAGGGGTGCGCGGCGCCATCATGCCACTCATCATTCCGCTGTGGCGCGCGGCAGGAATAGCATTAGCTGGTTCCCCGTGCGGAGCGAAAAAATCTACTTGTAAATAATAGGGTTGATTCTCGCTCGCGCGTTGGGCAATAACATCCACTGCATGATTGGCGAGCACGTCCGTCAAATAGTCCGTTGGCGCATTTCCAAAAAACAAAAACGTGTTGTTGTCGTGAATCTGATAATTGTAATAGCTTCCCTGCGGATATCCTCCAATGCGCACGGTAGTATACCAATCATCCCAACCGGGCGGGCGGGGTGCTGAGATTCCATTCGTGGAGGTTCCTCCATTGTATCCATTCATGTATTTTCCCGTGTGGGAAGTGTAATACCCGGCTTGCTGCAACCAAATGGGGAGCGTGTTCGCGTGGTTGAGTTTGAGAAATCCTCCCGTGGGACTATCATTCGACAAAACAGTATGATTGTGCGCGTATTGCCCTGTTAGCAACGTGGCTCGCGCCGGGCAGCATAATGAGAGGGATGCATGATAGTTTTCCAAACTCGTTCCACTGCGAATGAGGTAGCGATGAACATTTTTCAGCACGTACTCGCCATTAGGCAATTTGGCGTGCAAATCAGAATACGTGGCATCATCCAGTTGAATGAGAATAATATTGGGTTTCCACACCGGTGGGTCGCCCGCTGAAAATTGAGCGAGGATGAGAATGGCTCCCAGAATAATAATTCCTACAAATGCCATTCGTGCAATTGAAAATGGTTTTTTTGATTCAGCCATACTCAAACCCCGGTGTAGTTGCTTAAAACGATTTCCATTTTTCTGCGCAAAATAGTCAATTTTTGGTTAGCAAAACGACTGCTTGGCAGTAGACCCCTTCTCCTTTTCCAAATGAAGTGAGCCCTTCTCCCGTGGTCGCGTGAACGGAAATCGCGTCCTCAGCCACATTCAACAAACGGGCGACATTTTGTTTTATTTGCAAAGCGTGCGGAGAAATTTTTGGCCGTTTACACTCTAAACTAAACACCACGTTTCCAATTTCAAATCCTTTTTCATGAATTTTTTTCAAAATGAGTCGAATAAATTCCTCCGAGTCGCGTCCGCTATTTTCTTCTTTTGTATCGGGAAAATATTCTCCAATGCTTTTTTCTCCAATCGCGGAAGATAGCGCGTTGAACAATGAATGCAAAATCAAATCCCCATCCGAGTGAGAGTCAACTCCCGGCGCAGTAGGAATGACCACGCCCCCCAATTTGAACACTTTTCCAGTGGGTGTTTTTTCAAACGCGTGGGAGTCCACCCCAAATCCAATTCGAAAAGGAGGCGTCATTTTTTCCCCGCCTTTTTGTTCATAGGGTCGCGCGCATGCAGTTCGCTCAGAAATTTTTCTCCAAATGCATTCCAGCCAGCGAGAAAAGAAGGAGTAAACGGATTTGCGGACACAAAATCATTCAACTCGTGCACGGGAATGTAGGCCACGTCTTCAAACTCTTCATTGAGCACCAGTTTTTTCCCTTCTGGAAGAAGCGCGTAGTAGAAATGAATTCTCTCACAATGATGATACTTTCCATCCACCTCATTCACATCCGCCCAGCCTAATTCATGCAGCGGGAGAACCGTTCCAATTTCCTCACTCATTTCGCGCTGCGCCCCTGTTAGCAAATGTTCTCCCGCATGAACATGTCCACCCACACTCGAGTCCCATTTTAGGGGATAAATTTTTTTCAAATGTGAACGATATTGCAACACCACCCTCTCTTGAGAATCGACCACCCACACGTGCACCGCAGGATGATTGATTCCACGTAAATGGGCGTCCATTTTTTCCACGCGGCCAATTATTTTCCCCTCGGGAGAGAGTTCGTCCACCCATTCACTCATGTGTGTTTCTCCTTTTTTCTAAAATTTTTTCGGCCATGCTAATGTCTTCTGGTGTGGTTATTTTGAAGTTTTCATACCCGCAATCCACTACTGCCGCAGGCACTCCCATTCGCTCCACGAGTTGCACATCATCGGTTCCCAAAAATTTTTCTTTTTCGGCTTTAGCATGCGCGCGCATAAAAAGGTCATACTGAATACACTGCGGGGTTTGCATTCCCCACAACTCATTTCGTTGAAGGGTCTCGATTATTTTTCCATCTTCACTCACACGCTTAATCGTGTCTTTCACGCGGTACCCGGCCACGCTGGCGCGGCTCTGTTGTGCGGCGCGGATGCATTCAGAAATGGTTTCACGTGTCAAGAGTGGGTTCGCGGCATTGTGCACGAGCACAATGTCATCTAGTTTAGGGTTTAATGACGCGAGAGCGTGCAGTCCATTTCGCACGGAATCCTGCCGCTCAGCACCCCCGTGAACAATTTGTTTTACTTTGGTGATGCCCAAACGATTAATCCATTCCGTGATTTCGCGCACCCAATCAGGGTGCATGGTAATGGTAATCGTAGAAATTTCAGGGTGCTGTTGAAAGAGTTGCAGCGAGTATGCAATAATGGGTTTCCCGCTCAGCGTGATGAATGATTTGTTTATGGGGTTTTTCATCCGCGAACCCGATCCCCCGCCGGTAAGTATCGCGTGCACGGCCACCCTTATTCACTTCCTCTTGGTTGCGAGCACTTTTTGGGTTTCTTTCCGCGCCCATGCATCGGCAGCGAGCACATCTTCAAGAGTAGGGTGCTTCATGTTATGGTGCTTCGACACCACCGCATGAATCGTGCGTTGAATATCCAAAAATTCTATTTCGTTTTTCAAAAAAGCCTCTACACTCGTGTCATTCGCCGCGTTTAACACGCAGCAAACGGTTCCTTTTTCCCGCGCGGCATCTAACCCCATTTGCAAACACGCAAATGTTTCGGTGTCCGGTTGTTCAAATGTCATTTGTTTGAGTTTCACAAAATCAAACGATGGCAAGTTGAGTGGAATTCGTTCGGGATGAGAAAGAGCGTACACGATGGGGATGCGCATGTCGTGGTGTCCGACTTGTGCCATGATGCTTCGGTCCACAAACTCAACCATAGAGTGAATAATACTCTGGGGATGCACCACCACATCTATTTTTTCGGCAGGCATGTCGTACAACCACATGGCTTCATTGACTTCAAATCCTTTGTTCATTAACGTCGCGGAATCAATGGTGATTTTTCCACCCATTTTCCAGGTGGGGTGGTTGAGGGCTTGTTCTTTAGTGACTCCTTCTAATTCGTGCAATTTTTTTCCTCGAAAGGGTCCGCCGGAGCATGTGATAATAATTTTGGAGACTTCTTTCGCGTTTTCTCCTTTCAAGCATTGAAAAATAGCCGAATGTTCGGAATCAATGGGCGTCATGACCACGCCGTGCTTGTGAATCAGGGGCATCACCACCGCTCCCGCACTCACGAGTGTTTCTTTGTTTGCGAGCGCAATTTTTTTCCCCGCTTTGATGGCTTCAATCGTGGGTTTCATTCCCACGTTTCCCACTACGGCTTGTACAAGAGTGTCAACACTTTCCCAGCGTGCCGCTTCATCTAACCCATTGTACCCGGAGAGAATGTGCGTGTTTCCTTTTACTTTTTTTTTCAACTCATCCGCTTTGGTTTCATCCACCAAACAAACGGCTTCGGGTTTGTATTTTTTGATTTGCTCCTGAATCACATCCATGGAGCCGTGCGCGGATAGTACTTTCACTCGAAATAAATCAGGGTGTTGGTCCACGACATTTAGCGTTTGGGTGCCAATGCTCCCTGTGCTTCCTAAAATTCCAATATTTTGGGATTTCATACTCTTTCCTCGTAAAATGGAGTTATATACCTACACTTCGCCCCATCGTCTTTTGCCTTATTTGCGTGAAGAATGCACACAGCAACTACGCGCGCTGCTTACTCTCCAATGGGAATGTAGCCCACGCTGCATTCACCGCTTCCCGCGCAGCTGGATTCGGGGCTTGGGCTCCCTCTCTCGGGGCATTTTTCGGATTGAATGCACGCTTCATCCGTGACCGAAGAAAATTGCTCAATGAGTTGTTCGCGGGATTCATTTCCAAATGAGATGAGCACGCGGTCTAAATCCGAAGGAACATAGTCAAAACCAAATGTCGCATCGCTTCCATTCACCCAGATTTTCCACGCACGTGTTTCATTCGCGCATAGCGAAACATTTTCATCGGTGAGAACGCACCCTGCGTCAACCGCAAATGCAAAACCCAAACTCTCGAGGAATGTTTTCAGAGAAATATTTTGAGCGTGAAAATGCACCACGTTTCCTAATCCATCATGCAAATGCACATACTTGCTCAACACCCTCTCGGAAGTGGACATGTATTTTTCCTGCGCCAAATCTATTTTTTCACCATTCAAATAGAGTGCCACATCCGCGTGCGCATGAAATGGTTTGTATTCCCCCGCGACAGGAAGAGAGGTGGTTTCATTCAAATACCACAATCCCCCCACCGCGGCTAGTGCCACGCCGCCGAGTACAGCCACATACACCCAAATGGAGTGTTTTGAAAACGCCATAGCGTTGAAATGCCCAAAATCCATTTTAAGGAGCGCATTTTTGGCAAAAACAGGCACATTACACTCATTGTCGTAAATTGATTTGACAATCGTCCAAAATTAACGATGGTTTTTTATGCAGAAACCAGGCACTTTGGTAGAATTTACCCTTTAGTGTTACACCCACTAATGATTTCGACCGTGGAGGATCCTGTATGAAGATTGAACTTGCCCGCGCCGCCGGATTTTGCTTTGGAGTTAAACGCAGCGTGAAGCTCGCCCATGAGACATTGGACAAGGGTTCGGCTTTCTTGTATGGAATGCCCGTGCATAACCAGCGCGTCGTGCAGAAAATTATTGACCACGGTGGAAAACTCGTGGAAGACAACCCATATGCAGCATCAAAAATTTCACGATTTACCCATTTGAATTCCATGGAAGAAATTCCCAATAATTCCACCGTGCTCATGCGTGCACACGGTGTTACGGTTCAAGCCCTTGAGAAAGCAAAAGAAAAAAATCTCAATATTGTCGACACCACCTGCCCATTTGTGACAATGGTTCACAAAACCGCTAAAGTGTTGTTTGATGAAAAATATCAAGTCATTATTGTCGGAGAACACGGCCATCCGGAAGTAGAAGGAATCAAATCCTACGCTCCCAATGCCATTGTGGTGGAAAATGCCGAGGAAGCAAGCAAGTTGTTTCCGCGCAAGACACAATACTACACGAATGATGAAATCATGAAAGCCAAAACCGATGCGGAAATTGTAGAAAAATTACACTATCCGGTACTCACCAAAATTGGCATTGTTTCGCAAACCACGCAGAGCAATGATAATGTGCAAGCCGTTGCCATGGCCGTCATGGGGAAAGCCCGTGAAGTGCGCGTGTATAACACGATTTGCAACGCCATGCATGAAATGCAGCCCGGTGCGGTGCAGCTCTCCACGCAAGTAAACACAATGCTCATTATTGGTGGTCGAAATAGTGGAAACACCAAGCGTCAAGCCGAGTTGTGTGCACAATACACCACCACCCACTGGATTGAGTCCGCGAATGAGTTGAAACCCGAGTGGTTTACGAATGTGAAACACGTTGGAATTGGCGCCGGTGCCTCAACGCCCGATGAAGACATTGAAGACGTGATTGAATGGTTGAAAAAATACGATAAGGAAACGAATCACACGGAAAGTGAAATTATCCGCCCCGCGTACGTGGTCCACTAAAGCGGGCGGCGAGCAGAATGATTCCTCAAACGGTTTTTCCGTCTCCAGCGAAAGTTAATTTAGTACTCGATATTCTTCGCAAGCGCGAAGACGGGTATCATGACGTGGAAATGGTAATGCAGGAATTGGCGATTCATGACACTATTTCCATTGTCACGCTTTCCCATGGAGAAATAATCCTCGCGTGCAATGATGCGTCCGTTCCCCTGAATGAAAAAAACTCCTGCTACAAAGCGGCTCAGCTGATGCAGGCAGAGCGGAAAAAGATTCACCCGGATGAACATCTTCTGGGAGTGCACATCACCATCAATAAGCGCATTCCTTCCGCAGGAGGATTAGGCGGGGGCAGCTCGAATGCGGCGGCAGTGTTGAAAGGATTGAATTCGATGTGGAATTTGAATCTGTCCAAAAATGTGCTCAAAGAATTAGCTGGAAAAATTGGTTCCGATGATGCTTTTTTTATAGAAGGTGGCACGGCTATTGCCCGAGGAAGAGGGGAAATAATCGAACCCATTGAATCATGTCCGCGTTTGGAACTCGCGTTCATTGTTCCTCCCGTAAAAGTTCCCGAGCAGAAAACAAAATGGATTTATGGAAATTTTGATGTAAAAAATGTGCGCGAACACCCTTCTGTTGAACGCATGCGCAGTGCGATTCGAGAAAAGAATGTGGATCATGTCGTTGCAGAAATGGGAAACGTCTTTGAAGCATTGACCATGCCCGAATATTCGGTTCCATTCGCCCTCATTGAGGGTCTGAGACAAATGCCGGGTGTGAAAATGAGTATGCTCGCGGGAGCCGGCCCCACCGTCGTGTGCGTGTGCGATTCTCCTCAAACCGCGTCGCAGATTATTGAACCCTTTCGCGCGCGCGGGTGGACTGCATTCGCCACGCACACCGTGTAAACGTGTAAAAAAAAAAAAATGATTTAGCTCATTCCAAAAATAGATAGAATAGCATTCATGATCGTAGCCAACCACACCGTGATGTTGGCCATGAATACGGCAAATTCTCCTCCGCCTCCGGGAGTAGCATCGTATTGCAGTTCACCCGCATTCACCGCTTCTACAATGGCTTCTGAAATGTTTCCGCTGGACGCAATGCGCATCGCTGTTTCTTCATCCGTGCTCACATTCATAGTGGCATTAGCTGGAGGGTAGCGCGTGAAAGAAGTAATCGTATTATTGGTCAGCACCACTCCCAAATTTTCAACGGTTCCATTGTTTCGCGTAAATTGCACCGCAATGCGTTGGTTTCCAAAAATGGCTTGAATGGGAGAAGGAAGTTCTTGAAATTGCTGCGAAGCAAAACCAAGTTGCGCCTGCATGTCGGGGGTGAGCGTGCCATTTTCCTCAAACGCATTGTCTAAAAAATTTCCCGCGTTGAATGATTGAGCCGCGACCAGGGAAACTATTCCTGAGAAGAAAAATAATACAAGCAAAAGGCGCGTCATTCCAGCTATTCGTTTTTGAGTTATTTAAACTCCCCGCTTTACAAAGGTTACCGATTGAATCACGACGGTGTTATGTCAAATGCATTTGCATTCCAAGTTTAGTATCAAATAAGGGGAGAAAGTCTGTCGCCTGCTCTACTTCCAACCGGCACCCGGCCGCAATGCGATGCCCTCCTCCTTCGGCTGTTTTGCCTAATTCGGTGCACGCTTCCTTAAGCGCTAAACCTAAATTCACTCCCTTTCGAACGAGTTCACTCGTAGCGCGCGCCGAGACTTTGATGCTCCCATCCTCATGCCGCGAAAACGCTACAATGGGTTTGTCCGTGTTTACGCCCCCGCTCCCATACAACATTCCTGCGACAATCCCCACAATTGAATCCTTGATTTTGTTTTCAGCATCAAAGAAATAGAAATTTTTATACTCGCGCAACCCTTCGCGCTGCATGAGTTGAATTCCTTCCGCTAAATTGCGGCGATGCTCTTGCAACAATCCCATGGCGCGCGCATACTGATCATCGCGGTCGCCCAAGCACACATTAAAACCAATCGTAGATTGACCATTTCTCCCGCATGCATTTAACACGGTCGAAAATTCCTTCGCGTCGCGCAACGGAGAGTAGGGATTTTCGCGCGTGAGCGTGTACACATCTCCAATCATCTCGTTTAGTTTCCATTCAGGAGTGTTGTGTTCATGCAAATGCATTAATATGGCAGTGGAGAGAATTTTTTTCTCGTGTGAATCCAAATCTTCATACGCGCGCCACTTTCCCGATTCATCTTGCAGGCGCAAATCCAAATTTTCGAGGAAACGCATGCACGCATCCTTGTTCGCGGTGAGTCCCGGCAATATGGGACTCGTGGAGAATGTAAGATACTGCGCCAGCGGGCGCGAAATTCGTCCATACAAACGCAAATCCGTTTTCACATTCAACACGCCCGCGTCCACGCCCTCTTGCACCATCTGCTTATTGAGTCCAATCAAACCATTGGAGCGAGAATCCTGCATATCCCCCACCGCACCCACCACCCCAATCGAGGCCATGGTGACATTTTTGGGAGAAATTGCCTTTCCCGTGTAATAGGCAATTCCCGCACTCGAAATCTCCGTTCCGCCATCCAAACCAAATTCCATGGGATTCAAGTGGCCATCATGTTCTCCCGCGCCGCGCTGGTGGTGGTCAATCACATAAAAGTCCTGCTCGAGTTCGCTCTTCAGCAAGGGAATGTAGCTCGAGCCAAAGTCCGTGAAAATAATGGGCGCGTGCATATTTTTCAGCCGTTGCACATCTTCGGAATACAATTGCTTGAGCGTAATCGTGGAGACATTCACCCCTTCTCCGCGCAGGGCTTTGGTGATGATGCTCCCGCTCGTTAATCCATCGCAATCATGGTGCGTGACCACCACCGCTTTATCTAACACGCGCAGCTTTTCCGCACACGTTTGGATGCGTTCAAAAAGCGCTTTTACCGCTTCTCCTCGCTCTTCCGGGGAGACGAGGGTGTTCATCTCCAGCATGCTGCCGCCCATTCCAAAAACACGTAAAAGTCACTTTTAAGGGTTGGCCAGGCAGAGTTCCGATGTTTTTTACAAAAACACGTAAAAGTCCGCTTTATATTCGCCAAAAAATTGCCCTATGCATGCAGCACCGCAGCGTGGCCTTTACCCTCTTACTCGTGGCCATCCTTGTTTCCATTACACTCGGAATTTACGTCGCCACCGCCGCATACAAACCCTCTTCCACTGGAGAGGTTGTTCAAAGCCCCTTCGTGTATGCGCTATTCCTCGCACTCTTGCTCGTGATGGGTTTCCTTTTCACCAAAGTTCTTTCGGGGGAAAATTCTCGCTTTTCATACCGCACATTCATCAACGTCTCATTAGCCGGCCTCTTGTTTTCTGGTCTCGTGCATGAGTTTGTGCATATTCTCCTCATCAACCACCCCGTCCAATTGCGTTTTCATTTTGGGGACTCAAACGCTATTCTCTCCACGTGCTGCCTGGCTCCTGGAGAGCAGCCGTATGAGGGAATCGCGTACGGCATTCAATTCCTTGCCCTGTTTGCGTGGTTATTTTTCAACCGGCGCACATTTTACAACGGCCGCTTCCGCGAGTTGTGGAAAAATAACACCAGCGGAAATTCTACTGTGAAAAAAAATACGTTCAACGCGAAAACGAAAAAAAATCCCGCGGTTAAGCAAGATGAAATGGGCGAGGATGATTTAGAGAAAGAGTGGAATACCCACAAAACGGAAATGGAAAATCATTTAGCGCGGAAAATTAAATCCGGGAAAAAGGATGAAACCATTCAAGAGGATATTCAGAATATTCGCCGATTGAAAGCATAAAAAAAAAAAAAAAAAAAAAAAAAAACGGCAACCCTATTTAGGATGAAGTAACCTGCACATCCGGCGCGGAGCGCAGGCCAATAACCGATGAATTATTGCTGCTTTTTGCCACTCCCACAATTTGGTCAGCGACTTTCACAATACTATCATTATGCGTAATAGAAATGAACTGCGAGGATTTGGACATTTCTTTAATCAGCGCACCAATTTTTCGCGAGTTATTCATATCCAGCGCGGCATCCACTTCATCAAAGAAATAGAAGGGCGCAGGCTCATACAGTTGGATGGCAAAAATGAACGCTAGGGAAGTAAGGGATTTTTCTCCTCCGGACATGGAATCGATGTTTTTCAGACTCTTTTCTAAGCCGTGCTTGGCTTCAATGAGGAGTCCGGATTCCAATGGTTTAGTGGGGTCGGTGACTTCTAGTTTAGCCGTTCCATCAAAAAATCCCGTGTAGATTTTGTTGAAGTTTTCATTAATCTTATTGAACGTCTCCATGAACGTTTCATTTCGGTTCGCGTCAATGCTGCTAATCAAATCCAGCACGGCTAATCGTTCCACATCCAGTGTTTCAGCCTTTTGTTTAATTTCAAGCACGTCTTTTTCATACTGTCCAAAGTCTTCCAGCGCTTTCATGTTTACTGTTCCGAGTTGTCGAATCTCGTGTTCAATCACGGGCACGCGCTTCTTCAAACTCATCACGTCTTCCACATCAAGCGTTTTCACGCCGTCGAAATTCTTCAATTCTTCTTTCACATCCAGCAGTCGCGTATCGTATTTGGATTGTTCAATCTTGATTTCAGACACCTGTCCTTCGATTCGGAATGATTTCTCTTGCCAGGCGCGTTCTTTTTCACGTTCGGTAGTAATTTTCTGCTGCACCTTATCGCGCTTATGCAGCAATGCCTGGTTGGCGCTCAGCACTTTCTCATATTCCGCTTCCGCTGTTTTGAGTGTTTTGGCTAATTCATCGCGCTTCTTTTCTTCATTTTTGAGTGTGTCCTTAATCTGCTTCTCATCTTCTTTCACTTGCTTCGCTCGCGCGTGAGCCGTTGCAATGGCATTCTCATGCACGCTTTTTTGGGTTTGATATTGGAACATTTCGCGCTCAACGCGGGATTTTTCTTCATTCAGCGAATTGAGCGTCTGGTCCATGGTTGTTTGATTGAGCGCATCGCGGAGTTTGCTGAGCTTCAACTCAAACACGTCCACTTTTTTCTTTTCCTCAATAAGTTTGGTCTCCCATTCCAATTTTTCTTTCAGCAATGCTTCCTTACTTTCTCCCTTCTCATTCTTCTGCATGTTCCCTAACTCATGCTCGATTGTTTTTTGGCGCTGTGTCACTTCATCGAGTTTTGATTGACTGTGCAGCAAGCGTGTCAAAAGGGCTTCCGCGCGGTGCAGTTCTTCCCACTCCTCATGGAGTTTCTTTTTTTCGCTCTCCCATTTCTGCGTGTGCTTTTTGGCATCCGCAATCGCATCTTGCTTCTGTTTGGTGAGTTCTTTTTTGTGCTCTTCTTTCAACTCGCGTTCGCAAATGGGGCAGTGGCTCTTTGTCTTGCTGAGTTGAGTCAAACTTTCCGTATGTGCGTAAATTTTTCCATGATGCTCTGCCACGTGCTGGTCTATTTCATTCAACGCGTGATTAATTTTTTCTCTAGCAGCTGCAAAATTGGGATATTTTTTCTTCAATTTTTCTAATTCATCCACGTCTTTCTTGAGCAGGGCGATTTCTTCCTTAACGCGAACCAGTTGAGCATCCCACCGCTCTTTCATGAGGGCAGCCATCTCATTGGATTTTCGAATATTCTCCATAGTTGCCGTCACATGGGCAATCTTTTCGCGTGTATGCGATACCGCATCGCGGGCCGCGTTAAGTTCCTTTTCAACTTTCTGCGATTCATCCAGCAATTCCACTTTTTTGGTGAGTGATTCGGCTTGTTTTTTTCGCAGGGGAGAAATTTTTCCTTCAATTTCAGCAAATTTTTCTTTCAATTGAGCAGAGTCCGCTTCCGCTTTCTGAATTCCCTGCGTGGCGTGTGCAATGACGCGTTCAGTTTCTTCCAGTGTTCGCGTCAGTGCGGCCAAGCGTTGAGACGCATAATTCATTCGCTCTTCCGTCACGCGGATTTCAGCTTTGTGTTCTTCCACGCTCTTTCCTAATCCTTCAAATGCTTGCGATTTTACTCCTAATAATTTTTGGTCGAGTTCCGTGAACTCTTTTTCCATTTCCTGAATGAGTTGCAGGGATTCTTTTTGTTTAGTGAGGGCTTCATCTTTTTTTCCAATGAGCTCCACTTGCTTTGCTACCAATCCTTCGAGCTTGGCATTGAGGTCCTTTGCTTCAGTATGTAAAATAGTGGCTTTGGTTTCTCTCAATTCTTTTTCGAGTTTTTTGAATTTCGTTGCAACATCTCTTTCTTTTCCCAGTTGTTCAATGATTGCCATTCGTTCATTCAGGACAATCGTAACATCCTTTATTTTTCGGTCTACTTTATCCAAATCTTTCACGGCTTCATTTTTTTTTTCTTCAAACTCTTGCAGTCCTGCAACCTCATCAATGAGTTCCCTTCGCTCAATGGGGTTCATGTCAATGATTCGCATGAGATCTCCCTGCGAGACGAGGTTGTGTCCATCCACGCGCAATCCCAACTCATGCAACAAGTTTTGCACTTCACTCAACGTTACACGCTTCTCATTCAATCGATACACGGACTTTCCTTGCTTATCAATCGTGCGTGAAATTTCATACGTGTTTTTTTCTCCTTCGAGAGTGAGGTTTACTACGGCGTAATTTTCTCCCGCGGGCGCGCCGCTGTGCACCAAGTCCGTTAATCGTGAGGCGCGGATGGATTTCAAGCTGGTTTCTCCCAGCGCAAACAATACGGCATCCATGATGTTGCTTTTTCCGCTTCCATTGGCTCCAGCAATTGCGGTAAATCCTCTTCCAAACGGAATACTGGCATTCTTGAATGACTTGAAATTCTTCATGCGCAATTTGGTGAGGGTGAGCGTGGGAATGGTTTGGTTATTCATGCATGTTCATCCTCATTTTTTTCCATGTTTTCGCGGCGCAGAAATAGTTCCCGCGTCCGGTGCACCTAATGCGAGTACGGTTCCCGAATAAAATAATCCTACGGCTGACCCCACAAATGAAATAGCCGCGATAATGGAATCATCATTCATGTTTTCGGTGAGTAAATCAATTACTCCTTGAATGAGTCCCGTCACGAGGAGAATGGCAAAAAGTAAAATGATGGTGTGCAACAGTTTTCCTCGCGTCGCGTGCCAGGATTGTGCCAATGCTTCTTTGGGAAGGAACCCCATTCCCACATACGAAGGGGCAAACGAAAATTTTACCATGGACACACTAATTCCCAGCGCGAGAATGATGGATAACACCACAGCCAACAATGTTGCGACTCCCCCGCTTGCGGAGAGTGTTTGCACGGCACTCAGTACGACATACAATCCTAACACCGCGGCCACGACTAAAATGGCGAATGCCACGCACGCGAAAAATAATGATACGCTAGCAGGAGATGTGTTTGTTTTTCCACGCATCGTGCGTGAAACGAGGCCTAAACTATAGAGTGAAATAATTAAACTCAACAAAAGGAGTCCAACGGCACGGGCTTGGAGTGCAATATCGGGAGAAAAGAGCAGTGCCCCTGCACTCCCATTCGTGAATAAGAGTAGCACATCCCCGTTCAGAAAGTAAGTCGTTCCGTGAATAGCCGTGAGAATGAGGAGAATCCCATACACGTTCACGTGCTTCAGCATCGCGCTCGGGGCACGAATAATCGATGATAACATGTCCAACCCACCCGCAATAGGGGTCTCCCACTCTCGAAATGGACGTTTTTCTCGTTTTTAAGGCCATCCCATGCGGGGAAGTATACCCTTTCCCACCCCGCCATTCCGGGCAATTAGCCGTTGAAAAAGGTTGCTTTTTAAGTGTTTTCCACGCGTTTTTCTATGTAAAGTGATTCTCCATGAAAATGCCCAAAATGAAGAAATTGTACTGTAAGAAGTGCAACGCCCACACAGAACAAAAACTCAAACTTTTCAAAACCGGCCAAGCCCGAACATTAGCTATCGGAACCCGCCGAAACATCCGCAAGCACAAGCTCGGATTCGGTGGAAAGGCTAAGTTTGTGATTAAGGTCAAGAAGCAAACCAAAAAGCCTGCTTTCGTGGCGGAATGCCCCACGTGTAAAAGCAAGCGCTACTACGTCATTCCAAAACGAATGAAGAAAGTAGATATGGGCGCATAAATAGGCTTTTGATCAACCCTCATGGTAAACCGATGGTTTATCATGCCAGCAAACAAATTGTTTGCTTGGTTCGCAAAAGGTTGGTACGACATGGGCGCATAATTGTCTAATTTAGGTCCTTGCCGCGCGGGGACCGTCCTTTATTTTTTATTCAAATTCACCCGTCCATCAAAACGGCGCTTTTTTATTCCCCAAACGCATGCTTAACGCATGACGTCCAAAACGAGTATTTTGTTAATAGTCTCTCAAAATCCAGGAATTGATTACCAGGCATTATTGTCCAAGATTGCGCCCAATTATGCTAATCTTAATTCCGCCCGCGCGGCCCTTTCGCGCGTGCTAAAGGATGCGGTTTCATTTGGAATGGTTGCCAAGCAAAACCACCAGCTCTTTTTGACGGACAAAGGTTCTGCTTCGTTGAAAGTAAAAATGCACGATAAACTCGTGTTGAAACTCAATCAGCTCATGAACATTCGCTCGGTGGCCAGCAACCCGGATCCACTTGTGCAGCACTTGTCTGTTCTCCTCGAGCGCGGAAAAAGCGACCCGCGCTTGTTTGATAACGCTCGTGCATCCGTGAATTTTTCCGTGGATGACGTTTTGAAAGTCCATGAGGGAGTGAAGCAAAACATTAAGCACTTGGAATATTTGGAGAAAACGCTTTCCAATCAGCTGCAATCGTTGCGCGAACTAAACTTTCCGAGTGAAATGATTCAGCCCACGCACCATCTTTCTACGCACGCTGAAAAACTGATTGAAGCATCTTCCGCGGACGAAATTCAAATCGAACACCCTAATGTGGATTTTTCCCAGCAGACCAATCATTCCCTCTTAGAAGGATTGTCTCCGGCTCCGCGCGGAACACGTGCAGTCGTTCACTCGAAGCATTTGAGCGAACTCACCACGCGCTTCTCGAGTCAAAATGATTTGGAAAACTTGCGCGTGTACATGGGTTTTCTCACCCTTGATTTTGCGCAGGATAAAGTGAGCATCCGCGGACCGTCGCAAGTGCTGGAAAAAATGGGCATTCCCCGCATGAACGAAGAAGCATTCATCTCGCTCCCCAAACCCGGTTTGCCTCATCCGCACGCGCACAAACCCATCAATCCTGCTGCCGAAGTATCAACCGCTTCCGCTGAAGTGGGCGTGCCCGCATTTCCCTTGCCAGAGTTGCCCCTGCGCGAAGCAAGCGATGTAGAAAGCGCTGAAAACGATTTAGAAAAAAATGAATAATTTTTAGTTTAAGCGAGAGATGAAATTATTCCGTTGCTTGCAGCGCGGTTTGAATTTTGATCTGTGCAGCAGAGAAGTTTCCATTGCTCGCATCACCAGACGCGAGGGCGATTGTTTTTTGCATTCCCCTCAATGTAGTATCATGCGCCATCGAATCCGACACGGCTTTCAACCAGGGTGCTAACCAGAATGCTCTTCCCGGACTGAGGGTCCAATATTCCATGTTGTCTTCCACGAGTTTGAGTTGCTGCGTGATAATTTGGTGTCTCTTTGCAATGGGCCACTCTTTCATTTCGCGCAACACGTGTGCTTTCACAATAAAGTTTCGCGCGTAGCGGACGTATATCCACTGGCGCATGCTTCGCAGGGTAATTCCAGCAGCTCTTTCGCTGGTCAATAATTGTTCACTGGCACGATGGTATAATTCTGCCAGGGCTTTTCCCTCAGGAGTGGGAGTCTTTTTTTCTAACATGGAATAATTCTTCGCCCGCGATTCAAATGCGCGAGAAAGTTTTTCTCTATCCGCGCGTGAAATAGTCCCGCGCGCCAACTCTCGAATAAGGTGTTCTGTTTCTTCAATTCGTTCAACGCCTAGTTGTCGGTGTTCCTTGCTTTTTGCCACCGCCAAACGCACATCACGCACAATGCGTGGTCGCTGCCGGTTAAGCCCGCTCAAACGAATGCCTAAATCATTAAACACGCCCCATAATTGGTTGACAAATGCCGGACCATTTCCTTCCTCAGCAAGTTCTGCCGCGCGCACTAATTTTGCTTGCGCATCTTTCTTGGATTCTTTTCGCAGGGCTTTCCCCATCCCTCTAGCCATTTCGTTGAGCATGTGTACTAATTTTTGCCGCGCCGCACCAGTTGGGAGTGAACGAGTCAAGAATAAATTGTGCATAGTTCGCACACGCTCGGCAAGCGTTTCCATAGATAAGTATTCTTTTGCAACATTTTGAGAAACATGTTTTCGCTGTCGTTCGAGCGTTGAAAAACCCCAAATGGTGGCTGTGCCATCTTGCACAATTTCCCCGAGCTCATGCCGAATCGTTTTGTAGCGCGGCCATTCAATTTTCCCAACGGGAGAAATACTAACACCAATTCCCCTCAGCGTGGTGGACACCGCGGGTCGCGCGCGAATAAGTTCTCCCCTTCGATAGGGCATGTCGGAACCCGGTTCGCGTGGTCTGAACGCAAGTTTAGGTCGCGTGCGCCGCGGCTCATTAGGTCCGCGCGAGGAAGGGTTTTTGGGCATGAAAACACCATTCCATTCGTGTTTAAATGGATTCTTCCCCGGAATTAGTAAGTTTAGCCTATTGAGGTATCTCGCAGATACCTCATGTAGTCCGTCGGTACCGCCGGACGAAAACGGCGCTGGAGAGATGGCAGAGTGGTCAAATGCACCGGTCTCGAAAACCGGATCCGCAAGGATGCGTGGGTTCGACTCCCACTCTCTCCGTCGCCGGCTCAACCCGGAATTCAATTCATACTTTGAGCAAAAAAAGTCAACTGTCCTAAATTATGCGTTAAATTATTCTTCGTTTACTTCTACTTTCAACCCGCCCACCATTTTTGCCACGGCATTGTACACCACGGCCGCAAGTGCTCCGGAGATAAATCCGGTGACGATTCCTAAAAACAAAAAGAACAACAATCCAATGAGGCCAAACTGCTGGGTGCGTTCAATAATTTCGATAGGCGTTCCTGAAAGGGTTTGCAAATATCCCGCCAAAAGACCGGAGGACACCAGCGTAAGCACGCCCATCAACAATCCCATGACAAATCCAAATATCGCGTTGACTTTTCCCAGCATGAGCGGGTCGACGTGCGATATCTCAATGCGCTTGATACTCATGCAAGCACTCGCCGTTTTGGCGTTAATAAACGTTTTCCCCTCTCCTCACAAACGAACTTCTTCCGCTTCTGAAAACGCGGGGCATTTTTCCAAAATCGTCAAAAGTTTTTGAAACAATTTTTTGGCATCTTTTTCCACATTCAAATTTTTGAACAGCATTCTCCCCGAAGGATACATGCTGATTCGAATTCCCCCTAAATGAAAAACTAAAACAAATGCTGTTTTGATGTCAAATTGCACCCCCTCATCCGCGAGCTGGTTTCCCAACGTTGAGAGTTTAAGTTTCAAGTTGGGGTGGCAAAAATATTCATACGAGACGTTGGATTCGCAGAGTCTTCCTTGGTAGTATTTTTTTCGCATCATATGTAATCGCTAATCGAATTTCATCAAAGCATTTTCCATAACTTATTCATTTGGTATTGCACGGGTTTTTTCCTGGGTATTTTATTCCGTGAAAATCATTCCCGTATATCCGTCTAATCGCAGCACGCGGTGTTCGCCCGTTTTTGTATTCACAAGGGTTCCTTCAAACAGCGGTCGATAAATTTCTTTTACACTATTCACCGTCACATTCGGCCACAAGCTCGTTAAGAGGGTGTGAATCTGTTCCTCCGTGAATGTGGGAATGGATTTCACTATGTTTGACACGTGAACAAGTTTGAGCGCCTGAAGCGAGGATAATTCTTTCTCATTTCCGCTGAATGGAATATCAATGTCTTTTGCCATCACGAACGTGGGGAAGGTATTTTCATTCATTACGCGCGCCATTTGCCGGTCAACCAGTTTCACGAGCGAACGCTTCACCGTCTTCTCATCTAAACCCGTTTTCTTGAGCAAATTGGGAATGGTTTGTCCTCCCATTCGGAGCATGCGCAGCACCGCTTGATCACTTGGTGAGAGCCCAGCCAGGGAACGCAATCCAGATGATGTCACAAATTGGTTTTTCAAAAAGTGCAAAAATTCTCCTTTCTCCGCGTCAATGAAACATTCTCGAATCACGTATGATGTTTTTCCCGTGAATTGCCTATACTGCACTTTCCACACAGGAATATAGTTCAGATTGACTTCGCGCAATTGTTCCACGGGTTTTCCAACTCCGAATAATGTTTTCTTGCTCGCGCGCAAAAACCGCTCCACAATTTCTTCGCGGGAAAATGGAACAGGGAACGCGGACAAGTCCGTGTCTTCTTCCTCGGATGGCATTTCCACGAGTTTGGCGAGGTTCTCCACCTTTTGCACTGCGGCCATTTCGGCTTCGGGCAATTGTTGAGCGTTCTTCTCTTTCTCTTTCTTGGGAACCATTTCCACATAGGTGGGGGATTTTACGGCTTCTGTTTTAGGGTCAATGCGTGCGCCGCGTGCTTCCATCTCATCTAGCACACTGGACAAGAGCATTTGCTGCCCATATTTTTGATTCAGCATTCCCACTACTTTTTCGATGGCAGATTTGTCGAGCATTCCTTCTTTTTCCAATTGTGCCATGAGCAAACTCACGCACAGCATGCGTGCTTCTTTTTCGCTCAAGGATTTTTTTCGCTCTCCCGTTTCGGCATCGCGTCCCTCGTGCTGTGACATGCGCGGCCTAATTTTGAGCACAAATGCGCGGTTGGTTTCTTCTCGACGATCGCCCACTAATGCTGTTCCTACCGGAAGCGTTTTCAAAAAATGAGGATGTTTGTATTTCATGGGAATGATAGTGGGAGTGCGTTTGGTCACGGCTTTGATATCATCATCAAAAATGAGTTTGTGCGAGAGAATAATATCCAACTGACTCAAAACACGCGTGTCAATCGCAGATGGTTGCTGCGTCGCAAACACGAGCGAGCATCCGGGTCGGCGTCCTTGCTTCACATATTCCACAATGGCAGTCGTGGCAGGCGTGGAAACATTTCCCCCGGGTATGAGCGTGTGGGCTTCATCAATAAACAACCACGTGGGGGGGATTTCATTTTCCATTAAACTCTCCACGGATTTCTCCATGGGTTCGCTCGCGGCTTCTTTTCGTGTTTGGATTTTTCGCGCCGCGAGTAGTCTGCGTGCCAAAATTCCTATGACGAGTGCAGTCACCGTGTCGTCCAAAAAGCTCGTGTCAATAACCGTCAGTTGTCCTGCTTTGGATATTTCACTCAGAGATGTTCCCTTATCTGAGAAAATTCCCCATCCTTTCGCGGCTTCAAATCGCGACACTAACGCACGGACACTATCTGTTTTGTATCCTTTTTCTTTTGAATTCAATTCTGAATCGGTTTCTAAGCACGCGATGAGTTCGTTGAGCGTGTACGTGTCTTTTCTCCCTTTGATGGTTTCTCCATTCGTGTTGCGGTATCCTTTTTCTAATTTCTTTAATGCTTTTTCCAGCAATAATCCCGTCGGAGAAAATCGTTCAATTCCAAATGTCAAACACCAATCTTCGCTCGTCAAAAGAGCGGGGGGAATTGAAAATAACGCATCATACGTTGATTTGGGTGTCTCGCTCTTCATTCCTTCCGGAATAAACACGCGCATGTTTTCCAATCCTTGCGGGAGAAGTTCATAGTTTGGAAGTTCCTTCACTTCTTTCTCTTCTTTGTTGGGATATTTCATCGACCAGAATACTCCAACCGGGTCCACCACCACTGCGCCTACGTTTTTGTTGTGCAATGCTAATTCTTCCGCGAGCACACCTAACAAATAGGATTTTCCGCTTCCGCGAGAACCGCATGTGAAGATAACATGCGGGTTGAGTGAATCCACGTACAATTTGTGCGTGCGAAATCGGTCGTCATCTTGCACGCGACCCACATACAGTGCACCATCCAATCCAGACTTTTGCATGACACTGCGTTTTCCTCCAATGAAAATGGCTTTCTTTTTTTCATCTTCTAATAATTCAAGCTTCATCACGGCAGATGCGTCTTCCACCCCGTGTCCGCGTGACTTGAGGATGAGTTTTTCTTTAATCGCATCCCTCCGCGTTGCATCAATCGGGCGCGTATTTTTTTGGGGGTCTGCTAATTCCATTTCGGGTTCTTCGTGCAATTGGTTGTCCGCGGTGTGAATGCCTTCTTCCTGCGTGCCATGCTCAAACAGCAAATCTTCTACTTCCATTCCATGCGCATCCTCATCCACGGGAGGTTTTTCCCCTCCAGAATGATTTTCATCCTCTTGATTTTCCTCTTCCTCGGAAGGGTGTTCATCGTCCACGGGGGGAATATCATCATAGTCATCCGCGAGATGTGCATCATCCTCTTCCTCGAGTTGAGAGTCTTTGGCGCCTGCCTTCACACGAGTTTGTTCATCCCCTTCCAGGATGCTCTCAAACGGGTCCTTGTGTCCTTTCACCACGTGCACGCGGGGCTTTTTTTCAGGGTCTGCCATGCTTCATTCAACCTTTTTAGGCTTTTAATCCTATCCAACACTCCCCGAATAGGAGAAGCATAAAAACGCCGGCTCATTTCAACCACCATGCCGCGTACACCCATGAAACACGATGCCCTGCACGCGTTTATTCGCCACCAACCCTCTAAAAAAAAACCAGCGCATACACACCCCAAAAAGGGCCACTCGCCTCATTCACCAATCTTTGTTCTCTGGGAACTCATTACCCTCGCATGTGTTTTTTTTGTCGCGGAAGCCTATTTGGGGCACCCCTACATTCATGTGGATGAACAAACCGAACACGTGTTAGAAGTCGCGGTGGAGAGCGCGGAAGTTATTCTCATCTCGGAGATGCTCTTGCTTATTCTCATTGCGCGGAACAAAATTAATTTTATTAAAAAAAATTGGTTGAATATTCTCGCCGTGGTTCCTTTCGGCGGGGGAACCTTGTTGAAAGTCGGCTGGCACGCGTTTGAAAAAACAAAACTCGGGCACTTTTTGAAGCACCCCCTCATGTATTCGCGGAGATGGTTCCGTTTGAAGTTGGGCTTACGTGCATAAACAAACATCAGCTTTTTAGTTTAACAAAAAACGTGGGAAAATCAGCCGAGGTGTCGCCACGCGACACCCCCATACCGGATGCCGCCCTACGGAATGGGCGATGGACAAGGGGGGATTCGAACCCCCAGCCTCCCGCATGCGAAGCGGACGCGCTACCGTTGCGCTACTTGCCCAGAAACTTTTGAGAAAAATTTCATCAAAAGTCTTTGATCAAAACCCGTCAAGGCTAAGACAGATATGTTTGGGTGGGGGATATTTAAAAAAAGGTGCAAGACGGCTTAAATGATCTTTTTGCCGTCTTTGTCAAAAATGTGGATGACATTCACCGGGCATGAGTCCGCGGCTTCTTTGTTGTTGGCGTATTTGGCTTGGTCAATTTCTCGTTCTTCTAAAACGGTGTCATTTCCTTCTTTCGTGTGTTTGGAGTCCTTCAGGTCCGATTTTCCATCCACGGGGGACATTTCCC
>CAYZPC010000011.1:9837-37386 GCA_964480705.1 uncultured archaeon | reverse complement strand
GCGATTGAGAAAGTGATTGAGACGTTGAAAGGAAATGAATCCTAATTTTATTTCCCCGGGGTTTTTTGCGAAGCAAAAAAGGCCGACTGATACATTCAAAGGAAACGAATCGTAAATAATTAGAAACTAAAAAAATAATTTATTTTAATTTACAATTTCATCACGGAATGCGCACCAAAAAAGTCAATCTATTTTTTGTCTTGCTCGTGTGCACATCCAACCCAATTAATTTTCCAGAGACAGACATGGTTCCGTGGTGCAGGCGCGAAATGGCCACCGCAGCGGCTTTGGCAGCTTTCTTAGAAACAATCCACGCGTCTAAACCAAAATCCTGCCCGACCCAGTTCACTACTACGGCTTTCGAATCTAGTTTCTGAAGCGGAGTGAGTGCGGCGACAATTTCATCCTGAATCAAACGAACCTTCTCAGGCGTTTTCTCGGAAAAACGAACCTGAACAATGCCCTCATAATAATCAGACGTAATGAGCATGTCATCATTGCAAATATTCGAACGAACGAATAAAGTAGAATGCAGCACTAAATCAACGGGAGAATCATCCACTTCTCCCGTGACATGAACGCGAATGTGAAATTCCTTTTCCTCTTTAGGATGGGGAGTTAATTCTAATTCAAATGTGGGAGATTGAAGCGCTTTCACATTCACGCGCTCTTGAATCCACTTGTGCACCGCTTCGTCGGACCATTCCGCCCAGCGTCCATTCAAACGGATTTTTCCGCAGCGCTTGCATTTTTCAAATTCCATTTTCGCTGGAAGTTTAACCAACGAAGGATGGTCTTTCAAATAGCAGGGCGTGCAAAACATCCCAATAAATTTTCCCTCTGCGGTTCCGCATTTAGGGCAGGGAGCGTGAGAGTATGCAGAAGCCATCCCACTCACCCCAACTCTCAAAAGCCCGATTAGAGCTTTAACGTCTCTCCCACGCCGGGGTTACTCACATTAAAGCCTTGCTCTTTCAACTCCGAAGTGAAGTCACCGCTGATTTTTACATCACCGTGAATCAACACCAAGTGTTCGGGCGAAAGCGTCTTGATGGTCTTCATCAAATCATCTTTTCCAGAATGGGCGGAAAAATCAAAGCGCTGAATTTCGAGCTTGGGTTCCACTGTACCATTGTCTAATTCAATTTTTCCGGTTTCCAAAAGGGTTCGTCCTTTGGTTCCTTGAACTTGGTAACCCGTAATGAGCAATGAGTTTCGCTCATCCGCGTGCAACTTGTCCAAATACCACATGATGGGACCGCCTTCCAGCATTCCAGCCGTAGTCACAATGACACTCGGCTGCTTCAAAGTTTGCTTTCGAATTCCAGGATGCAACACAAAGTTCAATTGCTCCAACATTCGCTGAACAACCTTGGGTTTGGAATTGTATTGCGGATACTTGTGGTAAATTTCCGTGGCTTTGCGGGACATTCCATCCACGAAAACAGGGGCGTCGACACCGTACTCAAACAAAATGTCCAAAATCTCCTGACTTCTTCCAACGGCAAATGCAGCAATAATACAATGACCGCCTCGGTCAAGCGTCTCGCGAATCTTAGCCATGAACTGTTGAATGGTTTTTTCACGATCCGGGTGGACACGATTACCATAGGTGGATTCCATCAGCAAATAATCCACTTTACCAATGCTCTTGATATCGGCACCATTGTGCAAGCGCATGGGGGAAACCATGAAGTCTCCCGAATACACAAATGTTTTGTCTTTGATGTCGACTTTACACATGGCACTGCCTAAAATGTGTCCGGCATCAAAAAATTCCAATCGTGCGTTTGGAGTAATGTCAACCGGCTTACGGAAATTCATTCCAACCGCATTTGTTTCAGCCGCTGCAATGTGCGCTTTACTGTACGCGGGTGTTTCTCCTTCTTGTGCAGCGATTTTCAAGGAATCATCCCACAACATTCGACTTAATTCGAGCGTGGGTTTCGTCGTGAACAAGCGCGTGGGGTTATTCACATACAAATGGGGCACGAAACCCGAATGGTCAAAGTGTGCGTGCGACAAAATAGCCGCGTCTAATTTCACATCAATGGGAACCGGGTACGCCGTTTCTTCGGGTGTAAACTTTACACCATAATCCATCAAAATGTGCTCGTTTTCAGCGTTCAAGACAAAGCTCGAACGACCAATTTCTTTACCCGCCCCGTGGACGGATAACGTATAGTTACTCATGTTTTTCACAATCCTGCATTGTTGCTTTTTCGCAGCGTCCCGGGCACAGGCGTGCACCCAATTAATACGGACCCCGACCGGGTCAAAACGGAACGAAAAACCTATTCAAATGCTATCGTATACCCAATACTGCAACACTTTCTTTATAAAAAGAAGCCCAAAAAACACGCCAAAAGGCTAAAATAAGCCTATAAAGGGGAATTTGGATAAGTATGAATGCCCCCCGCCACGCGAGGTATACTCGTCATACCTAAACCCGAGAATCGTCCTGCCCCCAAAACAGGGGAAAGGCCCCCGATGCTGGACATTCACTCCTACAACATGGTTATTGGAACCTACACTAAAGGCATGCACGCGCGAGGAATATTCCTCATATCTTCTCCCGAAATACGAAAAATTATCCAAACTTACCATTTCAAAGACGGCCACCCCGTGGGATCGGCGAATGTGGAGATGAATATGTTCAAACAAGCCAACATGAACTTCTATCACCCCACCATGCACGAACCCATTTTCCAAACAAAAGGAATAGGAGACCATTTGGACCTGCTCCTCGAAAAACATTTTGCTAAGCTATTTCCAAAACACCTACTGTATCTCACACGAGAGGCATCGAGATCAAGAATAAGACAATGGGAAAAACGAGGACGAAAACAAAATGAGGGATACACATTCAATGACGCGTGGAAACAGACGCGTGCAAAAGTGATTCAAAATACTCGAAAAAATCGTCCACCAGCAAGGAGAAACCATTAATAAATCAAAAAAGAAGGAATGCGCATGAAACAATCAAATGGTAAAAGCAAACCCGCTCAAACAATGGATTTTATACGCGCCCAAAAAATAATTCAACAAGCAGGAGTGCCAACCATTGAAACACGTGCTGCTAAAAAAAACACCGACATTCAAACAATTGCCAAAAAAATCCCTTTCCCATGGGCCATGAAAGCGGTGGGAAAAAAACTCATTCACAAAACAGATGTGGGGGGAGTAAAGTTGAATGTGCAAAATGACGCGGAAGCGTATGCTGCGTTTATGCACATGAAAAAAATCCCCAATTGCGAATATGTGGTCGTGCAACCCATGCAGAAAGGAATTGAAATCATTGTGGGAGGAAAAATGGACCCGCAGTTTGGACCCACTGTTTTAGTTGGAATGGGGGGCGTGTACACGGAAGTATTCAAGGATTCCAGCGTGAGAGTGGCGCCATTATCCAACGCAGACATGGATGAAATGATTCACGAACTCAAAATTTATCCCATCCTCGCAGGAACGCGCGGACAAAAAAGCATCAACATGAATGATTTGAAAAAAATCTTGCAGGGAGTATCCAAACTCATGAGCACGCGAAAAATACGCGAATTGGATTTGAACCCGGTCATCGCCACGCAAACAAATGTGCAAGCGGTGGATGTGCGCATCATTGAGGGAAAATAACATGCACCATTTTTTGTCGCCAACCAAGCGAATTTCCAAATCGCGCTGGGGACACATTCTATCCGAACGCGTGCAAGAGCTTCCCCATTCCGAATTTGAAAACATTATGCGCATCGCCAAAGAAGACAAAAGCGTTATTTCACTTGGACCCGGCGAACCGGATTTTGATGCGCCGCAGCCCGTGATAAATGCCACCGTGCGTGCACTCCAAGAGGGAAAAACACACTACGCTAGCATCCCTGGACTTCCCGCACTTAGGGAAAAAATCGCTCGAAAATTGAAAAAAGAAAACCACATTGCATTAGACGACCCGATGAATGAGATTTGTGTCACCGCGGGAAGCACCGAAGCCTTGCTAATGGGCTTGCTAACGGTGGTAGACGCGGGAGAAGAAGTGTTAGTTCCAAACCCTGCATTTCTCGCATACACGCCGATGGTGGATTTAGTGACGGGAGAACCGGTTTCGTACAAACTCTCCGATAAAGACGGGTTTCAAATCCACCCGGAAGAAATGAAGGGAAAAATTACCAAAAAAACGCGCGCGATCATTCTCAACACACCATCTAATCCCACGGGAACTGTGCTGAAGAAAAAAGTCTTAGAAGAAATTGCCGACATCGCCGTGGAAAATGATTTGATTATTTTTTCCGATGAAGCGTATGAAAAATTCTGCTTCGGAAAAGGAAAACACGTGAGCATGGCGTCGCTCAACGGACTGCACGATCATGTACTAACGTTTCACTCGTTCTCCAAATCCTATGCGATGCCCGGTTTCCGTTTAGGGTATGTGGCGGGACACCATGAATTGGTGAAAAAAATGTCCCAAATACACATTTACACTTCGCTCGCTGCGAGCACCGCGAATCAGTACGGGGCCATGGCCGCGCTGGATATGAATAAAACAAACGTTGAGCGGATGAAAAAATCGTATGATGAGAGAAGGAAACTCACATTGAAATTGCTCAAAGACACGCCCTCATTACACGTCGAAGTAGAGCCCGAAGGAGCATTCTATGTGTTTCCGCGAATCACTTCAACCCAGCAAAATTCTTCTCAATTCGTTCACGCGATGCTGAAAAAAGCCCGCGTGCTTATGGTGCCTGGAAACGAGTTTGGGAAGCACGGCGAAGGGTTTGTGCGTATCAGTTACGCGACGGGAAAAGACAAGATTAAGGAAGCGTTTGAACGACTCAAACACGCGGGATTTTAATTCCCCGCACGCACCAGTAGAGTATGCACGGTGAAAAACTCCTGCTCGTTGCGTATAACCGCTATTTTTCCAAAAAAACACACGCTTTTTTAGAAAAAAAGAAACTCAAACCCACCTTTGTGGGAGAACACCATTTTCTCGTGCGCGCAAACATGAAAACGTTTGAACACGAACTCATTCACCCCTTTTTGATTCACGCGCAGGAAGTCAAACCGTTCACGGACGACAAAAAAATGCGCGCATACATTGCGAAACACGCCCAAAAAATGGGAAACGATACGCACGCCCTGCGAGCATGGTCTGCAGACCACCCCACCCTTTCGGGAAGAGATATTGAAGTGAAAAATGGAATTGCGTTAGAAAAAATGGGCGTGAAAATGAACCCTCTGCAAAATCACAACATGTGGTTTGTGATTTTTTTCAAAAAGAAATACTACGTTTCAGTAAAACCCTTTTCATTAGACGAACACTTTTTCCCCTACCAAGATAGCAAATTTACGGAAAAAGAAACGGTAACACGCTCCGGAAAAAAACTCCGATTTTTACTCTCCGCGCTAGGGGCAGATCCAAAGGGAAAAGTGATTGCAGACTTAGGATGCGGAAGCGGGGGATGGACGGAAACGCTCCTCGAAAAGGGCGCTGTTCATGTGTATGCGATTGACAAAACAATCCTAGATAAAAAATTGCAGAAAAATAAACGTGTAACTTATATTGCTAAAAAAGCCGAGGACGCGCCCAAACTCCCCCAAAAAATTGATTGGATTGTGTGTGATATTAATGTGAATCCGGAACACGCGCGGAAAATTCTAAATACATTCAACGCGAAAAATCCAAACGCGAGCGAGGCATTTATCACCCAAAAAATATTGGGGGGAAAACACTTGAATAGTATTCCGCCGCGCGGAACAAAAGTAGGAAAGTGGCACGTAAAACGAGCCGCAAATACGTGGTGGGCGCGAAGAGAGTATTATTTGCATTTAGTAAAAAACAAAAAATAATTTGACTGTTTTTCAACACTAATTCTTTTTACCAGAGTGTGAAGAATGAGAATTAGAATGGTGCGCAGACGCATGACTTGAGTGGTGTGTTGATGCGTGGTGCAGTCCTAACACGCGATGCGCTGCGCGAACATGCAAGGGGTGCTTCTCATGACCAAATAAGGGAGAATGCTTCTGCACGTGAATGGTGTGGTGCATTACTTTTCGAGCGAAATGAATGACTACCACCACGAGAAGGAGTGCGAGCAATGCCAGCAGGAAAATTTCCCAGGGGAAGGAGGATTTATCCTGAATTAGTTTGGAAATTTCTCCAAAGGACAACTCAATCTTATCATACAATTTTTGGGATTGGTCAAAATCATTCTCGGAAATAGCCTCTTCAAACAAACCAATGAGGACGCGCACTTCACTCAATTTAGAAACAATCGCGGAATCGCTGGCCAACCCTTTGAAACCGGAGAGTTGAGTGAGTTCATCCAAGCGCGTGCGGGAATAGGAGAGTTTATCCACAAAATAGGTCGCATCATCCTGCACGAGGAAGGAGCATTGCCCCTCGAGGATAGAGCCATTAATTTTCAATTCTCCCTTGAAGGTGTATTGGCCCACGCTCGCATCTTCCGGGATTGTCACCGAGCGCACGAGGGAGCGGGATTCTTCGCGATATAACGCAAGGGGGAATGTGCCATAGCCAATCTTTTCTTCGCGCGGGGAGTCTGCCCACCACGCAAATTGAATATCCTGGAAATAATCCCCCAAATTGATGAGATTAAACCGCGCGCTCGCTTGCGTGCCTTTGCGCACGGACTCTTCTAAACATGTGGCAACCACATCAAAGCGCAGCAACCCATCGGCGTGAAAGGTTTTAGCAAACGAATCTAATAACACACTCCCATCGGGCGTGTACACATCCACGCGCACGGTGTGACTTCCCCCGTACAAGGGAGAAAAGGCCTCGGGAACAATAAACTCGGCCGTGTCTTTAGCAAAAATAAAGGGCGTGAGGTCGGTGAAAAAATAATACGTGTTGGTGGCTTGACCAATTTCTACTTTCAACAAGAATGCACTGCCCTTATTCCCTGTGTTGGCAAAAATAATCCGAGGAGTGGTATGATCACCAATACCAAAAGTAGTGGGGTCGAATTGTACATCCAACACATTCACGTCAAATGGACGAATGCCCGAAGGTTTGCCGCTGGAACTTGCTCCACCGCCCCCGCCGCCACCGCCGCTACTTCCTGAGTCGCCACTCGAACCTGAACCACTCGAACCACCGGAACCCGAGCCGCCTCCACTCCCATACACAGTGAAGCGCCCTCCCGCGTTCGTATCCGTGACGGGTCCGCACGTGAAAAAACTCTGCGCGGTGTACACTCCATCCGTGGAGGGGGCGGTGAACGAGTAGTAATAGCTTCCACTCCCCGTTTCGGAGATGGTTCCATCATTCACGAAAGAGGTTCCATTCGGATAATTAATGTCAATAATTCCCGTGAGGCCCGTTACTGCGTTTGAGTCGGAATTAGAAACATAGTTTTGAATCGTGCCCGAGCTGCCTGCTTGCACCGAAAATTGATTGTTGGAAAAAACCACACTAAAATCAAAACTCTCCGCGTACACATATTCGTTCACATCATCACTGGCATAGTTCAACTGTGTCGCGCGCAACGCTAGTTTGTACGTTCCGGTTTGAGAAAAATTATATGATTGAGAATAATTTCCATCCCCTTGCGAAGTGAATGAAAGATTGTCCGTCCCGCCTTGGGGTTTGTACACGGTTCCTGTGACAGTGGCACCAGTGGTGACACTTGAACCCGGACGAACATACACGGTGACATTCAAATCTTGGTTTCCAACAGTGGTCATGCACCGTGTCGCATGGAGACGCATCTCTAACGAATTATCGGGAATGTTATACCACGTGAAGGCGTTGCTCTGCGTGCCCGCTGCGTGTGCAAAAAGCGGCAAAGTAGATAGCAGGATAAGTAATCCGAGCACAAGCCGGACGGCTGTAGTCATGACTCCAACCAAAAAATGGTTCTTTTTATAGGAAATGGACGCCCAACCAAAAAACACTATTCGGTGAGGTTTACGGTGAGCATGACCTGGTTTCCACTCGGACGGATGCCGGAAGCCCCATCCATGTAGAGCGAGCGATAGAGGAGAGACCACTCCTTCTGCTTATCGGAAGGGGGCACCCCCACATTCATGGCAATCGTGTACGATCCAGCAGGAGTATTTGGTTTAGGTGTTCCCTTAATGGTAATTTTTCTCGCCCAATCCGAATAAAACTTTGGAAAATTGGGCTCTAATACAAATGTGTTGGGAGAAATTTCAATATCAAAATTTTTGATGGACTCCGAATCAGCAAACAATGTCATTCCTTGAAATGTTTGCACACCAAAACTGGAATAAATGAAAACAGTAGCTTCAAACGAACCATTTTCACTGCGAGAAATATCCACAAACTGCTCGGAAGGATACGTGCCATACCCATTCGTCGCCCAACTTGTTGCATCGGGCTTCGTCCAGAAACGCAGACCATTTTCTTTAAACCCAGGATAAATTTCCGGCTGCTTGTAATAGGATTCATCCAAACCCTCAATAGCAAAATAGCGCCCGGATGCTAACAAATAGGCAATCTCACCAAAATCACTCGGAATGGCAGGCAATGCGTAAAAAATTTCGCGCTCATCCTGCAAACTAAAAAAAGAAGGCATTTCCGAAACAGGCTTGTTCACATATTCAGCAGCCTGCTCAAACAAATCATATGCATCCCGATTTGGCAAAAACGCTTCTTTGAAATACGTTTGACGGCTTAACGTTTGAGAGACTTCAATAGGTTCTTTGGACTCGCTTGGTTGAAGCACTGCATTATCGAGCGCGGGGCCCACTACTAAACCCGTTGCGGGAGTTGAAGAGGGATTCATGAATGCAAAAACAAAAACCAGTGCGGAGATGCCCACAATCAGAGCCACGACCCCCATGTATTCTTTCCAGTGTTTTCCAGAAGAAACATGCGAATCATCGGGAACTGAATTAGAAGAAGAAACATGAGAATGAGGCGGGACATCCATACGAATCACCTTAACAGCGTTATATGTTATTGACGTATATAATTCAACCTGTGGAAAAAATGCCCCCGCTAAATGAATTAGGAAGCATTCGTGTCAAAGTTTCGAGCAATCGAACCTTGCGACAAACCCACGTAAGCACCATTTAACTCGCCCGAGAAGCAAAGTTGATTCGTGTCTCCCACACCCAACGAGGAAACCAAGCGCGCGGTGGTGGTGAAATTGGAAATATTAAAATCGCGGCACGTGGCAGCAGTAACAGGATTGGTGGTGGACTGCACACTGCACGGGAGTTGCCAACCGCCTAGACCATTTGTTCCGCAACCGGAGCCGGTGCCCATCCAGACTTTGATTCCCACATTCTGGTCATTTCCGGAAAGGCCGGTCTGAAAATTAGCATCGATGTTAATCGCAACATTCCCATTATTTGTTACCGTAATTGAAGACACGGCCGCAGACTGACAAACTGTACCACCGGAACTTGCGCTGTAAGGAAGAATTTTGGAGGTGTTTCCATCAATATCGGAATCCTCTCCATTGCTTTCAATAAAATAAAAATTAGACGCCGAACACGCCCCACCATACGTGAGGGTGTGAGACTTATTCGAAGGAATGACCCACGTCATGGCAGTAGTATTCGTGGTGGCTGCAAAAGAAAGGGATGAAAAAAATGTAATGCCAATCACAAACAGAACCAACACCATGGCAAAGCGCATAGGAAACCCTCAACATAGTGGCCAGAAATTCGGACTTTATAAACATTGTTAAGTGCTGCTCATTTAACCACTTTAATGAACACACGCGCCACGGTTTGCTCGCCCACAAACTGCGTTGCAGAATAATAGAGCGAATTGACCTGCTCCCACTCTACTTCATCGCGAGAAGAAGGGGGAGAACTCTTAATCACTAATTCCACCACATGCGTGGGAGCACTCGCGTCTGCCGAAACCAAAACATCCACCGATTTCGCCCAATTTTCATTGAAAACGGGAAATGAAGGGCCGAGCAAAAAGCCCTTTTCACTTTCTTCATCCAACGAAACCGAAACATTTTGCGCAAGGGTTTTGAAACTAGGAACCAGTTTCATACCCTGAAACGAACGCACGCCAAAACCACTATGCACAAACACGCGAATCACTTTTGAACTTCCCGGCGAAAGTGAAATAGTTTGCTCTGCGGGAAAAGCACCAAAACCCACCACGCCATAACGCTCACCATCAGGGGTTTTCCAAAAAGATAATCCTTGCTCCAAAAAATTAGGATAAAACTCGGGTTGTAAAAAATACTCGCGGGAAAAAAAAGACGCATCGTTAAAAGAGTGGTCGTGAAATTTTTTCACCACTGAATAAAAACAACGCGGAAGAGGAGGGAGTTCAGCAAACACCACGGGAGAAACTTCATACGCAGCTCTATCCACATTCTCACAATTATCAAACGAGGAAAAAGAAGAATTTGGAGATGGATAAAAAGATTGTGGCGAAAAAAAGAAAACAAAAATGGCCGCCACTAAAATGAATGCAAGTGTTCCAACCACCATTATTTTTTTTTCAACCATTTTTTCACCCAAACAAATACTCGTTAAACATATTCACGTGGAGGCAATGCTATTGCTATCCACATTTCGATCATACTGCGCCACATCCGCGGAAACAAAATCCGTCCAAATAAAAATATTCAAATCCTGCGTTCCCGCGGAATACGTTGCCTTTCCAATGTTCGTCGCGGTGGTAGAAACGAGCAAGCAATTCGTGTCCGTGTTTCCCGTACATGAACCAGCATACCCAAAATAGGTTTTGGAAACCTTCACTTGAATAGCCGCGGGCAAGGAACCATTCAAATCAAACAAAATATTCAAATCACTTGAACTTGTGCTCTGATTATCATACACAAAAAAAGGCTGCGATTGCGACTGGCCTTCGGGATTGACCTGATTCTCATCCGATAAACCCGACAAGTCCGTGGGAATAAAATAACCCTTCTCACACGCCCCATTTCCCGCACTCACACGGCCTTTTCCAGACGTACAACCGGATGAAGGCAAGGAAACAACAAACGAATAATCATTCGCCGGAGGACCGCCGCCTCCGCTCAACGTGTAAATGTCCTGCAACCAATATACTGCTCCCGCGTCTGTGACACTATTCGCGTCGGCTTGAACACTCACCAAAAGCAAATCATTCGCGGATGCATTATTATCCAAATTCACTAATTGGGCACCCTCTCCACTGTGCAGCGTGGATGTCAAAAAATCATTCGCTGCTCCCCCTACGTATTTTTTGTAATAATTATCGGAGTTATTCAAATCCAACGCACCGGACTTGGTGTCGGCATCTGTAATAACATACAGTGCACCCGCGAATGTTCCATTATCGCTCACGCGTGCCGCCGAAATAAGCAAATCGTTCGCATACGCATTCCCATCAATATTCACAATCTGATACCCTTTCCCCCCATACACGTTCCAACCCAAATACTCATTAGACGCGGCGCCGTTAAACATCACGGAATAGTTTGCCGAATTAGACAAATCCTGATTGCCGGATTTAGTGTTGGCATTCTTCACAATGTACAACGCACCCGCATCCGTTTTACCATTCACATCAACGAATGAGCCCAGCATAATCAAATCATTTGATGCCGAACCATTGTCGATGTTCACCACTTTGGGAGCGGAATCGTGTGAACGATTCGTGTCGCCTAAACGATCGTATGCGGTGGGTGTGGACCAGCGCGCCGTGTAATTCGCGTCCTTGTTCAAATCAAAATCATATAAATAACGGCCGGAACCCGTTCCATTCAATCCGCCCGTAAAATCATTCACATCCTGAATCCAATACACCGCGCCCGTGTCGGTGGCGTACGTATCAATACTCGAACCCGAAATAAACAAATCAAGCGTTTTGCCATCGCCATCCAAGTCTTTCAACAAAACGCCATCGCCGGAACCATTCACATCACCTATACGATCATTCGCACTTGAACCCACATAGCGTGAGCCATACAAAACTAATCCAGCCGTCCCGCCAATACCAGTGTCAAACGATTGCGCAGTATTAATGCGATTAATATCATGCTTGATAATAATATTTCCCGAATTGGTTCGTGTGCCAAATGTGATAGAATTAAACATGTCGCAGAATGGACAATTCACCAGCATATCATTGGCAAATGCATTCCCATCCGCATTTACCAATTGCACAGCGGGACCGGAACGATTAGTTAATCCGAGGTTTTCATTGGCATTACGCCCATAAAATAAAATAGTGGTGCCCGTAGTAAAAGCAGTAGTGGTTGACTTGAATAATTCTTTTTGAATGAGAATTGCCCCCTGTGTATTGGTATAGGTTGGAGAAATAAACACGGTGTCGGCATACACCCCGTCCCCATTCAAATCCCAAAACTGAATCGAATTAATGTCCCCCGTACGGCCATACGCCATGGCATAGGCATTGTAGTAGAAATAATAATTATACGAAGTGGGACCGACAGGCATACAAAACGAATACACATTATTCGCGGTGGATTTTCGATGAATATCCTTCACCACATACACGGCACCCCAGTTTGGAAATGCCTCCTGATCACAATCATCATACACACCCATCGGGGCCACGACCACTAAATCGTTTCTAAAACCATTCCCATCCATGTCCAACACGTAAAAACCTGGAACACCCAGCAACTGGCCGCCAAGATAATCATCATTGTTTGAGGCAGAACCATAAAGATACCAACTCGGAGTGGATTGATTCACCACACGCGTTCCTGAAAACTTATTGAAATCCTTATACAAAGAAATCTGACCATTTTCACGGCCGCCATTCGTATTGGAACGCGGAACACTAATCACCAAATCATTGGTCACTCCATTATTATCAAAATCACCAACCTGAATGGCCTCCCCCGAATCATATGAATCACCTAAAAAATCATTAGCATGCCACCCATCATAGCGCGCAAAGTAAAAATTTGAATTATTCAAATCATAATTACCCGCTGCCTTCGTATCAATATCCTTAATGTAATACATCGACCCCCCATCTCTCGCCGAATAATCCGCACGAGAAGCAATAATCACCAAATCGTTTGTGTAGCCGTTTCCATCCGTGTCCTTCAAATAATACCCGGGAGTGGGTTGACCAGGAAAGGTAAGTAAATCATTTGCCATGCCGCCGGAAAAACGATACGTGTAATTATTCGAATTCACCACATATTTATCTCCAAACTTTGTGTCGGCGTCCTGAATAACATACAACGCCCCTGCGTTGGTTTTGGAATTAATATCCGCCAGCGCAGCAGGAATAAACAAGTCATTGGCATACGCATCATTATCCATATTCAAGATTTGCACTGCGTTATACAAGGGAACGTTCTGGTCATAGTTTGAATCTCCAATCACCGTCAACGAGCGCGCGAATGTTCTGCCCAAAAAATCACTATTGGAAGCACCGGCGTACATCGCTGAATAATTAGAAGACGAATTCAATACGACGGTGGGGTCCAAATCCAACTGTTCAAACGGAGCGAGAGTGACACTCAAAATGGTGTCCACGACCGTGACGCCATTTAATTTGTGAACTAAAACGCGGGGGTCGAATCCCGTGTACACTAAATCAGAGAAATTATAGGAACCAAAATACGGTTCATTTTTCGACGGAGAGAAACGCAGCACGGCATCCTCGACTTGTGCCAATGTCGTGTTTGAATCGTCCAAATATTTTTTCGTAGGAGAAATAAGCTCATACGCGGAAGAGGGAGAAAGCGTTTCCTTTTCCGAATCCACTCTTCCTCCGGAAAGAATCATTCGCCAACCCACACGGCGCGTTTGCGCTTCGGAAGTATCGTTGCGAAGGGAAACCACGTGCTTCACCGCGGGAGCAGCTCCTACAAACACGGTGTTTTCATAATCCTGCAACGCCGAAATAGCCGTGAACGTGTTTTGCAACGAAACGCCATCACACGCAAGGATGTTTTCTTCACTCGACTCTGATACGTTTAACCCAGGAGAATTTTCCCACGCATTGGAATAGTCAACCAATGGGGGAATTTCTAAAACAGGTTTTGATTCAGGCAAAAAAACATCCGCAGACGCATCTCCTTCTTCCGCAGAATTAATTATGGGATGGTCCACGCGCGGCGCACATTCCACCCCCACTTCCATCTTGGTGAACAATTGTCCCAGCGCAGGATATGTGAGCAATGAATCCGTTGCCGAAAAATAGCGCATGTTTTGACGCAAACTTCTCAACCAGGCAATGGATTCCTCCAACTCGGAAGGAACGCGCAACGAGGTATTTTCATCCAAAAAAGGAGGTTGTACGGCTTCACGCACCACTAGCAATTTTCCGGAAGACGAAGGGAAGGAAAACGAATCCAATGCGACAGGATTATCACACGCGCTCAAGGAAGAGTCGTCGCACGCGAACACAGTATTGAATGGGGAAGAAAGTCGAAATGAAGAAAATGAAAAAGTGTATGGAATCGCATACGAAAGCAACACACTCCCATCGTCCAACGGAAGGGTTTCAAACGTGAAAATTGTCCCACTTTCATTCAACAAGACATCCGTGAGTTGAACGTTTAACAAGGGAATATCCTCCCACGAACCATTCACGGTGTACGTGCCTTCGTGAATAGACAATGCCTCCGCGGGAAAAGGACCCTCTTTTCCTTTTTCAATGGAAAACAAATGAAACACTCCCGGGAGGTTGGAAAACGAAATCTGGTGAGAAATGGGAGCGGGAGGAGGAGACAAAATGGCCAATGCAAAAGGAGAAGACGAAAACGGAAGGTCAAACGCACCCGCATCAGGAGTTATTTCCACCCATTCGCCCGAGCAAGCATTCAACGCATCATCAAACGAGTCACAAATTACCACTTCATTTGACACCGAATCGGGCAATGAAAAAGAAGATGAGGAAAAAGGAACACCCATCGCGACGCGAAACAAATGCACGGGTGTGCGGTCAACCCCGTCCAATGGGATGGAAGAAGAAATGGAGAGTTCATGCAATGAAAGAAGGGCGGCGTCCGATTGCACATCCACCGAGTCAACATTCCACTGCGAAAAAGGAAAATCAAAAAAAATTAATTTTGCAGAATATTTTCCACGCTCAACTAACCACGCATCACCGCTCGACGAAAACGTTTGCTCGAAATTTTCCTCCGAAACTAAAACGAAAGCGCCCCCCAAATTTGACGGAAAAAGAGAAACCAATTTATCATCGGAAATTTCACCATCGCCTTCAACTTCCGCATTTGGCAGTGCAGAAATATCATTGACCGTTTTTTCCACCACCACATCAACCGTTTTGGTTTCGCACGTGAATGAACACAACGACACGTTCAAGGAGTGAATACCATTCTCCAACGCACTCACATCCAACTCGGCCATCCACCCATTTTCCGCGTTCAACGAGAGCAATTCGTTATCAGGAGAAGACGATAACGATATGCTGGCTTTCCCATCCAAAAAAGAATCATCCACCTTGAGGAAAAAAACCACCTCATCGGAAACAACCTCCCCCGCGAGAGGAGAAATAATGGAAAAAGACTCCGGAAGGGGGTCTGCGCTATCCACGCTCTGCGCCACGACGTGAGAAAAAAGAAATACTATCAAAAAAAGCCAAATCAATTCCACTCCCAACAAACGGGCACGAATACTACGCATACGCACGGAGAATCATTTTACCTTTAAGAGATAAACGCACGCTCAGCAAGCATATAGTTATATATCAATTGATATACAATTGTTTTATGCCTAAAGCCAAGACTAACACGTCAACCATATTCAAACACCCTATTGACCGATACCCGCGCTTGGATACCGTGTTAATGATTGAAGAAGCGCTATATCAATACAAGAGTGACTTCACTATTCGACAGATTTGGGAAAAACTCCCCAAACAAGTCATGTGGCAGACATTCCTCACGGTACTTGACTATCTTGAATATTCTAACAAAATTCATGTTGAGAGCGACAAAACCATTTCATGGATTTGGGACCCGAAGGGAGTGGATGAAATAAAACGAAAAGGACTCATTGTTCGATAATTAGTACTTGAATCGGCGTTCATAGTTCGTGTGGTCAAACCATTCTATCAAAACGGAAACAATATCCACCTTTCCCCCACGCAGCGTGTAAATCAACCGCCAACCCATAGGCAAGTCATATTTTCGTAAATTATCAATATGAAATTTATCCAAATATTCACGCGGCCACAATTTCTTTGAAATTGGAACACCTAGCCAGGGGTTTTGAGAAAGGTCATCCATCGCACGATTAAGAAAACGACGCAATTGTTGATCATGAAAAGGACTATTCTCTAATCGATCAAAATCACGCTTGAGTTTTTCATCCGCAAACGCAACGGAATAATGAGTCATTTTTCCCTCTCAAAAATCAAACTTCTTCTTCAAACTCATGACTCTTGGGAGGGAAATCTCAAATGCGGCCTCCCAATCATACGAGGATTTTCTCCCCTTTCCCTCGCAACAATCCACTAATTGAGCGAAAACACTCCACTCATCCGCGAATTGTATCCCATAGCGCGTGTACTCAATTAATTGCAACGCAAGCAAGTCCTGCAACACCCCACTAATTTGATAATGAAATAAACCCGTGCGACGAGACAACTCTTTAATCGAAAGGGGACTCGTGGAAAGTTCGCGCAACACGCGCGCGTGCCACTCCATAAAACCAATGTCCTCAAACACACTCACGGCTTTGACCAACGCTTGTTCTTTGAGATTCACGTTCAACACGACCAACACGGGCGAGGAAAAGGGAGCGGAGTGCAAAGGGATAGGCTCACGCACGCCCCGCTCAACGGATTACAACTCGCCATGAAAAGACGCTCAACATACGAGAGTAATATAGGCGCGGTTGAAGAGAAATCAACGAAACGGTTGAACATTGTCAAAAAACAAAAATTGACGAATACGTGTTCGATTGCAAGCGAAGGATTGGATTAATAACGCGATTCACACGAAAAGAATGTGTGAGCCGCACATGAAACCAGTAATTGTCATGCAACACGTGCACAAAGAATTCACCATCGATGAAAAAGCTAAAAATATTTTCTCATTTGTTAAACCCACCAAAAAGAAACTCACCGCACTCGACTCAATTTCACTCACTATCCCTGAAGGAGAAATTGTAGGATACATCGGACCAAACGGAAGCGGAAAAAGCACGACCATCAAAATACTCACTGGAATACTTGTCCCAACCCGAGGAAAAGTAAATGTCCTCGGATTCACACCCTGGGAAAAACGATATGAATACACATACAATATCGGTGTAGTATTCGGACAAAAATCATTATTGTGGTGGGACATTGCCCCCTACGAATCATTCCGGTTGTACAAAGAAGTATACGAAATGGACGAAAACACCTACCAAGAAAGACTGCACTACCTCGTAAATTTATTTGAAATTACTGAATTCATGCACACACCCACGCGCAAATTATCACTCGGACAGCGCATGCGCTGCGAATTAGTCGCATCTCTCATCCACAAACCAAAAGTATTATTCCTCGACGAACCAACCATCGGATTAGATGTTATAGCCAAACAACGCTTGCGCGACGCAATCCGTGAAATCAATGAAAAAGAAAAAACAACCATCATTTTGACCACGCACGATATGAATGATATTGAAGCGTTAGCCCATCGAATATTGATTCTAAATGAGGGAAAAATTATTTATGATGGAACACTTGAAGATGTGCGCAAACGATTCATCCAGGAAAACACCATATTATTCGAAATGAATAAAGTTACTAACCCAAAAAAATTATCTAAAATCATTGAACCACACCGCGTGGTGCAAAATGAACAATCATTCGAAATAACATTCGACCGAACAAAATACTCCCCAAAAAAAATGTTAGATGAACTATTCGACTGCTGCGAAATAAATCACTTTGAAGTCCACGAACCAACTCTCGAGGAGGTTGTTAGGAAAATTTATGAAACCAAAAATAATCAAAAACATTAAACTCCTGCGCGAGTTCATACGACTCCATGTTCAAGCATACATGCAGTACCGCATTCACATGTACTTTGACATTGTGGGAAGAATACTAGAATTCGGCTTCTTCTTCATCATGTGGCAAGCCATCCTTGGAGCCAATGGAAACATCCCAGGATGGGACATGCAATCGCTTATTGTACTTTATTCGTTCGAAAACATTTTCCTCTCATTATTATTCACCTTCATGTGGGGATCCCTCAGCTCATGGAAAAACATCCATGAAGGAAGAATAGACAAACACCTCTGCCGACCCACGGATGTATGGTTTATGGTTATGGGAGAGCGAATGGGAATGTCATTCGGAGGATACCTCTTTGGCATAGGCGGGTTAATCATGAGCCAACTACTCTTTGGCATCAACCTCCTCCAACCCGCGTTTCTATTCGGAATTATCCTGCTCGGAATCGCCATCGTCATTTCCACCCTTTTTTCACTCATCCTTGCAAGCACATCCTTCTGGCTGGGAAGAATTGAATTCATCGAATCATTCTTTGAAGCCGGAATGGAATTCGACCAATTCCCCCAAACCATTTTCCCCTGGCAACTCCAAGCTATCCTCGCTGTGACCATCCCTTTCCTATTCGCCCATACTCTCCCCGCGATGGGATTACTCGGAAAAATATCCCTTTACGAAATGGGGCAATGGATACTGGTTGGAATGGGAATCATCGCACTCAATTGGATTGCATTCACCGTCATCTGGAACAAAGGAGTGAAACGCTATGAAGCACATGGGGGGTAGCAAAAAATACTGGGGGTTTTTCACCATGCAGCTGCGCGACTACATCGCATACCCCTCGGAATTACTCGCCAATTGGGCCAGTTTTCCATTCACAATGGTTGTGTACTATTTCCTGTACAGCATGGTCTACCAATACAACCCATCCTTCGCTGACATGAGCTTTCCCACCCTCATCACGTATTTTTTCCTCACACTGTGCTTCCGACGAATAGGAAACCACTCCGGAACAGCCGGAGCAGTATCTGAAAAAATACAAAAAGGAAACTTCATCACCAACATCACGAAACCCATTCATTTCATCTTGTACATGTTTTCATTCCGCTCGGCCAAAGTATTTATGCAAGCAGTAATGGCGCTCCCATTCATCATCATTGTTCCAACGCTCACACTAACTAATTACACGATTAATCCGCTCACTATCGCCCTTGCATTCATCCTCGTCCTAACTGGATTTGTGGTAACGTTCCAATTATACTACATCATTGGCCTGCTCACGTTCTGGCTGGAAGAAGTGTGGGGATTGAGACACTATGTGAATCTAATGATATGGCTATTTTCAGGAGCAATAATTCCAGTATCCATATTACCGTTCGGACTCCAATCCGCCGCTCAAATTCTCCCCTTCCAACACCAGGCAGGAATTCCTGCACAACTCATATTAGGACAAGTGCCACTAACGCAGTTCACGCCTTCATTAATCACCCTGCTCATTTGGGCAGTAGCACTATTCTTCATTCAACAGTATGTATGGAAAAAAGGCTTGTTGAAGCACGATGGAAAAGGGTGAAAATTCTCCATATACCTAAAAACCCGCGTTCACCCACTATAGCGTATGCACTCCCTCAAATGGGTCTTCTTCGACATGTACGATACATTAGCAATGGTTCACCACGCGCACCGATTCCAATACGATAACAAAATAATGTGGAAAATATTCAACCAAAATGGAATGAAAATAGACCGAGAAGCATTTTATGAAAAACTAGCCGAAGCACGATTAGCACACCCATTCAACCAGCCCAAACCTGAAGGAGCGAGCACCGAAAAACTACTCGCGGAACACTTTGGGTACCCATACGATGAAATCATGCACCAAAAAGTAATGCACCACAAGTATAATCATAAAAAAATGAAACCCCAACTCGCTCCGCACGCTAAAAAACTTTTGAAATGGTTGAAAAAAAATGGATATCACGTCGCACTCATCTCCAACGCCCACTCGGAAGGGCCGGAAAAAAACTTGAAAGAATTTGGAATACACCAATACTTCGACGAAATCATCGTGAGTGATGCGGTACGCGGACTGAAAAGCGAACTCACCCCATTCAAGGTATTTTTCGAGCGACACCCGGAAGTAAAACCGGAAGAATGCCTCATGGTGGGAGACAGCGTTCACGAAGACACGGCATGCCAAAAAATAGGCATCCCGGCCGCAGTGTTTGAAATCAATATATTTCATTACTCTCCGCAACGCGTCAAGGAAATGCGCGCGGAGGGAAGGTTTCCAAGATACCGAATCAACTCCCTGCAAGACGTGAAAGAAATTGTGAAAAAGATTGAAGGAAAAAAACATGATTAAGGCCGTGCTTTTCGATATTGGAAATACGCTCATCGACTTGGACAAAGCGTATGGAATACAGTTAGAAAAACTGCCCGAATGGAGCGTGCTACAGAAACATCATATCCGCGTGACGCGAGAACAGTATTTAGAAGCCGCCCGACAAATAAGTTCGCAAACAAAAGATTACTCCAAAAAAGATGAGCCGCTTTATTATCAAAAAGAGGTCATGAAAATATTGCATATTCCGTGGAATGAAAAAATTGCCCACGAAATGAGTGAGGCATACCAGCAAACACAGGAAAAAAGTATCCAAAAAGAAGCCATTATGCCACGCGCGCTTGAAATCCTAGATTATTTACACGAGAAAGGATATGTTTTAGGCATTGTCACCGATGCAAGTAGTTCCATCTCCAAAAAATGGGTAGAACTCATTGGAAGGAAACACTATTTCAAAACAATCATCGTATCACATGAAGTCAAGAGCAAAAAGTCCGATTTAATTCCGTTCAAAAAAGCCTTAGAAGAATTGCAACTCAAACCGGAGGAATGCCTAATGGTGGGCGACATGCCTGGGGATATGATGGCTGGAAAAATAGGAATGAAAACGTGCTTGTTTGATCGATATAAACGAGAAATAGGAATGGAAATGAAACCGGATTATATTATCTCCAAATTAATCGAAATCAAAAAAATACTCTAGCCAATTACGCCAGCGGATTAATCACATTCAACCAAGGAATTTTAGCAAAATCCTTCACGTCTTCCGTGTAAATGGTTGTAATTCCATTCTCACGCATCGTGGCGCACAATAATGCGTCCCAAAAATGAATGCGATACTTTTGCTGAATAGTAGTAGCGTCAATAATCGTTTCCGGAGAATATGAAAAAACGGACGTGGAATCAGTAATTTGACGCAATGCTGTTCGGGCATCCTCAATTGAGATAGGAGAATCAATAAATTGTGTAATATTCGAATACAATTCAACTAAATTCTGGACACTCACACACGAGTCATTATTCAACAAGCGCTCGCGAACAAACGCCAACGCTTTCGCATGCTTCGCTCCTTCCGACGCGTCCAAAAAATATATCCAAATGTTTGAATCAATCAAACTTGACTTTTCGATCATACAGTTCCGAGCGGTGCTTTATTTTTAGTTTGCCCATGAGAAAACCCTTTTCACCAAGGGCTAAAAGCTTTTGGACAGCAATCCGCCGATGTACTTCCCGCTCTTCCAATGAAAGCAAATCCTCCACCGTCTGGGAAAGGGCGCCCTTAGAATCACCATACTTTTGCTTCGCCAATGCACGCAATGCGGATTCCTTCTCTTCGCTCAAGGAGAGTGTCATATGGCCCATACATATATACGTACAACTTAGAATATATACGTATATGTTGAAAGATGCCAAAAGGGCAAAATTTAACGTATAGATAAAAACCAGACGAAAAATAAGGTCTGAATGAGCCACCCCACTTCAATCGTATTAATCTTCGACCCGAATTTTGAACAGTTACTCATGCTCCGACGCGTCAAAAACACGTTTGGTTTTGACTGGGGATATGTGGCTGGAAAATCAGATGGAAATGAAACACCCCTTGAAACAGCCGTACGAGAAATGCGCGAAGAAATTGGCGTGGAACAAAATGCTGGCCACGTTTTACCATTAAGCGAATTTGATATTCACATGGATACCAAACAATTCACAGTATTCGTCACCACCATCCCAATCGACACTCCGCTCACAATTGCTGAAAAAGAAATACACGAATACAAATGGTTCCCCCTCGCACAACTCCCTGAAAGCCGGCCGAAGGAGGAAGACCAAATCATCCAACGCGTCGTGGCGTTTATCCAACCTCTGTTGCAACGGCCGTACCGCCAAAACGTCCAATTCTGGTGCTTTAGAAACGACGGAAAAATACTCATCTTAGACGAAAGCAAAGAAGATGAAATATACTGGAAATTCCCCCAAGGAGGAAAAGAAGGAAATGAAACGAATGAAGAAACAATCCAACGCGAATTAATGGAAGAATTGCACGTGCACACGTTTCAAATTATTGGAAAATCAAGCGAAACAAACCGATACAATTGGCCCCCGTCTCTTTCACGAACACGAACATACCGCGGACAAGAACAAAGCGTTTACCTCGTATACTTGCCCAAACCGGAAGAGGTTAAACCCAATCCCGCGGAAGGAATAAAGGCCGTGGAATGGATGACGTTTGATGAAGCTATGGAACGATTCAAATTTTTGAATCAAAAAATGGTTGCGAAAAAAACGTGGAAAGAATTCGCGCCAATAGTTGAAAAGCGTGTGAAAGAAGTGGGAACATTTACACGCTCCGCATTCCGACCCACCGTGCAAATGTGGGCGTTTAATTCCAAAAAAGAAATTCTTCTCGTGAACGAAACCAATCGAATCAATTTGAAACGAAAAAGCATGAACCAGGAAACGCTGCCCGAATATTGGCTCATCCCCCAAGGAGGAATCAAATGGCGCATCCATGAAAAAGCAGAAGATGCGGCGCGAAGGGAATTGGAAGAAGAAACCAATTTGAAAACCATTCAAATAGTGCATGTTTCTCCCAAAAAACACAATGTTCCGCACCAGTTTATTGTGAAAGGATACGAAGGAGGGGCAGAAATTATCCCTGTATTAATTTACTGTCCAAAACCAAACGAAGCAAAATTCAACCTGGAGGAAAACCAAGAAATCGCCTGGGTGCCGCTCGAAAAAGTAGTGGAAAAACTAACGATTGAAAATCAAAAAGAAAGCGCGAAGCAAACGATGAAAGAGTTCGCGCCAATAATTAACGAGTGGATTCGCAATGGCAACCAAAAATGATGTTCACATCCTCGTTGACACGATTCGCGACCCGCGAGACATGGCGGAATTAATACATGTAGCCATTGCCACTGGCCGCCATGTCAGCATTACTGGAAACTCCATTACGCATGACCATCCCAAAGTGGTGGGGCAAATCGAATCATGGATGCCGGGCTACCGGCAAAACACCGCAGTGGCAAACGTTAACTATCATCCCGATTTCTTCGAACAAATCAACGAAGCCAAATTAAACGGATACACTGTTGTTGGAACGTCCCCAAATGAAGGGGAATCCATTTACCAAACCGACTTGTCAAAAGGAAAACATGTTTTAGTATTCGGAACCGAAGTTGGGGGGTTGAGCAAAAAGAAAATGGCTGCAATGGATCACATTATTCGCATACCCATGTTGCACCCCACCCGATTTTACATTCTACGAACGGCAATACCCCTCATCCTTCATGAAGCGCTACGGCAAAAAGGATTCTTTGGAAAAAAATTGGACAAACAACAACCTGTTGCAGAGCGCCCAATAAAAACAGTAAGAATCTGATTGAAACATGGTCCTAGCCCCCGTGAATTATTATTCCAACGTCTGGAAGATTTACGCATTTGAATTACTCAAGGGACTATCTTTTTTCGGCGCGGTGCTCATTCCTTTTTTCACGGAATGGGGAAAACTAAACTTTGAACAAATATTCTTTTTGCAAGCATGGTTCATGTTCTGGATATTTGTCTTAGAGGTTCCCACCGGAGCATTTGCCGATCGTTTTGGAAGAAAAAATTCGCTTATTTTAGGGGCGTTCATCAATGTGTTTGGAGCGTTGTTATACGTTTACGAGCCGCGCTTCGAATTTTTCTTAATTGCCGAATTTTTGTGGGCGATGTCGAGCGCTTTCTATTCAGGAGCGGACGAAGCCATTCTCTATGATTCGTTGAAAGAGACGAAAACCGAACACACATCCAAAAAAGTGTTTTCCAACCAAGAAAGCATCCACTTAGTGGGAATCATGGTCAGCGCCCCCATTGGAGGGTGGGCAGCGTACACGTTTGGCATCACCACACCCTATTTTCTAGCGGCTGCATCGTTCGCGCTGGCGTTTATCGTAGCCCTCACCCTCAAAGAACCCCCTATTCATAGTCCGAAGCAGAAACCCGACTACTTTCGCACTATCCGAGAGGGAATAGGATACCTGCGCACGCACCACGTGCTGAAGGTCCTCGCCGCGGATATGGTCATTATTGCCACGATAGGATACTTCATGATATGGCTATTCCAGCCCCTCTTAACGTTAAACAAGATACCCATCCTCTGGTTTGGATTCGTGCAAGCCGCGCTGGTAGCGGCGGAAATTGCACTCTTACAACTCTACCCTTACATTGAAAAAAAATTAGGAAGCAAAAAAAGACTGTTATTTGGAACATCTTTAGCCACAGGAATCATGTTCATCCTCGCGGGAGTAAGTACCTTCATTCCCCTCATGATTTTGGCCATTATTTTAGGCGGCGCCATTGGACTCACGCGCAAACCCCTCATGTCGAGTTACATGCAAAAATACATTCCCTCCGAGAAGCGCGCCACGATCATGTCGGGAGTGAACATGCTCCGCACGCTCGCGATTGTGATTGCTAACTTAATCGTAGGAAAACTCGCCGGGTGGAACGTGCCCAACACGTTCATCATTCTTGGAATAATTGCCATCGTCGCGGCGTTCATATCGAAAGTGGAAGAAAGGCATTTGGTGGACTGAAGAATCAACTGAAAGGATAGCAATAAATTGACTAAATGTCGTAAAAAGATATGAAGTATATAAAAAATTTGAAAAAAATATGTTTGAAAGATATTTCTCTTGTTGGTGGAAAAGCGACTAATTTAGGCGAAGTGTCCAAGTTAAATGAAAATGTTCCAGATGGTTTTGTAATTTTATCTAGCACGTTTGAAAAAGTATTGGGAAAAAATATTGAAAAAATAAATAGTATTACTGATAAAATGGCCAGCGCAGACTATCAAAACTTTGCAAAAATATCAAAACGGATTACAAAAATTATTGTTGACAGTGAAATACCTAAATATATTGAACTTGCGATAAATAATGAATATAGAAGACAAAAGATGCATTTTGTTGCAGTACGATCATCTGCAACGATGGAAGATGGACTCAATGATGCATGGGCAGGACAACTTGAAACCTTTTTGAATACCAATCAAGAAACATTATTCGACAACATAAAAAAATGTTGGGCGTCGCTTTACTCTTCGCGGGCACTACAGTACAGACACTTACGAGGCGCAGATAACGTAAATATTTCCATAGCAGTAATCGTCCAAAAGATGATACAAAGTAGATATTCAGGAGTATCATTTTCCATTAACCCGGTAACTTTGAACAAAAATCAGATTATTATTGAAGTAGGAATGGGTCTTGGAGAGGCAATTGTTTCAGGAAAAATAACACCAGATGCATATCACTTAGATAAAAAAAAATTATTAATCACTGAATATCGTCCAAGCTCACAAAATATTGGAATGTATCTAAACAAAAAAGGAAATAATTATTGGAAAAAAATAGAAAATAATAAAATCGATGAAAAAATTGTTATAGAAATTGGGGCCACTACAAGATCACTCGAAAAGTATTTTGGATATCCAGTCGACATCGAGTGGGGGGTTGCAGGCAATAAAATTTACATCATGCAGTGCCGACCAATCACTGCGATAAAGTAATATAAATTATACTAACTACTTCCAATGTGGTCTGAAATCTAATTGAGTGGTATAGATACTCTTCACACCAGCCCATTCACTCCAAATATAATTGTAATCAATAGCAGTCACGAAACGCAATTTAAAATTCAATTTTTTTGTTTTAGTAATTTGTAAATAGTGCACTCCAGTTGGAGCGTTAACAATACTTACCCCGGGCAATTTTCCAATGTAACCTCGCGCACTAACTATTGCCCCATTATCCCATATTTCTATACCGGTGGGATTCCCCCTATTTCCTTTTGGGGCTGGCAATGAGCCAAAACCAGGAGAGAGTCTCGCAATTCCGCCCACGGTCAATATGCGATTACATTCTTGGAAAAAATTTATTTTATCATCAAATAAATATACAGCTGATTGACTATATATGAAATCAAAATAGTTAGATGGAAATGGTAATTTACTACTGGCATCACAGTAGACAATTTGCGGAAGCTTAATATCTTTCAATTCTGTCGCAGTAAACAATCCCTTTTTTACTGCTTGACTTTTCATTAAACTGACAGTGCCGTGTCGCCTATTAAGATTAAATCCAATAACTTCAACACTTGCACCGAATCGTTTAATTAAACCCATCATCGCAACACCATGGCCGCAACCTGCTTCAAGTATTCTAACCCTATTTTTTTTCTGAATAGTTTGTGATACCAATTCAAGCAAATTACCATTTCTGCTCTCTATGTCTTCAATGCCGCGATCCCTAGCCATAAGTAACAAATGAATATTGACTTATAAATAATGACCAGTATAGCGCATAAATTTTAGATACTGTTTTATTATAACACGTGCATTTTTCTAGAATGATCTACCGAGGCACACCAGCTTCTAGCGGAAAATTTACTGGGAAAGTCATACACGTCGACAATATCAACAAATTGTATAAAGTTGAACCTTCAAGTATTGTGGTGGTTAAGGATAACTCGCCATTATTTGGATTAGCATTTTTGAAAGCAGGGGCAATTGTCAGTGAAGTCGGTGGACAACTATCTCATTTGGCAATAATTTCAAGAGAAATAGGGACGCCGTGTATTCTCAATGTAAAGAATGCTTTTTCAAATTTAAAAGAAGGAGCAATTATTTCAGTAAACGCAGACAAAGGAGAAATAACCATTGAATGACAAAATTACCCAATGGTGTAAAATTATTGGTTCTGATTTAGCTAGGCTACACGCCAATAAAACAAGTACAGATATTTGGCCATTTACTTTTAACGAGGGAGTATCATACTGCGGACCGGAGTTCATGGTAACTTTATATACCGCTAATTCAAAACTTAAAAAAAATTATACCCTGCGAGAAATTTCCAAAATGTTTGGACACCCATCAAAAATAACAAATTTATTTATGTATTTTCAGGGCTCTAGAAAGAGTTTATCAACAGAACAAAGAGTCGAGTTAGCTAACGATTTAATTACTTACTTTGATTATTTCAAAAAGTCACCATTTTACAATCAGTTAAATGAAGAACAAGTAATTCCACCATTGAATTTTCATAAACAAAAAGTATTTATTGAAAATAAAATTGTGGCAACAATGCTAATATATCTGGAAATAGTTCATCCGACAATAATGAGACTCGGACACGAATTCCACGGCCCATATGATAAAAATATTGTTATAAGAGACTTTTATACAACAGAATCCCCAAAAGGATTGGAGCTAAAAAAGATAAATTACGAGCCAACGCAACACCACCATAGGTCAAGG
>CAYZPC010000011.1:0-9827 GCA_964480705.1 uncultured archaeon | reverse complement strand
AAAAGATAAATAAATTGCAGATTTTTGAACAACAATCAACACTTTCAGAGTTTGATTTCTTTAATCATGAAATAAATTCAGGGCATAAAGAGTGTTTTGCCATAAAACTTAATGAAGAATTATTGGAAACTGAAGAAGAGTTAAATGAATTACTTGAATATATCACAAATGAAATAAAAATAATAACAGAAAAAACATCTGAATGGAATAAAACGGACTGGTTAATTTCATTTGCAGAGGGGTTATTTGGCAGCATCCGCCAATTAACATTAACAGCGAATTTGGAAACAGTAGTCCCAAATAAAGTGTTGAATAGAATTAAAGAAAGAAAACATGACCAAGTAACTAATAAAACGAACGAATTGAATAGGGACTTTGTTGAAAACTTAACAGTAAAAAGTTTTCGAGGACTATTTGAAAAAAACGATGGAGCGATATAATGAAATTTCCTTTAACAAAAGCCAATAAAATTTTAATGAATTATTCAATCGAAAGAATCTCCAGCAGCGAAGATTGGAAAAAAATTGAACCGTCTTCTAAAAAAAAACTATTTATAAAAAAGCCACCAAAATTTTTTGAAATGAGAGTAACTAGCGGATCCACTGGAAAACCACTTCACATTTATTATTCGAGAGAAGCAGTGAATTCATTTATCAAAAGAACTATTAAATCAATCAATTACTCAAATGTAAACACAAAAGACATCGCATTAAACCTATTCGCATACGGCGGATACATTCCGGGGAGCATGTATGAAAGAGCCTGCAATAAAATGAAAGTGCCGATTATTCCACTGGGTGGTCCAAATACTTATTCGAAAGAAAAGATTATTGCAGTAATTAATAAAATAAAACCAACGACATGGTTCTCTTTACCAAGTTATGCAATTGGAATATTAAAAGAAGTAAAACCAATAAATTATCCTGAAAAAATAATAGTTGCCGGCGAAAAACTTTTTCCACAATTTATTAATCAATTTAAAGAATGTAATATTGAAGTATTCAATCATTTTGGATTAACAGAGTGTCCAGCTATAGGAGTCTCACGTAAAAATTTGGACATCATTGAAGTTATCGAAGAAAATATAATTGTCGAAAACCAAAATTCTTCGCTATTAGTCACCGATTTATCAAATTTATCTCAACCAATAATACGGTATAAGACGGGCGACGTTGTTGAAGTTATAAAAGAAAATAATGAAGGTATGGTCTCACAGTTCAAAATTTTATCCCGAAATGATGATTTGATAAAGATTCGAGGAGTTTTGATTTCTAAAACAGAAATGATAAATAAAATATTAAATTATTCCTCAGATTTTTATTTTATAATTAATCAAAAAAACAATATAGACACCGTACAATTACATTTAGACGTAAAATTAATTAGAAAAAAAATAAATATTATGGACGAATTATCCAACGTGCCGCTAACGATTGAATTAATATTTCATAAAGACTTTAAAAAAATCACAACGTCAACTAATAAAGTAAAATATCTTATCGATGAAAGGAACCAATATGCCTAAAAATATCAGCAAAAGAATTCTTTATTATTCGCATAATTCATTTGGAGTTGGACACACAATCAGGACATTATCGATATGTACAGCGATTAAAAAAAAATACCCCGCAGTTGACTTGATTGTCGTGACAGGATCTTCCCTACCGCAAATATTTTTACAGAATAATATTGAAACGGTAAAAATACCCTCAATGAAAAGTTTTATTCATGAAAAGTTTTGGGAAATAATTCCAAAGTATTTATCGTTAACTAATAAAGAAGTATTCAAACTTCGATACGAGATAACCAACACTTTACTTAAAAGATTTAAGCCAGACATATTTATTATTGAACATTCTCCATTTGGGTTGATTGGCGAACTAAAACCAATTTTAAAACAAAAATTAAAAAGAAAAATCGATTCAAAAATTGTTCTGGTTACTAGGGGGATTGCAGCATCGAGCGCTTTATTTAATCAGACAAAAAACACATATCTCCTAGATGCTTTTGATTACTTTTTTGTTGCAGATGATAAAAAAATTGGAATTAATAACAGTTTATTGCCTGTGTTGAAAAATAGACTTAAGTTTATCGGAAGAACTTGCATCAAATCGCATGAAGAATTACCAGAAAAAACATTTTTTAGAAAACAAATTGGATATAAAGAAAGTGATTTCTTAGCAGTTATTTCAATTGGAAGAGGACATAATAATGATCAAATTCTTAAAAAAATAATTCAAGGAATCCGACAGTTTAGAAAAAATGCAAAAATACTTATTTTTTCAGATCCTTATCAAGAATTTGATTCGGGAATTGAACAAAAAAACTGCAGAATACTACCATTCACTGCAAACCTCGTTGATTACATATACGCCGCAGATGTCGTATTTTGCAAAGCGGGATACAATACTATTTCAGAACTATTGTTAACTGGTTCAAAGGCAATTATTATTCCACGATCAGATCCATCTAAAGAACAAGTTGACAGAGTAAAGATATTTAAAAATTATTTAAATGCTATTATTTTGGATGAGGATAGAATCGATACTAAAAATATTTTTGATGCACTAATCAATCTTAATAAAATAAAAAAGAAAGTGAAAAATACTAAAATATCGAAGTATGCCGTTGCTAATAAAATTTTGAAAACCAGTTTACCAGACGCGCATTTCGTCGAATAACGAGGCAACATTATTAGTAGCATTAAAATTTTTTACGGCATAATCATAAACTTTTTTTCGTCTTTCCAGAATATTTTCTTGCAACACTTTTTGCTGAATCGAAAAAAAATCTAATTCATTAAAGCCCTTACCAATTTTTCCAAAAAGCTCTGTCTGAATCGGGTCAATTTTTGGAAATAATGGTATGCTTCCAAAACAACATGCTTCAGTCAGTGTATTTGCGAAAACTTCATGCACTGATAAACTTAAGGTGTAATCGCTTTTTTGCATTTCGCGAAAAAGCTCAGGTTTTGAAAGCAACCCCATTGATTTTATATTTGAAAGAGTAGACTCAATTTTAGTTCCTTGGCCGCATACTTTAAAAATTAATTTCTTATTTTTTCTGGCAATTTCTTCAACTAAATTTAGTCTCTTTCTCGGAGCATTTCTTGATGCAAGTAAAACTTCGCGAGTGTTACTTAAGATATTAATCTCAGCAAACTTTTCGATAGGAATTCCAATATTTTTAATTAAAATTTTTTCTTTGGAAGAAAAGTTATTTTTGAAAAGTTTCTTTGCACTATTTGATGAAACATGTAAAAAATCCAACTCGCCTTCCTTTAATATATGCGGAATTAACTTTTCCTCTTCTTTTCCTAAAAAAGCAATTTCTGGCTGAGCAACTATTTTATTTGAAAAGCTATGTAAAGAAGCAATAGCCGCAGAAAATATTCCCGCATTCTTTCTTTTGAACATCCGATACAAACAAAAACCAGCTAAACGAATATCTGCAACATAGGTGCAGTCATAATTATTTTTTGACAGTAGTTCGGCCGCGGTTACTTCCTGGATCCCCCTACTTTCACAAAAATAATAAGTTACATTGCCTGCTTTTTGAATTGATTGAATTGGAGAGCGACAAACTACGGTAACTTGATGGTATTTTGATATCTCGTTAATCATGACTGAAGACCTTGATTCTAATCCACCAAGTTCTGGCGTTATCTTACCAGTAACAAACAAATAATTCAATTAATCACCATTTTACAGCGAGGGTCACGATGTTCGAAAGACTGAAGCAGTGAGTAAGTATATGCCTTACAGCCACCTCTGCAAGATTGTACTAGATTACAGTTTTTGCATTCAGGCAGAACTTTTAGATTTCTAAATGGTGTTAGTTTTGACGGGCTATTCCATATATCTTTTATTGAATCCGTTCTTACATTTCCCTCAATTAATGAAGGAAGCATTTTGCAGCCAACAATGTCGCCATTGGCCATAATACTAATTTTTGTTCTCCCGCATTTACATCCACCAAAGGCACTTTGTAATTCAAGTGGTTTTTTGTTATAATAATCGTTAGTTAAAAATGGAATATTGAATACAATATTCATCGAGGAGTACTTTTCTTTTATAGAAATAATATTTTCTGCTATTTGTGTAATCTTCTGTTGACTTACCTCAAATTCAGTAGTTTCATTTTTAACCGGAATAAAACAATTGATAGCAAACGTACTCACGCCAATTGAATGTGCTGCTTCAATAGTTTCGAGAATATAATCTGCATTTGTTTTAACAACAGTCATGTTTGCTGAAACCTTAATTTTATTGTTACGTAACTTTTGTATATTCTTAGCAAGCAAATTGAATTTATTCGGACCCCGAATTTCATCGTGAATCTTTTCGGGCCCATCTAAACTTGTATATATGCGCTTTATCCCTGCGTTTTTTAACCGAATAACAGTTAAATCTGGCAGAATAGTTAAGTTAGTTCTAATCAACACTTTAATGTTATTTTGAGACATTTTTTCTACAACATCAAGTGTTGCTTTTCGTAATAAAGGTTCACCGCCACTAATAACAAGTTTGGCAATCTTGAGATTGATCAATCCGTCAACTAATTTGTTAAGTTCTTTATCAGTTAATTCATCAGTTGTATCTTTACTAGTTCTGCAAAAATAGCATTCAAGATTACAGCGATTTGTTATGTCTATATCGACTTCAATGGGGGCAGATAACATTTTTGGAGTGATCATTTTGTAACCACATTCATTTCAAAAAGCACTGTACAAGTGTCAGCAACATCTTTTGAAGCATTTACTTTGAATTTTTTCTTAAAAAACTCATTTATCTGTTTGATACTTCTCCCATCTGATAACTGATTGCAAATAAGATAACTAGTTTTATTCAGAGCGAATACCTTGTCCTTCTGCTTGTCAAACAAAATTCCGCCAAAAGGCTCCTCTCGCAAATAAAACCTTTGAGTATTAAATTTCAATTAAACCACTCCAGTTTAGGTAGAACCTTCGCCCCACATCTCTCGACAAAAACCCTGAGCGTGTGGATTTTGAATTTCTTCAATCACGGGCTTCTCGTACGTTCCAACATCGACTTCTGGCACTTTCATAATATAACCACCTGAATTAGCCTCTTCCAAACCCAATTTTAAACATATGTCAAAAAAATACAGAAAGTTAGTTCATTTATAAAGAAAACGAAGGTCATCGGCATGCCTGCGTAAGAACTCCTTATTTATATCTTTCACAAATGGTCCGTTTATTGACTTTTTTATGTGTGCCCATGCGTTAATGAGTGAGTTTGATTGCTGGGATCTCAGTTTTTTCCAATAGGTTAAATCCACTTCAATTAACATTAATTCGACATTTCCAATAATTTCCTTAGATTCACTATTTGGAGTAGCTGCTACTCCTGGTCCTTTCATATTTAATTTTTTTTGTACTGTTCCACTTAAAACTACTGGGATTTGGTTCTCCATACTGCGAATAGTGGCGAGTGACTTCCAAAAACTTTGGCCAATGAAAGCGTGCGCTGGACAGAATACTATGTCCGCACCGTGTATCTGAAGGCTCCTTGTTGGTTCAGGAAAAAACAAGTCGTAGCAGACCAACATCCCTATTTTCCATTTTTTAAAAGGAAATATCTCATAATTTGTTGCACGTTCTTTTCTTTTTTCGTTAGCAAAAAAATGACCCTTCAACTGCTCCCCAATAATGTTACCGCGATTAACGAATACTGCTTTATTGTATTCTGGAGTGCCAACACCAAAAATAATCGCCACTTTATTTTTTTTTGAAAGATTAAGTAAGTAACTAATCCCATTCAATTCCGTTTCTGGGTTGCTTGTTTGAACTGGAAAACATTCACCAAAACAGATAATATCTGCTTTCAATTTTTTTGCTTTCAAAATTAAACGCTTAGCTTCTCGTAAACGATCCCCAGAGTGTAAATCTTCTTTAGCGACGGTAAAAGCAACTCGAAGCATACGACATACAGACCGCTTGAGCTTAAATTATTATTTAAAAAAAATTTAACGTATAATTTTCCATAGCTATTTAAACCGAACAACCAACCTTCCCCAAATGCTCGAAATCGAAAAACGCTATCTAGTCAACCAGCTGCCGGACTTATCCACGTGCAAGCATGTGGACATGATTGATGTGTACATTCCGGAGGTTTCTTCGCATGCTAAATTGCGCGCGCGAAAAATAGGAGAGAAGTTTGAATTGACTAAGAAAACACGCAAGAATGAGGGAGAAAAATACATTATGGTGGAGCAAACCATTGATATTACTCCGGAAGAATTTGCCTTCCTCTATGAGAAAAGCACCCGGCGAATCGAAAAAACACGCTACTATTACCCGTATGAAAGGCACACGATTGAAATTGATGTGTTCAGGGGAAAACACGATGGATTAATCATCGCGGAAGTCGAATTTGATAACGAAAACACTCTCAACTCGTTCCAACCCGCCCCGTTTTTAACAAGGGAAATAAGCGACACCGAACACTTGGCCGGGGGCGTGCTATCGGGGAAGACTTTAAAGGAGATTAAAGAGTTCCTATGAGCGAGAGCGATTCGATGCAATTAAGGAACATTGAAAAAAAAGACATTCAAGCCGTATTTGATTTAGGCTCAAAATTCTTCGCAGGGCCGGACAAACTCGATTGGGGCTGGACCATTGAGTACGTGCAATTTTTGGAACAATACCATAAGGAAACCTTTCTCGTGGCAGTAGAAAACAACAAAGTAATTGGCTTTCAAATCGCCAAAGCTCCTATTAGTGCGGACAAACCCACGGTAGGATGGTTAGAAACACTCGCGGTTGATGAAAAACACCAAAAAAAAGGAATTGGAACCGCACTCTTGGAAAAGGCCATGGCTATTTTACGCGAAAAAGGAATGAAAACCGTTCGATTAACGAGTTGGGAAACCAAAGAACACTTAACCAAATTCTATGAAAAAAAAGGATTCAAAGAAAAAGATAAATTGGTGATGAGGGAACGGAGACTTTGAAAGAAACAATTTTTGCGAAAAAAATAATTATGTAAAATTTAATCACTACTATAAATTGTTTTTGTAAACAAATGACGAACACGCTTTCGCACGCGAAAAAATTTTCCCTAGCTATTTAATGAATTCGGTTGCATGAGCGGAAAGGGAGGAATTACTATGAAATATGTACTTACATTGTTAATGATTCTCAGTTTGTTTTCCACCGCATTTGCAATACCAATGCAGGAGAATAGAGCGAATCAGACAGATATCATTTCAATTATGGCAAAAATAGAGCCATTCATGAAATTAAATTCAGATAAAACAATTCAATTTGATTCAATAACAGCGAGTAAGACGCTAAATGAACAAACGATACAAATTGGAAAAATATATGAACGATTCCATAATTCAACAATAAATGCAGTAAGTAAAAATCAACAACCCTTTCAAACTCTACAAGATAAAGAAGACTTGAAAGTGTTTGAACCCTTTTTCGCAGCCGTTCAAAAAAATGGTGCAACGACGACTAAAGAATTGATTAATTCAATCCAATCCAAATCGATCACTTCAGTAGCTGAAAAAGGTAATTTGTATTCTAAAAAACCACTAGTGCTCAATTTCAGCGAAAAAAAGAAAATCCAAACGATTTCACTCGCCTGCAATGGAGGCGGACCAACGGCACCGGCGTACTGTCCCGGGTGGCAATTCCCATCAACTCAATACAGCACACTTACAACAGCGAGCAACGCCGTAAGACAAATGGGATATCATAACACCTATTCGCCAGGGTGTGGGTATGGAAATCCCTGCAATGTTGACTTCACTAAATGGATTTACGCCAACGGATGCAATTTAGGGGTATTCAGAAGCCAAGCGATTCCATACCAGTCGGGAGCGATATGGAAACTTAAATTTCAGTCACCCGAGCCAAATCCTGAAATATATTCATATACCTGGCCAGCAGCAGTGTGGTGGGGACCGTATGTTTTCTGGTGGCACACGTATTACTGCTAGCAATAAGGCACGCTTTTTGACGTGCTTTATTCTTTTATTTTTCTTGAATGGTTGTGTGCAATCCGTTCCAGCAACTATTAAACATTGTTTTGATAGTGGAAACTGGATTAATGATAATTTTGTTTTTCAATTAAATAAAACAAACTGGAATTTTCAATGTGTAGAAGAAACAGCGATCAAAGAACACAATCCAATGTTATGCGCTTACCTCCACGCATCGGTTGACGATGCATGCATTCAGGGCTATTACGAAAAAATTGGTGACCCGACAGTTTGCGAACAAATTTCGGGAGGAATGAAGGAAAACTGCACGCATTACTACTACTTGACAGAAAAATGCAAAAACAATGAAAAATGGGATGTAAACTGTGCACATACCTACATTATTGCGGAAAAACGCCCCGATTTTTGTGGAATGCTGCCAAACGAAGATGAATGCCTCAAGCTATTTGATACTCAATGAATCAGGATAGTAAGTGCACAGAACCGCGCTTTTATACCCGAAGAACAGTCAATTATGTATTGAGTGTGAATTCAATGCAAAATGAAGAAAGCTTGAACTTGTTAAACCAAAAGCCCGGGAACGTAAAAAATGCCCTCGTGCAAAAACTATCCAAGCAGTGGCCGCTCACACTCAAACAACTTGACCATGCCCTCAAACGAGAATTTGGAATGGACGTGACATATCAAGCCGTGCACAAGGCAGCTGCTCAATTAGAAGATGAAAAAGTCATTGAAAAAATTAAAGAAGGATATCAGCTACACCCGGAATGGATACAAAACATTACTAAATTATCATCTCAAATTAGCCAGGCATATGCGAATAATCAAGTCCTGGATTTTGAAAAAGAAATTATACAACTCACTATGCCTAACTGGATGAGTGTTGGTCGATTTGTCGCCTTTCGATTTGACATGGAATACCCAAACCCAGAAAACAAAGCAGGAGTATGTAACTGGATGCACGCATGGCCAGTGGTTGGATTAAGCAGTGAGGAAGTAGGCATCCTCCAAAACAACTATTTCAAGGGAACATACTACAGTTTATGCCCTGCCAACACCCCCTTGGATAAGGCACTGGCCGCGTGGTTGAACAAGGTCGGAAAGCAATGCCAAACAGGAAGCAAAATATCCCTCGACCACGACTATATCATTCGAGGAGACCATATTTGCAACATATACTATCCTGCTGCATTCTGGAAGGATGTTGAGAAATTCTACCACGACACGAAAAGCTTTGAAAAAATGGACTATAAACGACTTACGGAACTCGTAAATCGAAAAGTTAAGATTCAACTTATCATTGTAAAAAATAAAGAATTGGCGGACGAAATAAGAAAATCAACAATTTCTCTATTCAGAAACGGCAAATCGAATTACTCAAGCGTTTAATGTTACCCTTAAACGTTTTTTATAGTTTATCAATTCGATAGCGCTCACGCCATTCTTGCAAATTCTTCCCAATTTCAACTTTTCTCAAAGTATCTCTAATTGATTTCGGAAACTTATCATACTTATGAACGGGTAACTTATCTTCAAGAATCAATTTTTCCAAATCATCATTTACCATTGAGTCGAGAACCAACTTTCTGTAGAATGATTCGACTAATTCTTTCTCGAAAGCATTTTTCCATAAACTATCATAGTCTTTTCCTTCAGCGATAGATTGCCCAGCAAACACTCCTGACTCAAGTGCGTATTTGACGCCAAAAAATCTCGACGCATCTAAAAAACCAGCCGCAGTCCCAACAAAAAGTTTATTCCCAACTTTTGCAGTGGTTGGCACATTACTGTACGCAGTCCCGCCGGCTTCGTTTAAAACAGTTGCACCATTAACAAAAGATTGAACTAATTTA
>CAYZPC010000010.1:0-40306 GCA_964480705.1 uncultured archaeon | reverse complement strand
AATAAATTATTCGTCATATTTTCGACGCGGCTTCCCTGCAATGGCCCTTGCGCGGGCGCGGGCTTTGTCACGGGCAACGGTAAGACTTTCAATTTTCATGATTAAATCACCACGTTCGGCAAATTCTTTTTCATGTCGTGTCGGAACCTGCAACTTCATTCCAACAGATTTACCTAGTGTTAACGCGCCAATATCACTACCATACCCATGTAGTTTCCGATTTAACTCTTTTATTCGCGCATTATTAGCTGCCAGTGCGGGAGATGTTTTTCGCTTGATTCGCTTCAAATATGCAGTCGCCAATCGGATTCGGACGCGCTTTAATGGAGATTTCATTCGCCAAATAGGAACAGGAAGTATAAGTTATTTTGCTTTGTGCGCCGGGCACACGTTAACGTACTCACAACGCGAACACGCAAAGCCAACTTTTGCGGGAAAGAGCCCCATTTGTTTGTGGGATTCAATCGCATTTGCGAGGGTTTGCGCCCGCGAAACGGATGTGCGAACATTTTCGGGATCGATTTTTACTTTAACGGTTTTTTCATGAGAGAGATAATGCCAATGAAGTTCGATGGAAGACAATGGAGAATAGGTGTGTGCGACCATGGCACCATACAGCATGGCTTGGAAATCTTTGGCAAGGGCTTTCTCCCCCATTTTTTGGGTGCCGGTTTTGTAATCGTGAATAATGAGCGAGTCCTCTCCCGGTTGGGAGATGCGGTCCGCAAAACCAATGAGCCATTGTTTGCTGCGCGGGTTGAGCGGGTACATGAGTTTTTTTTCCACTGCGATGGTGGAGCCTTTTTCCTGCAAGAGGTGAGTGTCATAATACCAGGAAATGTTTTCCGCGCTCCGCTGGAGAAAGGGAGCAAGCTCTTCTTCCGAAATAGGAATGGGCGATTCGGCGAGGGCAGCATTCCAGAGTTCGGGGAGCTTATTTTTCAAATCGGTGAGGGTGGGAACGTGTTGAGCGTCCAAGATTGTGCGATGTGCGTGCTCCAACACGGAGTGAACAATACTCCCGCACGCCATGGGTAAATCCACCACCACTTCTTCTTCGGGAACTTTGGTCTTCCACACATACTTGTGTGCGTACGCTTGCGGGCACGCTTCAAACTTTGTCAGTGAAGAGTAGGAATAGGGAGAGGGCACGAAAACGATTACCGTTTGTTTGAATATAAGCCTACAGACGCCGCTCCGCCGAACGTCTTTTTATCCTCGGAAGGGTTTTTGCGAGTATGAAACGCATTCGCTTGAATAGTCGCGGCCAGGAGAGCGCCCCCTTTGAGTTGCTCATTGCCGTCATCCTCATGGGCTTCGTGTTATTCATGGGCTATCAAGCTATTTCTAATTTGCAAAAGCAGACGTGTGCCAATACGATTAACTCCCAACTCGAGGGCATGGCGCGGAATTTGCAAAATGTGGCCACGGGAAAAGGTTCCACGCAATTTCGTTTTTCATTTGAAGGGTGTGCCGCGCAAATAAATGATTGTGATAATTTTTCCGCACTCTCGGGAAACACGGACATTATGTGCATCCAACTCATTGATTCCACCGACCCCAATGTGTGTTCGAGTTATTGCTCGTCCGCGCGGAGCATTTGTTCCTTATTACAATTCAAAGCGCAGAATGATACCTACACCAAGTGCGTAGACATTTCTCCCTCAACGGTTTTTCCCGCACAGGGTAGTGCGCAATGCCCAGATCGAAGCGCCGAGGGATGGGAATTGCAGGATTACACGAGCGGAACCATTCAACAGGGCACGTATTCGTTTCTCAAAGCGAGCGACTTGACATCAACGGTTCCCATTGTGTGTGCGTATTTGAAAACAAACTAGGGAGATGGGATGGTGAACGCGCGTGATTGAATTCATCCTCTCCAAAATCAATTTGCTTATTTTAGTCGTGGCGCTTTTTTCCATTATTTCTTTTTTCACCTTAAATGTGGGCGGAATTTTTCTCGCAGGAGAAGTGAAGCAGGAATTGGATAAGTACGCGTACACGCTCAATGGAATGATTGTCGCCCCCACAACATGTGATAGTAAACCCACCTCCATCCCCAACAAGTATGCGAGTTTTGGGAATAATATTTTTTACACCATGAAAATTTCCCAATTTCCCGACCCGAATGGAATAGCTGGAACGCGGGTCATTTTTTCCGTGAGTGATGTGCGAAGACCCACCACTATTCTCGCGGCATCCTCATTAGCCACGCAAGCAGAAGTAGTAATTATGGATGTGTCCAGCGGAAATGTCACAACACTTACACCTGGAGAAGAACTCACGCTGGATCCGCAGGGAGTTCCCCCCACAAATGCATTTTATGCCGTTAAAAGTGTCAAGCTGGGAAAAACGACCCTCTACTTGTTTCCGTGTGCCATTACGTCTGCGGGAGACACATGTGCAGGGAGCACGGGTGCCAAAGCGCAGGTGAATAATTATTTGTCCACGCTCGGAGAATCCTTCGTATGCTAAATTCTTTTTTCAACAAGCGGAAATACAAGCGATTGAACGCGCGTGGGTATTTGGGTCCGATTGGAGATGATATTCCGAGTTTGATTCCTATTATTGTGGGCATGATTACTTTTTTCTCCGCGTTCACATTTACTCTGAATGAATATAATCAACGCACCGCCTCGTTTGCCGCGGACCGCGACACGCTTATCATTGCCAATTCGTTGAAAGGGGATAGTTATCTTTCGTCTTTTTCAGAATTTGACACCGCGTGCAAGGGATTGCGCGTCCGCGGATTGGAATATGTGGCCGCAGTGGTGGAGTCGACGCAATGGAATACTATTTTGCGCGACGCGCAGCAAAATCCGGATGCGCACCAGTTGAGTTTTGTTGCCGACCATGTTTTTTCCATTGGAGGGCAACCCCTTTCGTGCACCAACTCGTTGAGCGTGCCCTTCACTTCGCTCGAATTGGGGGATGCGCTGCAAAACAACCAATACATTGTCCTCTCACTCCCCATCGCACTGGAAATTCCCACCGCCGTGGTGCCGGGCACATTAGTGATTATGACGTGGAGAGCTGGGTAGTGGTGAAAAAATGAGCAAAAAGTTTTCTCCCAAACGAAATGTTTTTTCCTCGCGCGCGCAGGCCGCGGTGACGGATGCGCTTTTCCTTCTGGTGATTATTTCCTCCCTCACGGGTTTTTTGTTTTTGTTTGCGGCCAATTATGGAAAGGGCATTGCCGACCAAGTTAATCGCAATGATAATTTTGAATTTGCTTCCTCAGCGTTGAAAACCATCATGTACCAGTCTTCTCCCCGCGATGCCAACAACACGATTAACACCCTCTCTCCCGACCCCAATTTGGAATTGGATTATTTGATGGCGATGGTGAAAGAGGATTATGCGGATGATAAAGTGCTTTCCGATAATACGAAACGTAGTATTGCTCGCGCCACGTATGCCGTGATGCGTCCCGTGGCGGATACGCAGGATTATTTGCTTGCTATTAATACGGCTCAAAAATATGTTTTTTTGATGATTTGGCGAACTAATTTTGATACTACCAACGCGGGAAGATTTGGAAACGTGCAAGTGAATCCTGCGGAAACGCATGAAATGTTTTTCTGCGATCCTGCGTTGAGTGATAATGCACTGCAGAAATTATTTTTGCGCGTGGGAAACACGGTGCAGGCGCAAACGCTCGTGAATATGGTGGAGTTTACTGGCAATCAATTCTTGCTCGCGCTAGACACAAGTGAAGTGCGCGCGGGCGTGTTGTTGGCGATGTGGACGGCGAGCACGATTCCGGATGCAGAGTGGAATTTGTTGAAGTGCACGAAGATTGACTTGTCCAATATTGTGAGCACGAATTCGAGTGTGCCGTGAACGCAAAAAAAAAATGCAATAATTTAATTTTCTATTTTATTCCCTATTTTTCGTCTTCAAACAATTCTAATTCTCCCCCGTCATCATCCGCGTCGCTGTCGAGAGAAAAATCCTCATCATCGTCTCCTTTTTTCTTTTTCTTGTCTTTCTTTTTGGTTTCTCCAAAGAGGGATTTGAAATCCTCATCTTCTTTCATGGAAGGAGATTCATTTTCCGCACTCATACTATCGCGTGCTGATTCAGGCAGGGTAGAAGATGATTCGACTTGTCCCATTCTCCGGCGAATGTGAGCGGGGGTGGAAGATGGTGTGTTATTCCCTGGCGAAGAAGGCACGGGCGCGGTGGCCGAGCTCGCGGGAGCATTTCCCTTATTCATTCGCCGCTGTTCGGCTCGTTCGCGGGGAGAAAGCGCGGGTGATTCAGGAGAGGATGTGGTGGTTTGAGAAGGCTGTTCAGTGGCATTCGGCGCGCGCGGAGCTTCTCCCGCGGGAGTGAAATGAAATGACGTGAGTGACACGGTTGTTTTTTTGGAATCATTTTTAGTGTCGTTATCTTTTTGGGCAAGTGAACGAAGCTCATTGAGTGCGGATTGTATTTCCTGCTGTGCTTTTGCCGTGCGGGGCAGTGGAGCGCTAGACGAAGAAGGGGTAGTTGGTTTTTGGGCCAGTGCTTCTTCGCTGGCGCGGGGAAGTTTTTCCTCAAATTGGGCTTTTCCATGCAAACCTAGTGCGTGGTCCATGGGCGTGACAGCGGGTTTGGTGGCATTGGAGAGGACACGCCCGAATAATCCGGGGGAAGGAGTATTGGTGGCGGGAGCGGAAGAAGATGGATTGTTTGTTGCGCGTGCGCGTCGATCGTTTCGTCGCGAGGAGGGTGAATTATTTTGCGGAGAAGCATTTCGCGGGGGTTGGCTTTTCATCCAGGGCTCGTCTTCTTCATGCGTGTCACTTTCGCGCGGGGGATTATTTTCAGGCTTGAGCTGTTCAGGCACGGGTTCACCATGTCGGTAGAATCGGCGCAATCGCCGGGGAACATTGCTCAAATCGTCACTCATTTTTTTCATCACTCATTTTTTTTCTCACGCGAACGTGGGTCTTTGTCACGTTCTCGTTGAAGTCCTTTAAATCCCTTTGGAGTTGCGCGAGTGTTTCTTCAAACCCAGCCATTTCTCCTAAATCCTGCATGGGAGAACGTTTCGCGGAGCGTGGTTCACCGAGTAAATCGCTTATTCCTACTTCCCCTGAGGTGGGTTTTGGTTTCGCCCGCGTTTGAGTCGTGAGGTTTTCTTCTTTCAAGAGAGAAAGCACATCATTCTCAAGCGTGGGTTCCCCTAATTCCGCGGGCAAGGGTGCGGAAACCGGTGCGCGGAGTTGTGAGGGTTTGTACATCGCATCCACAAACGCTCGACCGCTGGGTCCTTCGTGAATGGACGGTCGTTTGAACGTGTTGGAAGCAGGTGTGGAAGAAGATGATTTTGCATTCGCATAGGAGGGATGGGCGTTGAAATACGCAGAGAGCGCGCGCGAGATGAATAAGCGATTTGTCACCGAGACCAATCCGGTGAGTAAAAACAATCCCCCTCCCGCGTACGCGGCGTAATCCACCAATTGCACGATTGAAATGGTCTGTTGGGCGAGGGGGGAAAATACGTTCAATACGCTCACCGACCACACGCCACCCAGGGCAGTAGCTCCCGCGAGGCGTTTCCAGCCGTGCCAGTACGCGCTTGAAACTATGGTCGAGCGCAAAATAACATATCCCACGCTCGGGCTCCCGGCAATAAAGAGGAGTGCGATTCCAACATCGAGGAGTGGAGAAAGGACAGCCATTCGAATGGGAGCATAGGGCTCTTTTTTATTCTTCGCACGTTTTACTGGGTCATGGTCCTCGCAGAGTTGGTTTCCGCATTCATTTCATGGGTTTGGGTGGGAATACAACTTGGAGTGGTTTTTACCCTTTGTACTATTCCCTCTATTTTTTTGTTTAATTTTTTTCAAAAAAAATATGGGTGGAAATGGTTGGGGGCCACGCTCGCAACACTCACCACTACCATTGCTCTCGTTTTTTTTATCATTCACGTGATGAATATTTTTTCAGGGTTTGGTGCCACGGACATTAATTTAGTTCCCCCTTCCATTCGTAATTCTCCTGAGTTTCAAGCCGATCAACCTAATTTGTTTTTCACGATTGGTTCGGCGCTGCTGCAATCTCTTTTTTCGGGAATCATTTTTGCTATCCTCATTCTCCCCTTTGCATTTGCCGGTGTCGCGGTGTTTGATGGATTAAAAAAACGCGTCAAGGGCGTGTGGCCGCGCATTTTCATCACGTGTTTTCTCGCCGCACTGGTTTTCATTCTTGTTTTAGGTGTTTTTCCCTGGATTTTGGTGAGTTTGGTTTACCTTGCCTTTTTTGGGTTGTAATACGCGGCCCCGGCACGTTCTCGCCCTTTCAAGCGCACACTTAAATAGGCCCCTTTCGCAGTTTCAGGGATGCGTGCACCATTCATTGCCCTGTTTTATCTCACCCTCCTCCTCACATCCCCTTTAGCGGTGGCGATGCCCACCACAACCACATACTCTCCTCCTGAATCATTGCCCACTCTCCCTCCAGCGGATGCGGAAAAAAGTATCCCGGACACGTACACGGTTATTTCATTTCAAGCCGCCACGTCAAACAATCCGGGTGTGTGCCGCTTGTCGGAATTAAGTGCGGAGGAAATTCAGCGCTTGAAAGACTCTGTGTTAACGAGCGGTATTGTGGGGAGCGAAATTTCTTCCGGTGCAACCCCGAATGCCAATCGCGATAAAGTGTCGGACCGCAACACGCTTTTAGTTCCAAATCCCACTGACACGGAAACCGCTTTTCAGAAAGATGTTCCTACTGAGATTTTGCAGCCGAGTGAACTTTCCACATTGCAAAATCAGCGCATCCGCGGACCCGTGGCATTCGGTTTGTCATTAGATGATTCCCTGCGCGCCGCGCGGTGTGTGGGTGAAGCCACGTGCGCTGCGACGGGCGAAGCATTGCAATACCGCAATTCCGGTCAAGGAATTACGGGAAATGTGAAAGACATGTTTTCGTCCATTCAAGGAGAATTAGGCAAACCCGATTCTGTTTTCTCGGAAGAGCAAGCGGATTTGATTCGCGCTCAAATTGAAAGCGAGCAAGTTTTGCAAACCGAAGATGCTAACACCCTTCCCGTTGAAACGCTCGAGCGCACGGCCAATCCCGATTTACTCAATCACATTCGCGCCGACAACACCCTGCAAGCGGGTATTCTCACGAATTGTGATAATGGAAGTTGTGTGTTGATGCTGTATTCCATGTTTGATAAATATTTCAACTCCTGGTTTTCGGGCGAGTTGGTCGTTGGAACATTCGGCCCCACCTTATGGGGACAGTTCAAAAAACTCGCGGTGAACAGCCGGAGATTTAATTTTATTAAAACGGATTTGCTTCAAAAGGTTCCGGGGTTTGGCACTACTAAAATTTCAAGTGTACTTGGAAAAGATGCTTCTGGTAACACTTTTCTTTTGAGTCCGTCGGATTTCTTCAAAAAGAAAGGATTGGATTTGCAAGAAATTGGCGGTGCCGATTATTTCCGCAATCTCAAAAAAACAGGCCAGCGCGATGCGGATTTGGGCGATGTGTATGTGAAAGCATTCATTGACCAGAAAGTTACTTCCGGCGGAGGCTTTCCCCCGTTGGAAGATTCATTATTTGGTCCGAGTGGTGCACTCACTAATCTAACGGATATTGACAAGCGCCGAAACTTTTTCACGTACACCACCAAAGTGAAAGAATACTCCGATGTTACCCGAGAGTATGTGAGTGAGTTGAAACGCTTGATGAAAGGCACCCCGGAAGAAAGAACTCTTGCTGCGCGAGGATACGCTCGAATATTCGCAGACACAGATGATGTAATTAACTTAGATTTACGCGCCACCATGAAAAAACTCTCGGAAGCGGATTTTGGTAGCTTGATTTTCAGAGACCCAAATTCAGGATTGACGCGCTCGATTGCGGATGTGGATGATAAATTTTTCAACGATATGATGAATGGTTTCGCAGAAACGGGAGATTTTAGTAAACTGAAACTGCTTGAAACAGAAATCGATCCGGCCACGGGCATTCGCAGCGTTGTTTTGTATGACACCAAAGGGGGCGCCTTTATTGGAATTGCCGATTTGACCAAGATCCAAAATAATAGTTACCCACCCGGTGCATTAGTTGAATTGCCCGGTGGCCGACGCGTACCAGCCACGGTTGATTTTTTGAATGAAATTCAACCTGCAGCAGGCGGAGGAACCCTCTCTGTTTTCGCCGGAAGTACTTCCAGGAAAGTAGATGCATTAGGTAATCAAGTATATTTGTCACCCAAGCAGTTATCTGAAAAGATTCTCGTTGGAAATGTCATGCCGGGAAAAGTTGATGCATTCAGCCGAAACATGGATTCGTTAGTCGACACCATGGTCGCGCGTGACTTTGGTGGGGGGCCGTACACGAATACGCTCTCTCGCGTGCTGCAGAGCAAGCAGAAGCTTGTTTCCAATTATTTCAAATTTTACACTCCTGAAGGGGGCGTCGTGACAACAGCCCAAATGTACGGGTACTGGTTTTTGACGAAAGGATTTGGTCAAGATAAGTTTTCCATTTATCAACTCCCCGAAGAGTGGACGGAAGCCAAATTTGTTCCGGGCGAGCAGGAAATATACAAAGACGCGTACGTGGACTTTTTTGCGAATGAGGGAAGCGATACAGGAGATTTATTCCAGCAAGTCATCTCTAACACCCCCATCCCTTGGATTATTGATTCAGTTACTGCAGAGTTTACCCCGCTTCAAGAAGGATGGAATTTTGTGAATGGAGTGAATGCGCGCCAAACACCTGAAAACTTGGCTATTTTCTTGTTTGGTGCTCAAGCGTGTGCAAATTGTTCCTCGGTTATTTCCTCCCCCAACACGGGAAGGTTTGACGTGCAGTATTATTCTCCGGAGAGTGTGAATAGTTTTTTCCTCGAGCATGGAAAAAGTAAAGATGCGGAGGAGAAGGGACAGCTGCTCACACTCTATGCGCACCACACCAATATTACCGGAAAAATGAGCGGAGAAGATTTGGATGAAATTAATTTGGTGGACGCGCGCAACAATGAAGAAACATGCGAACAGGTTATGGAAGATTTGCCTGTGTATGGTAACGTGGCTAAACTCATTGGTGCAGAACGCGTGGGTGCAGCCATTGCAGTAACGGAAAACCTCTCATATGTGTTTTTCGGACTTGGAGGAGCACTTATTTCAGCGGCAAACCAAGGAATTATTGCTCCTAAAATGGGAGAGTGTGTGGATGATAAAGAAGGGTATTTTGCCACGCTCTACGTGCCGCACGATTCTGGAAAAGAATTATCAAGCACCAATGCGGTGCAGAAGAATGTTTCTCAGAATGCATTAGATGGTATTCGTTCGTTTGCCGACCAAGTGAAGAATGACAATCCTGAACCTTCCTTAACGGACAAAGTGATTCAAGAGTCAACCGCAAAAGTGGAAGAGTTAGTGAATGATGCGCAGAATTTGAATGTGGCGGAGGCTGAGTTGCGTATCTCGGGCTCTTCATCGGGGTATTTGAAATCCGAAGAAGTGGTGTACTTTTGGGTCGGAGGAAATAGTTTAATCGAACCCTCGCGCTACAATGAAACAGGTAAAACACTCATTTCGGATGAGAATGGAAACACCATCACGCTGGACAATGCCACGGGCACCGTTACTGTGAATGGAATTGAAGTGATTGGAGAAGAAAGCGCCGATCATACTCGTCTTGCGAACAAAAATTTAGACATTCCGGCGATTGAAATTCCCAATCGCGTGAATGGTTTTACATTGCCGGATGGAAACCAGCTTTTGGTGAGTGTGAATGTGCGCGGAGAAAGTATTATTCAGGATACGGGTTTGTTAGATTGTATTCAATCCGCTGTGTTATCACAGAGTGGCGTGCCCTTGAATTCCAACAACATGACGGAAGCCTTTGGAAAAGTTGAGAGTGTTTCCACGGATGCATTTCCTAATATTATTCTAGACGTGGCCAAAAGTAGAATTATTTTGGGAGGCCAAGCCTCTCAAGTAGCAAATGGTCCAGCAGCGAGTGTACAAATCTATGGTGACCGAGAAGTGATTGTAACGGGCGCTCCCAATCCGGAAGCGGGGAAGATGCAGAGCGTGTTGTTAGAGAATGGTTCCATTATTTACAAGCCTCAAACGCAGGAATTATTGATTTGGCTACGCCACCACGCCGCGGCAGTGGTTTCCGATGATGAAGTCAAGGATTTTTCCGGCACCCTCACAACGACGACAAACGAAAACAACGCGTGTGAGGAGCCTGCCATTAATTTGAATGTGGAAACCGACCCCACCACCCCCGGAACCAAGTTGAAAGGAGATAATTTGTCGGCGGGTTTGCAGAAGAATGGTCCCTTCCAAGTGTTTGAAACCGACTCTAAACGGTTCGTGTTGTATTCTAAATTAGTGGATGGAGAATGTAAGCAATTCTTCAAGGTTATTGACAAGGAAACGGGAGAAGTGTACGACCAAGCCATTGATTCTATTTCGCAAAGCGAAGATGGCACCATCACCATCAAAACAGAGGATGGTTTGTCGCATTCGTTGAAATTTTCGGATGAGAATGGAAAGCCCGTGATTACGTATGATGGTCAGAGTGAAGTACTGCGCTCCGCGGTTGGAAAAGGAGGTTCATTCTATTATGATCCCAACAAGGGGTTGTATTACGCCGAGAACGCGCAGCTGATTCCCTTGAATGATAATTTCAAGAACCAGGGAGTAGGTTTCCAAGCCAACCCCGATGGCACCGTGAGCGGAAAGTCGGGAGATAACGTGTTCAACATCAACACCGCGCAGGGAGGAGAAGGCTTGTTTAATGTTCCTTCGTTGCCGGAAACACTCGCGGGTTTGCTCGTGTTTATCCTAGTGTTAGGACTCATTTGCGGAGGACTGTATTTGGATTATCGAAACCGCCGCGTGGTAAGTAAAGTGTCGTAATTAAAAAAATAAAAAAAATGACCACGACACCCGTTGAAAATGAATTGAACTTACGCGTACGAACTCGGTCCTTTTCCGGGTTCCATTCGGTCTTCATTCTCTTGGGTTTCCTGCATCTTTTTGAGCTGCGAAACAATTTCTTGTTCCGTTTTCTTGGCTTGCTCGTACAAGGGGTCCACTTTCAAATTGAGTTTGAGTAATTTGTTCAAGCGCTTGATCAATTCTGCCGCGGCTTTGTAATCTGCTCCATACGTGACGTTTCCAAGCAAGGATACTCCTTGCACATCACAATCTTTCAAATGCAGGAGCATAATAGCCGTAATTCCCGTGGTGATTCCGTCTTCAATGAGGTTCACATCCAGGTTTTTGAAAATTTCTTTGCTTTGAGGATTGGCTGCAATTCCATACACTTTAGTGTCATTCTTATTTCCTGTTTGGATTCCCGCGAGGGAAATGACGCGAGCAATATTGTTTTGGAGAATCCATTCCACGACTGTCTGTGCGACGCGCGGAATAAAATTTTTGGGGATTACTTGCTCCGAAACCAACACCACGAGTTTGAGTTTGTCATTCACAAAAATTCGGGAGGGAAAAACGGGCAATCCGCTCTTGATGCGGATGATGGGCATGAATAATTCCGAGTGCAAGTGGCCCACTTCTCTAAATTCGACGTTTTCAACCAAGTATTTACACGCAATCGTCCCCACAAGCCCGGTGCCGGGGAATCCTTCAATGAGAGTATACCCGCTCCAGTTTCGATGTTCGGTTTCAACGAAACGCACGGCGTGTTCGCGGACATTCATCATTCCTTTTGGCATGGTGGCTGGACTAATTTTTTTGGGTGAAGGCATATTCACGAAAAAAGTCTTTTGGGTTTATAATTACACCTTTCTCGCGCCAAATCATAATTTTAGGAGCGCATCATCCACCACCCTCCTAATGTATACGCGAGCTGCGCACACGGGAGGAGGGTGAGCACGTACACCATGGCTTGTGCGGGCTTTCCATCTTGATTTCCCACAAACAACCCGGCTAAAATGGCGTACATGAACAAATACCCCCTCATGCTGAGGAGAGCGGTTTCATACAGCGCAGGAGCATCCGGGGAGGTGAATTCCCCGCTAAAAGGGAGCGCGCTCACGACTCCCGCGAGTATGCCTAAGAGAAAGGGCACGAGGAGTCCTCCTGCGAGAAGAATGGTGTATTTTTCGACCAGCAACACAGCCCGCCGCTCATGCAGGGAAGCATGGTGGTGGGATATTTCCTCCGCAAGCGTACGGGCGGGCGCTCCAAAAGGGGTTCCGGAGGAGTAGGTGCGAGAGAGGAGGGTGCGTACGCTATCCAAAATGGGAGATGTTCTTCCGGAACACCATTCGTTCATCGCCTCCTCAGGGTTTTTCCCCGCAGTGATGCGTGCGAGCAGCGCAGACCATTCTTCCCGAATGGGCGGGGAGGAGACACGTCCAACCCAGGATAGTTGGTCACGAAACGAAAGGGAGGGGGGAATGGACGCAAGCACGTGCAGCGCGTCCGCGGATTGTTGCTCTAATGTGTGCGTATCCTTTTCATGTTTCACTAATTGCCACACCCCATTTGCCACCAATGGTCCGAGTGCGGCCACGCTTAACACGCTCACCCAGAATGCATCCCAGGTGGGTTGGCGCAAAAAGAATGTCCACGCGAGCACAAACAATCCCGCTCCTTGCACGACTGAGGAATACACCACTCCACTCGCTCCATTTCGCGCACCATTTTGCAGGCATATTTCATCAAATTTTATTTGCAGGTGTTTCACGCGTTCAATAAGAGTGTCGGCGCGCACGAGTGCATACATCCATTCTTTTGTTCCGGATTTTTTTTCCGTAGAAGAGGAAGGGGGCATCTGCCAGTACACCATCACTAATACTCCTGCATCCAGCAGGGGAAACACTCCCCAAGCCATCACTAAAATATCATTTTGCGTTATACTCAACTCTAGGAAGCGGCTTCCAATCGTGACAAATGCGAGAAAAAGTGCGGGAACGAGTGCGGACACGCCAATGAAAACAAGGGAGAGGAGAACCAGTTTTTGGGCGAAGGATTTCCAGCGTGTGCGCTGGTGCATACGTACATCTTCCACCATTTTTCGCAGGGCATCGCGCGTGGAGGGAGTAGAGCCGTGCGCGTGCACGTGGCGAAGCAGGCCAATGGTGCGCTGCACGAGGGGAGTGGGAACTTCGTCACTCAGACGTTCAAAACTTTCATCCAGGGGCATTCCTTTCTGGCGATACCTCTCGAGCGTGTTTTCTAGTTTTGGTCGAAGCGGATAAGGAGTGTGTTCCGCGGCTCGTGCGAGGGCATTCTCCCACGAATGGTGTGTTTCTAATTCAATTAGCAAGAGGGAGAGAAACCCATCTAAGCACGCGTCATATTGCGCGTGTTTTCGAGCCGAAAAAATGGGCAATTCTATATTCACGCGCGCACGCTCCTAGATTTTTTGGACGCATGGTGTGAGTGTTTTTTTTCTTCGAGTTTGAAAGCACTTGTTTCACGCGAATATTCTTCTTCGAATTCACGCGAGGGAAAGCACCATGCAAATTTTTCGCGCACTAATACGCTGGGATTTTTTTCCACGAGTTTTCGTTGAGTGGAATCCCATCCAAAAATGGTTCGAATAATCCACGAGGCATTTCTCCCATCCGTGGTGTGGGTGAGTTCGACGATTTCACTCACGCCGCGCACATCTCTTATTTTTCCTTCCGCATTGCGCTCGCTCCATCGGCGCTGCACCACGAGAATATTCACCCAGGCCAAATCACTCTCCACTAAACCAAACTGCCTCAGCCGGGAAAGGGCTTCTGCCGCACTGTGTCCGTGAAACGTGGCGTAGGTTCCCTTTCCTTGTCCCGCGAGCACGGATTCCATAAATGCTTTGGCTTCTTCGGGAAAACGAATCTCTCCAATCACAACGCGGTCGGGTCTCATGCGCAGGGTTTCTCGAATGAGCGCGGACATCGTGGCATTTTCCCCAGAGGAAGAAAGGAGCCTCACCACATGTTCGTGTGCGAGATGCAACTCCGGGGTTTCTTCCACCACAATCATGCGTTCCTCTCGCGGGAGGCTTCCTAAGAGAGCATTGAGAGTGGTTGTTTTTCCGCTACCGGTGTTTCCCACAATGAGCATGTTGCAATCCGATTGAAGGGCAATCGAGAGGTACGCGAATGCCTCAGGAGGCATGACGTGCGTGGACACTAATTCGTTTGGATGCGTGGCGCGGACAACATATTTTCGAATGCACGCTTCTACGCGCGACGGACACACGGGATAAATGCTCGCGTGCAAGCGCTGCCCACTCGAGAGAGGGGCATTCAAAATAGGTGTTTGGGCACTCAATCGTTTTCCACTCGCCAGCACGAGCCGGTTGAGCAGTGTGATGAGAGTATTTTCATCCGTGAAAAATAAGGGCGTGTTAACCCAGCCGTGGTGAATATGGTATGTGCGCACCACATGAGCGCGGCCAATTCCGGAGATGGAAATTTCTTCCAGGGAGGAATTGTTTAGCAGCGGCGTCAATGGTCCAGCGGCGAGTGCGTGGTGTGTGAGTACGAGTGATAAATCCGCATTTTGTTCGCGCGAGAGTAAAATGGAATGTTCCTCACAGTATTCGGCGAGCAATTCGCTCAATCCTTTTTCGGTTTGTTTTTCGGCGGAGAGAGCGTAAAAGTGATCGAGCACATCCTCTAAGAGTTGTTTTTCTTCGCGCGAGAGGAGAGGCCACTCTCCCTCAAACAAATTTTTTTCACGCGCATCAGGAGGGGCGTTTTCCCGCGACTGCAATTCCCATCCTAACGAAGGGGTGGCCATGCTTGGAAAGCAAAGGGAAGCGTTTAATACCTAGGGAAAATTTTGGCACGCACCACCCCACCAATTTATGTAGATGAAGTTTGTTTTTGGAAGTTTTTGTCACAAAATAGTTTGTTTTGGGGCTTCCACAGCATTAAGTAGGTGTCAACAACCATTCATCCGGTTGTTCCACCTCACCCCAAAATTGGTTGGAAAACCACACAAGGCAAATGGGTTGGGCATCGTTTAGCGTGCCCACCCTCTTCTCATCGATTTTCCACGCGGCACACCACAACTATTTGAAACGCATCCGTGAACATTACCATTCCACTATTTTTCCACGAATTTTTGATGCATGTAGCGTGTGGGCGGGCAATTCCACCACATATTTGGCCGCACGGGCGGGAGTGTAATTCCATGTCCATGGTTTCAATGTAGTTGAATCAACAATTTTTTTCTGCGCATCCAAAAATAACACGTCAATGGGCATTTTCATAAACAACATGTGAATGCTCGCTCGCACGCGGTCTTCGTCACTCAAATGAAACACGAGCGCATAATCATGTTCCTCGGGAGAAACGCCCATGAGTCCCATGAAACGTTGTCCGAGGGTGCGAGCATGTTTAACGCGAAGCAAGTGAATATTTTTTCCGCGTAAAGAAAACATTTTCCGCATGGGGGTTTTCATTTTTGTTTTATTTTTAGTGTCCTTGTTTATTTTTTTAGTCATGCGGCGCGTTCCTCTTTCTTTTTCTTTTGAATGGGTTTATCATCCAAAACTTCCAATGATGGCACGCGGAGTTCTTCCACTTCTTCAGCCACTCTTCCAGCCGAAACGGGAAATTTTTCGGTGTCTTCAGGCACGTGCTCGGCAGTCGAAGAAGATGATGTGCGGGAAGTATTGGATGCCACTCCAGAGGACTTTTCATTTTCATTCGCTGGAGCAGAGGGTGTTTCTGCCGCTTCGGAGTTTAATTCTTTTTTCAAGCGTTCAATTTCTTTTAACCGCTCTTGCAGCTCCCGAATGAGCTTTTTTTTGTCTTCGGGAGAAAGCCACTTTCCCTCTTCTTCGCGGTATAATTCATCGTACGTGGGCATGTGACCCCTCTTCGAACATTGTACTCCCCTCACGGGACAGGCCTTTAAATATTAACGGACCCCTCTTTTGTGTTAGAGTGAAAATATGAGCCTCACCTCCATTGCCTTTATCCCAGACGGGAATAGACGTTTTGCGGCGCAGCAGCACATGAATTTAGCCCACGCCTATCAAATTGGCACGCAGCGCTCGTGGGATGTCATGCAGTGGTTGTCGGATTATCCTTCCATTAAGGTCGCATCATTTTACACGCTCTCCTTAGAAAATATTACTCGCTCGAGCGCGGAGATGCAGGTTCTTTTTTCTATTTTTGAAAAAGAAGCGGACAAAATTTTGAAAGAAGAAGTGTACAAATCCAATGAATTTGCCATCACTTTTTTGGGCAGACTCGAAAAATTTCCCACTCATTTGCGACAAAAAATGGATTTGATTCAGGAGAGAAGTCAGGATTATGCGAAGCGCATGATTAATGTGGCAATAGGTTACAATGGGCGCACGGAAATTGTGGATGCAGCCAAAAAACTCGCGCACGATGTGGCGGAGAAAAAAGTGGATGTGAATACTATCGATGAAAGCACATTCAAAAACTACTTATATTCCAATTTTTCCGACCCGGACATGATTGTGCGCACGGGCTATACGCAGCGTTTGTCGGGTTTTCTCACGTATCAAAGCACGTATTCTGAATTATATTTCATGAACAAATATTGGCCGGAGTTTTCGCGCGAAGATTTGAGCACGGTTGTGAACGAATTTGATTCACGTGTACGAAGGTTTGGAAAATAAGTATAATTAAAAAAAAACTAAACCGTATCACGCGCTCAAAAGCGCGCGCTGAATAATTTCGGCCGGCCATGAATGGTCTTGCAGAAAAGCACTAATTTCTTCATCCAGCATTCCTTGCGAGCGGTATTGCTTAATGTATGGCACCAAAATCATTACTTTCTCAGCCATTTCTTCCGGACTCATGGGAGAAGGCGCGGCGGGGGAAGAGGACTTCGTTGCAGGCGCGGAAACGTTGTTTGGGGTGGCACCATTGTTTTCCTCTCGTGAGAGTGTTTTCGTTTCGTCTGTTTTTTTCTTTTTGAGAAAGTCAAGGAGGCCCATATTACTCCAATGTGAGCTGGTTCTTAATAAAGGAAAACGCCCCCTTTCTTTCGTGCGTCGCCGGTGGTCCACTGACGGTAGGGGGTGCAATTCCCCCCGCTGAGGAAAGTCGGCCCACGCGTCAAAACCCCGAAAGCCTTGGAAAGGGCCGCGGAGGCACAGACACGGTCTGCGTGCACGCGCAGGATGAAGCGAAGAGCGGACGTTGCGTGCAGGGCATTGAAACGGGTCTCCGCCGGGAGCGTGCAAGTCTCTCAGTAGACGCTTAGGCGAATGTGGATAAAACAGAAGGCCGCTTACGGCCGGCGACGCACGCCGTTTTCGTCCGGCGGCACCGACAGACTACTATCGAGGGGTCGTTGACCCCTCATGTAGGCTTTTAATCAAATTTTTTGCAAAAATTTGCGCGGTGGCCGGCGACGCACGCCAATTATTATTCTAGCAACACCTTCATCAAGCATGCCTTTGAAAATTTTTAGACGAGCCCGCATACAAAAATCGGCAGGTGCTAAACCAATTAGTAAACCGCGAATATTTTCTCGTCGAACATTTCTCAAAGGTGCTGTCGCATTAGCGGGGGCAAGTGTGATTGGTTGCCGCACCGCTCCATTGACGGAAGAACAAGTAGCCGTACTCGAAAAGAGACGAGCGCTTGAGAGTGCCCCGGCATACATTACTTCGTTGAATCAAAATCGTTCGGTGAAAAAAATGCTAGAAGAAGTTCCTTTCATTAAGGCACAAGAAATTTCATTTCATCGAGAGGGCGTGGGAAAATGGAGAGATGTCACACTCGAGCGCGGGTGGAGCAACAGCAAAATGATTCCCATTCAACCCAAAACTAAATCAATCCTTCATACACATCCCACATGGAGTGCAGAGTCACCTATCGAGAAAAAAATGGACACCATTCCTTCAGCGTTAGATTTGTTCAATCTTTTATTGAAATACCACCGCAAGACTCCCTCGCGCGGAATAAAATTTTCACATGTAGCTGTTATTTCTCCCGGTGGAAAAGTCATGGGATATTATACCCTCATGCTTGGAAAAAAACTTGAAAGAACATTGAGAACAGGCACTTTTTCATTTCTTCGAGAAGATACAAAGAAATTGAACAAAGTGCTGGATGATTTATCCTTCATTCATAAAATGAGTTTTGAAGCACCTTATGCAGCGTATCTGCGCCTCGAAAAAACGTATGCTACTCTCAAAAAAATGGGGTTAATGGTCCGACAAACACCATTGCCCGGATACACATTCAAAGATGGCTATTTTCAAGAAAAACCACTTGTAAAATAAAAAAAACTCGTGAAAATTAGAGAGGTATTGCAATTGCAATACCATGGACGACCCGTCAGATATCGAATAAGCCTTTTAGAAAGCCTGGCGAAAAAACGAGTTATCGCCAAAGCGAGAACTCTACACCAATCCGCCTATGGATGATGGCGCGATATGCAGGAGGGCGGGAACAGGAACGCCTCCTTTTTCTTTTGAGAAAAGAAAAAGTAGACGCCCAGTCAAAAAGAAAATCAGCCGAGGTATCGCACAGCGATACCTCCATATCGGATCCGCCCTACGAAATGGGCGATGCAGGAGGGCGGGATCGAACCGCCGAAGGCACTAAGCCACTGGAACCTCAATCCAGCCCGGTAGACCGCTGCGGCACTCCTGCGAATATTACCTATACGAAAATCCCAAAGGTTTTCTTTTAAACCCGCCATTTGAAAGGAAAAAAAATAGGGGCACCAACACGTTTGGTGCCCGTTTCTCGGACTCGCCCTGTAAAATGGGCAAATTACATCAGCATCAGCACGATGGCCGATACCAATAGTCCCACTAAATTATATCCAGCGGAGATGATCCACCAGTCCATGCTTTTTTTCTCATAGAGAACAAGCAAATATGCAGACGTGGCTTGGAATCCAACCCACAACCAAAATGCGAGTTGCACGGCGGAAAAGAGCGTGGTGATGTTGAGCAACACCAACAGGTTTGCTAACACAAAAGCGGTTATCGCGCTGACGACTACCGTAGTAATCATCATTCCCATCATTTGGTCTTTGTTTTTCTCTTTGTATTTGGCGGCTTCTTTTTCAGTTACGCCATTCATTTTCATCCATTTTTTTCCAAACATAGCGGGAGAGTACCACACCATGCCGGCTGCGAAAGCAGCGATGGCGGCCGCAATTACAGCCACCCAGTCTATTGTTGCAAATTGAATCATGCGAAATATCGCCTCCTCGAGGCTCAACGAGAAGTCCTTCTTTTATAGGCTTTCCCTCTTCGTTTTCGTGTATGGTCGATAAAACGGCGTTAAAGGAAACGTTCACCCGGGAGTGGGAGAAACACTACAAAATTGACGCACTCACCACGCGGGGTTTTTCACGCCACCAATGTTCGCATTGTAAAAAATATTTTTGGAGCCTCGATGCAAATAGAAACATCTGCGGCGATTCCGAGTGCGTGGGGTATCAATTCATTGGCCAGCGCACGCACAATTACGGTTACGTGGAAACGTGGAAAAAAATCTCCGAATACTTCACAAAACACGGACACACTGAAATCAAACGCTTTCCCGTTGTTTCACGATGGAGAGATGATTTGTATTTCACGAATGCATCCATTATTGATTTTCAACCGTATGTAGTTACGGGCGAAGTGGAGCCGCCCGCAAACCCTCTCATTGTGCCGCAGCATTGTTTGCGTTTCAATGATGTGGGAAATGTGGGTGTGACCGGTCGACACTACACGGGTTTTGTCATGTTTGGACAGCATGCGTTTAACACCCCTGAAAAGGGTACGTTTTATTGGAAAAATGAAGCGCTGGAGCATGATTACAATTACCTCACACAAATTATTGGTGTCAAAAAAGAAGATTTGATTTTCATGGAAGATGTGTGGGCGGGCGGAGGAACATTTGGTCCTTCGATTGAATACTATGCCAATGGAATTGAGTTAGGAAACTGTGTCTTCATGCAATTCCAAGAAATGGATGACGGCACGTCGCGTGAACTCTCCACCAAAGTCATTGATATGGGCGCAGGACTTGAACGACTAGCGTGGTATACGAATGGCGCGGCAACGAGCTATGAGTCAACGTTTGGAAATGTCATTCGAAACATGAAGCGCAATACAGGGGTGCACTTGGATGAGGACCTCTTCGCCAAATACGCAAAATTGTCCGGTCTCTTGAACATGGAAGAGGGAAACGTGAAAGAGAAGCGCATGCAAATCGCCAAACAATTAGAAATGGATGAAAAAGAATTATTCTCGCGCATTGGCTCCTTGCAAGCCTTGTATGCCATGGCTGATCACTTGAAAACAATCTTATACACGTGCACGGACGGACAACTCCCCTCGAATGGGGGTGGTGGATATAATTTACGCCTCTTACTGCGACGCGTTTTTGGCTTCAATTCAGAATATGCATTCAATTTGGATTATTCAAAAATTTTGCAGGACCACGTGAAAGAATTGCATGGCTTTGATAATTCTCTCGCGGAAGGATTGCCCACCGCCATTGAAGTGGTGAGAGAAGAGCAGAAGAAATTCAACGCGCTGCAGGACACGGGCCAGAAGAAAATGAAAGTGATTATTGAAAAATTAAAAAAAGACAACAAACCCTTGGAGAAAAAAGAACTAGTCACATTATACGAATCTCACGGCATTCCATATGAGATGGCTGTTGATTTAGGCAAAAAAGGCGGAATTCAAGTCGAGGAAGTATTTGATTTTTACGAGCAAGTGAGCGTGAAGAATGAGAAAAAGAAAGAAAAGAAAACCAAGCTCGCCGCGGATGTGGAATCGTTGCCCGAGACGAAAACTCTCTATTATGATAAATTGTACGAGGATGAGTTTCATGCGCGCGTGTTGCGCGTGTTGGAAAACAAGTTTGTGGTATTGGACCAAACCCTCTTTTATCCGGAAGGTGGGGGCCAGAGTTTTGACACGGGCACGTTAAACGGAATTGGAGTCAAGAGCGTGCAAAAGGTACAAAACCGAATTTTGCATGAAGTGGAGGATGCATCCTCATTCAGCGAGGGACACGAAATCAAGGGTTTTATTTCACGTGAACGCCGAGCAAACCTCATGCACAATCACACTGCCACGCATTTGCTCAATGCGATGTGCCGAAAAGTGTTGGGCAATCATATTTGGCAAGCCGGTGCACAAAAGAGTCCGGATAAAGCCCATTTGGATGTAACTCATTTCAAGAAAATTACGCCGGAGGAAATTAAGCAGATTGAGGAACTCGTTGAGCAGCACGTTCAGAAAAAAATTCCCGTGCATAAATTTATTGTCTCCCGCACGGAAGCGGAGCAAAAATATGGCTTCCGCATCTACCAAGGAGGATTTGTTCCCGGAAAGGAATTGCGTCTCGTGCAGATTGAAAACGTGGATATTCAGGCCTGCGGGGGAACGCATATTAATAACACATCCGAGATAGGTTTCTTCAAGGTGATGAAAGTGGAAAGCATACAAGATGGAATTGAACGCATCACGTATTCGACAGGACAGCCCGCCCTCAAATGGGTGCAGGAACGCGAAGAGAAGCTCGCCCGCATCACCAAAATTCTCAACACCACCGAACAAGACTTGGAAAAGGCTGCGCAGAATGCCATTGATGAAGCCAAAATGTGGCGCAAGCAAGCTGAAGCATTGATAGAGGAAAAACTCCAAAATGATGTGATGGTATTCAAATCAAAAGCAAAGGGAAGTAAAATTGTGGAACACGTTGAGTATAGCCAAGAAAGCACCATGAAGCTCGCCCAATTATTAGTGAATCAAAACCCCACCCTGAGTGTGGTGTTGGTTTCCATTCCCGCGAAGTTTGTCGTGGCCATGTCGGGAAGCGCCTCCATGTTTAATGCCAAAAATGCTATTCAGCAGATTCTAGCGTACGCTAAAGGAAGCGGTGGCGGTTCGGAAAAAGTCGCGCAAGCCAAGCTCGTGAGCACGGACGGAATTGACGCGGCGCTCATGAAGATATAATTAGAATAGTATTTGGCAGAAAAATCATCCACCCATCTTGAATTCTTTTATTTTTTCCACGCGGATGTCCACGACCATTTCCACGTGCTCCGAATGCGGGAAAAAGTCAAACGCGCGGGCGTTTTCAATTCGATATTCCGCATACTCCGACAACCATTCCAAATCGCGCTTGAGCGCAACAGGGTTGCATGAAACGTAAACAATTTGGTGGGGATTTTGTCTCAAAATGCGGCGCCAAATTTTCTTACTCAACCCACTGCGCGGGGGATCCAACAGAATGGTTTCGAATTTCTCGTTTGTTTTTTCCATTTCTTTTAATTTGGCAGGAACATCTCCTATTTCGAATGCCACCGAGTCATCAAGTCCAAGATTGTGCGCATTCTTGCGTGCCCATATAATCGAATCCTTGGAGAGTTCGATTCCTTTCACAAAATGCCCTTTCATGGAAAGCGGGAGGGCAAACAATCCTACTCCGCAATATAAGTCCAAAATGGTTGCTTTAGCATTGCGCGCGTGAATCAATTCCACCACGTATTTTTGAGCATTCTCCGCGGAACGAGGATTGGTTTGAAAGAAGCAATTCGCATCGTATTGCAAGGGAATATCAGACATTTTTTCGGTTAAAATGCAATTTCCCCATTGTCGGAAAATATCTCCCTGCACGGTATCATTGAGCGTGGGATTGTGCACCCACACCACACCATCTGCCAATTTTTGGGAAATGATTTCGTGCGCGAGTGACTCAATTATTTTTTCATCGTGGCTTGTATTCGTGTACGTGTTAATGACGATAATTAATTGTCCATTGGTCTTTGATTCACGAAAACTAACATAGCGCAAAAAACCGTTGTGTTCCAGCACGGAATACGTTGGAATATTTTTTTCTTTCAAATATTTTTCGAGGAAAACGTATGCGTGTTGTGCGCGCGGCGAAATGAGCTGACACGATGGAATAAATGTTCCCGTGAATCGATTGTTTTTATTTCTAAAACCCAATTGCTGCGCAGGATCATACCAAAAATCCGCTCGGTTGCGGTGAAACTCCAATTGAGGAGAAGGAATGATTTCAAACTCTTTCACAAAATACATGAGGAGGTTTTTCAGCACGTTTTTTTTAGAGGTTAATTGGGTGGAATAGGGCACGTGCATGATGGGGCAGCCCGCGCACACGTCCAAGTGGGGGCACTCGCGCGCCAGCACGGGCAATCCGGTTTGGGGCTCAAATTCGACGTTTTTCTCCATACGTGAAACCCCCGCCAAAGCCTTTTAAGCCGGTTTTTGTTTGTTGAGCGTATATGGTTTTTGCCTTGCCCCCTGCGACGGAGATTGTGGGTGTGGAATCCACACTTTTTGTGCGAATTATACTGTTCGTCATTTTTTCTCTCATGCTCATTAAGTGCGCCTCCCTCGCGGTGAAGTATATTGTTCAACTCGCCGAGCATTTCAATATTTCCGAGTTTGTGACATCATTTCTCATCGCAGGATTTGTGTCTATTCTTCCCGAGCTATTTATTGGAATCAATTCAGCATTGGAAGGTATTCCAGAAGTGGGAATTGGAACGCTCATTGGAAATAATATTGTGGATTTGACACTTGTTATTGGAATTGTAGCTATTTTAGGAAAATCCATTCCCACGCAGCGCACCGATCGCGTTTCTTCGTATGGTTTTTTGTTTGCACTGGGTTTGCCTCTCGCGTTGATGGTGGATGGTTTCCTCTCGCAAGTGGATGGTATCGTCCTCGTGCTCACGTGCGTAATTTATTTCCTCCTCATGCTCAAGAATGAGCCCTTTCGAGAGAAACAAAACACAGCATCATGGAACAAAATTGCCCCGGATTTAGTGGCATTTGGAATCATGGTTTTGCTTATTTTTGTGAGCTCGCACTTCGTGGTCACTTCCGCGGTAGAGATTGCTCAATTCATTGGTTTTCCAGAAATTCTCGCCGGACTTATTTTGATTTCGGTTGGCGCCGCATTGCCCGAGTTGACTTTTTCCATTCAAGCAGTGATGGCCCGACACAAGAGTGTGGCGTTAGGGGATGTGTTGGGAAATGTGGTCCTGGATGCGACGTTTTCCATTGGAGTGATGGCTATTATTTTTCCATTCCCCGTGCAAGTCGGCATTATTGGAGTGGCCGCTCTCTTCATGGTTTTTTCCGCACTCATGGTTACCACATTCATGGATGGGCAAAACAAGCTCACGCGCCGAGATGGAATTGCGTTGATTGGATTGTATATTGTATTTGTCGTCGTGCAGATTACACTCAACACCGCGCTCAATGGGAGCCCCATTGATTGAAAATAAATATTAAACGAAAAATAATACTAAAAAATGAAAAAATAATGTGCGAAGAAATTATTTCTTCGCCGCATTGAACATTTTAATGGACTCTCGAATAAGTTTTTTCGCCGCTGCTGCGTTCTGCCAACCCGCTACTTCCACTTTTTTCTTTTGAAGCATTTTATAGGTGGAGAGAAAGTGTCCAATTTCTTCGAGCGTGTGCGGGGCCACGTGTTTCAAATCTCTAATGTGAGTAAATCGTGCATCGTGCAGGGGGACGCAGAGGAGTTTATCATCTCTTTTTCCTCCATCCACCATTTTGATGTATCCAATGGGTCGGACTTCCACGAGTGTTCCTGGGTGTATAGGATTCGTGCTGAGTACAAATGCATCTAAGGGGTCTCCATCCTCACAAAGTGTTTGGGGAACAAAACCATAGTCAGTGGGATAGAACACCGCTGAATACATGACGCGGTCGAGGCGCATGACATCTAATTCTTTGTCAAACTCGTACTTGTTATTTTCTCCTTCCGGGTTCTCAATAATAACATTGACCACGTCCGGCGCTCGTTGTCCAGAGCCAATTTTTGCTAGGTTCATTCAAAAATCACTCCTTATTGGGGGAATAAAAACGAAATCATTTATAACGCCACCCTGCAACGAGAAACAAACCCTTCCATTGGATGACGCGAGGCGCAGTCCCTTCGCATTAATATACTCCAAAACCCCTCTTATTTTTTTGAATGAAATTAAATCACGTTCTCTCAACGAGGCAATTTTCCAACCCCCTTATTCTTCAGCGTTTGTTTGAACTCTCTCTTGAAATGGAGAAGAATGTCAAAAATGAGAAACTGTTTCCAGTGTTGAATGGAAAGGTCATGGCCGCGCTTTTTTACGAACCTTCCACGCGCACGCGTTTCTCATTTGAATCCGCCATGAACAGGTTGGGAGGGCGTGTTATTAGCACGGAAGCTGCAGGGCAATTTTCCAGTGTGACAAAGGGAGAAACGCTCGAGGACACCATTCGAATCGTGAGCGGGTATTCGGATGTGATTGTGCTAAGACATTCTGAACAAGGCGCGGCGGAAAAAGCGGCTGCGGTGTCGCATGTTCCTATTATCAACGCGGGCGACGGTATTGGAGAACATCCCACGCAAGCGTTGTTAGACATGTACACGATTTGGCGCGAGCACGGGCGCATGGACGCGTTGAATATTATTTTGATGGGCGACTTGTTGTATGGGCGCACCGTTCATTCACTTATTCAGTTGCTCTGCATTTTTCCTCAAAACACTCTCACGTTAGTTTCCCCGCCTTCATTGCGCATGCCGGAGAAATATACCCAAATTCTGCGCGAGCACCATATTGCATACACGGAAGTGGAAACCCTTCCGGGGGATTTGTCGAATGTGGATGTGTTATACGTCACTCGCGTGCAAAAAGAGAGATTTTCTAATGCAGAAGAATATGCGCGCATGAAAAATTGCTGCAATGTGGATGAAAATACCCTTGCATTGCTTCCGGAAAAAACCATTATTATGCACCCTCTTCCCCGCGTGGGAGAAATTTCTCCTGCGATTGATGCGGACCCTCGTGCCGCGTATTTTAGGCAAGCGGGCAATGGGTTGTTTGTGCGCATGGCATTGTTAGAATTGCTTTTTCACAAACGTTCGCTCGAGCAAGACACGCTTAAAATGGGCGAGCGGGGTTTTTGGTAATTGGACGTACGTATTTATTCGTATCCCTCGTACGTGGTGCGGATGAAATACATTCCTTCTCCCGAATGGACGGCGAAAACGCTTGATGTGATTCGCAGGCTGGATTTCAAGCACATTCCCGAGGATAGAGTCATTTGTTTCAAATCCCAAGGGAGTAAATCCCGCAGGGTTATTGCGCGCATTCACACCATGCCTAAAATCATTCAGTTGGGAACGAATCAACCTCCTTTTTATGCGATAGAATTAGTTTCAGAAAAGTTTGATAGGCAAAACGAAGAGGAGCAAATCAAAACCATCATCCATGAATTGCTCCACATCCCCCATTCATTTAACGGCGGTTTCCGCCAGCACCACCCGTATGTGAACCATAAAACCGTGGATGCGCATTATCGAAAACTCGGGGAGCAAACGAGGATTATCCCCTCTCTTCCAATCAAATTTTTTTAGGATAAAACCACCGGAAAGCCCCTTCTAGCGCTCTTTGCATGGGTTCATTAAAAATCCTTTTTGACGTGTATTCGTGAATAAAGGTCATTTCCATGGATTCACGCGAACAAAAATGGACGAAGGCTTGGCACACGTCTCACGTGTTTGAACCCTCTTCCCTCTCACACGAAAAAAAGTTCTTTTTTACCGTGCCGTATGCATACCCCACCGGACCGCTTCATGTGGGGCATGGCCGCACGTACACCAATGGAGATGTCACCGCGCGCTTTCATCGTTTGAAAGGAGAGAATGTTTTTTGGCCCATGGGCTTTCACGTGACAGGCACTCCGGTATTGGCAATTAGTGATTCGATTAAACGAAACGATCCCGAGATGATTAAACTCTACACGGATTACTTGGGCATTTATGAAAAAGACCCGGCTAAAATTCCGGGAATATTGCAATCCTTCGTTGACCCAGCCAACGTTGCATCGTATTTCGCTGCGCACGTGCGCGAAGACTTGGAAAAACTAGGCTGCTCCATTGATTGGCGACCCACCTTCACAACGATGGATACCGAATACCAAAAATTTATTCACTGGCAATTTCGCAAACTCTACGCGAAGGGCGCTTTAGTGAAAGGAAAATATCCCATTCTCTATTCTCCCGTTGACAAAAATGCAGTGGGTGAAGATGACATTAAGGATGGTGACACAGAGAAAGTGCAAATTCAAGAATTTTCTCTCATTAAGTTTCCGTTTGACAAACCCAACGCTTACTTAGTTGCATCCACCTTGCGGCCGGAAACTATTTTTGGTTGTACGAATGTGTGGGTCAATCCTCAAGTGGAATATGTGCGGGCGCGCTGGAACAATGAAGAGTGGATTATTGCTGAAAAAGCATTGGAAAAACTCTCCTTGCAGGGAAAAAAGTTTGAAATCATTGAAAAAATTTCGGGACAAACACTAATCGATAAACACGTGAACAATCCCCTCGATGAAAAAATACGCATTCCCATTTTGCCCGCATCATTCGTCTCGGCGGAGAAAGGAACCGGTGTCGTGTATTCGGTTCCCGGCCACGCGCCCTTTGATTTCATTGCCTTGTATGAGTTGAAACAGCAAAATTATCCGGGAGTGGAAAAAATTTCTCCTATTATCATTATTGACACTCCCCACTTTGAGGGAATTGAAAAACTTCTCGCGTCGCACAACGCCACCAGCTCCAAACATCGCGAGGGTATTCAGGCCGCGACAGAAGAGATTTACAAAAAGGAATTTTACGAGGGAAAAATGAACCTAAAAAATGGCTTCCTCGTAGGAATGAGTGTTCAAGCCGCTAAAGAAAAGATTTTGCAAAATTTGCTGGCCAAGGGGCGCTGCGACGCGTTGCATGAACCCTCTCGAAGAGCATTCACGCGCGCGGGAAATCCTGTTATGGTTGCCGTGATGGAAGACCAGTGGTTCTTGGATTATTCCTCCAAAGAGTGGAAGCAAAAGACGCACACGCTGGTTGAACGTATGCCCATCTATCCGGAGTATTTCAAAAAATCCATTCACGAAGCCATTGATTGGTTGGAAAAGCGCCCCTGCATTCGAAAACGCGGATTAGGAACAAAGTTTCCGTTAGTTGAGAGCGATGAGTGGATGATTGAGCCCCTCTCCGACTCAACCATTTACATGGTTTTCTATATTGCCATTACACACATTCGCAATGCCTCGTTGAGTGAAGAACAATTGGATGAAGCATTCTACGATGCCGCTCTTTTAGGGAAAAAACTCCCCTCAAATGACACGCGCGCAGCCATTGCGGAGAAAATTTTTGGAGAAGTAAACTATTGGTATCCAAATGATTTGAGACACACAGCACCGGCGCACATTTCTAATCACATTTCATTCTTCTTGTTTACACACACATTGTTATTTCCAGAAAAGTTTTGGCCGCGCTCACTGACATTCAATGAAATGCTCGTGCGCAATGGTCAAAAAATGTCTAAGTCCAAAGGAAATGTCATTCCGTTGCAAAATGCCGTAAATGAATTCTCCGCGGACTTGACACGATTGTTTATTGTTTCATCCGCGAGTTTCGAACGCACCGCCGATTGGAAAGATAATCAAGTTCCGCAAGTGCGAAGCAAGTTGAATGAAGTCGAGCGCACGCTCGCGCACGCCATTGAATCAAAAGATGAAAAACTTTCGCCCGCACACGAGTGGTTAGTGGAGAATTTGCGTCTGCGTTTGAGTGAAGCATTTGAAGCGTATGAAAAGTACGAATACATGTACGCGGCACAGAAAGCATTTTTTGAAACACTCAACGAGGTCAAGCGCTTCAAGAAAGTGTTTGGAATAGATGAATCTCCCGCCGTGAAGAAAGTGTTGAAAGAATGGATTCTCCTCCTTTCTCCAATTACCCCCTTCCTCGCCGAAGAGTTAGGAGAACGCGCCAATCTTGGAAAAATGGTTAGCACGATGACAGTTGCCAAACCGCACGGAAAACCAAATAGCGCCATTGAAGAACAAGTAGTGTTTATTGAAAGCGTTTTACAGGATTTAGAGCATGTTCGTAAGCTTGTTCGAGGAAAACAGCCTAAATTAGGCTTTATTTACTCAATGGACGATAAAGAAACCGCTTGGTTGCGCGACGCTCAACCTGCGTTGAGTAAGCACACCCAGTTTGAAATAAGGGTGAATGACGCGCACGACCCCTTGAATAAGATGCAGAAGGCCGTGAAGGGAAGGCCTGCGATTTATTTGGAATAATTCACGATAGTCAAATGGGCTTTCAAATAAATACCCATAAATTGTTCTGTTTAGATGAACATCAAACCACGCCCCATTCGCACGCGCATACGAAGCGGTGATGTTACAAAGCGGAATGTTCAGTTACGCACCCAACGAAAAACGTCAGATAAAAATGCAGGTGAGCGCGCGGACTTGTTGCATGCGAGTTTGATTGCACAAATTGGCGATGCTGCACTCAGAAAACGCGGAATTAAATTGAATTCACTCGAAACGCAGGCATTCCACTCTGCCATTGCTGAAAAAATTCTCGGATATGCTGTTGATTACTCCCGAGAAAAAGGAGAATTTGTGCGTGCCCCTCGCCGCGAAATATTGTCGCGAGAGGAACGAGCCATTGTCACCAGTGACACGCGCCTCATGAGATTGTTGGACAAGTTATCTCTTTTTGGCAGGATTAAGAGAGCCAGAATTAAACTTAGAGACAATTATCGCGAACCTAGATTGAGAACCTCTCGGTTGCGGTCGCAGTGCCGCATGGCATTAGGTGAATTGCGAGAGGCAGCAGGTTTCACGGAGCGCCAACGGGGCGGAGAAATAGTTATTTGGAAACGAAAATGGAAACACTTGTTGGCCAATCCCAGCACTAAGAGCTATTTTTCAGAGTGGGTTGCATTGGAAATGAAAGCACGCCCTGAGCGATATGGCATGCGCGTGCAAAAGGTCGTTGAATCTATTTTTCAATAATAGTTTCACATCTCGCGCAGGGTTTCAATTCCGAGTAAATACAATCCTTCTTCGAGTGTTTGACGAATCGCATTCACGAGCGCCAAGCGCGCTTTCTCCAATTCTTCATTTTCTTGAATGATTTTGGTTTCGTGATAATACGTATTAAAGGTGTTGGCCAAATCCAACAGATAGTGTCCTAAAACGTGCGGGGAATAATTGCGCAACGCAGACGCTATCACTTCTTCTTTCCGCGAGAGGTGAGTGAGTAATTCTTTCTCGCGCGGCAAGGTAAGTAAGCGTGCTTTTTTCACATCCGCAGTGTGCACACTCTTGCGTAAAATGGATAGGATTCGCGCCGTCGTGTAAAGCAAATACGGTCCTGTCTGTCCTTCAAATGAAATACTTTCTTTGGGGTCAAACACGAGTTCTTTTTTGGCATCTTGTTTAACTAAATAGAATTTCAGCGCGGAGAGTGAAATTACATTCGCGCGGCGCGCAATCTCCTCTTCTCCCAATTCGGGGTTGCGCTTGTTGTATTCATCTAATGCAATCACAAGCAGCTCATCCATTAATTCATCCGCATTAACCACGGTGCCAGCGCGCGAGGACATTTTTCCACTTGGAAGAGTGAGCAAACCATACCCCAAATGATAGCACTTCTCCGCCTGCGGCACGCCAAGTAGTTTGAGCGTTGCGAAAAGTTGTTTGAAATGCATTTCTTGTTCGCTCGCCACGACATACACGATGCGTTCGAGCGCAGGGTAGTCCGTGAATCGTTTCATCGCGAGGTAAATATCTTGCGTAAAATACAGGCTTGTTCCATCTCCTCGAATCACCGGCTTATCCGGCAGGCCCATTTTTTCTAGTGGAACAATAATGGCCCCGTTATCGGCTTTTTTCAAGAGGCCTTTTTCATATGCCTCCATCACCACATCTTTTCCGTTTTGGTAAAACTCCGACTCGTAATAGTTCACATCAAACCGCGCGCCCATTCGAGAGTAGGTTTGAAACATTCCTGAAATCGCCCAATCGTTATTGAGTTTCCATAACGCACGCGTCGCAGGGTCATTTTTTTCCCACTTTACGAGCATTGCCTGAGCCTCTTCCTCTAACGCAGGTTCATTCTCAGCGCGCTTGGTAAATTCGGCATACCATTTTCCCACAAAATGGTCGGATTTCATTTTCTCACTTTCAGGTGTGGTGGAGCGTCCCCATTTTTGGTACGCGAGCATGCTTTTGCAGATGTGTACGCCGCGGTCATTAATCACTTGCGCGCGAATCACTTTTTTTCCCGCGTGTTCAAACAATCGAATCATACTCTCCGCGAGCGCGAGGTTTCGTAAGTGTCCAACATGCAATGGTTTGTTCGTGTTGGGTGAGGCGTATTCCACCATCACTTGAGTCGCATCCTCAGCTGGAACACCGGGCGTGTGTCCTGCGTTCTCTACAATTTTTTGTGAATATGTTTCAGCGTTGAAAAAAACATTCACGTAGGGTCCGGCAGCTTCAAACTTGGAAAATGTTTCATCTGTTTTCAAGTGGTGCACCACTTCTTGCGCGAATGCGGCTGGGTTTTTTCCTTTGGGCATGAATCGAAAAACAGGAATGGATAAGTCTCCTTTCTCCGCGCTGGGAGGGCGAACCATCATGGAGATGAGCGTGTCGCGCTCCACCCCTGCTACGTGCAACGCGGATAATGCTGCATTAATACGTTCAGCGAGCCCTTCGCGATAGGAAAGCAGGAGCATAGATACCAGTTTTACCCCTCAGAAGTTTTAAACGCACGGTCAACTTGAATGCGAATCCAAAAAGCGCCCCGGATGGGATTTGAACCCACGACCCCCTGCTTAGAAGGCAGGTGCTCTATCCAGGCTGAGCTACCGAGGCTGGCATACTAGTGACCTATCGATGGTTTGTAAAACCCTCGGTGTGTTCCGCGTTTTGACCAGGCAATAATAGCGTTTGAAACCCCAAAAGGGCGTTCATTTAGGGTATTCAAGCGGGGGCTTTCCCTCGCGCAAACGTTGACCCATTCGTGCAGTAAAATCCTGGGCAGCCAACTTAGCAGTTGGAAGATTTTTTCTAAAAAAATTTTTCATACGATACGGAAGCGCTTCAAAAGAAGGGTGCTCGCAAATCATTCTCACGAAACGATATATTTGAACCGGGGATTGTGTTTCCAAAAAACGGCGGTACGTTTGAATGAGGACAACCGGCTTGAATGTGGGCGTTCCTAATCCGGCCCGTCGAATGGCAAGTTCCTGCACTGAATTTGTTTCGGTCACATTTTTTCGTCTTCGAGGTTTTTGAGATTTTTTAGGAGGCATTTTTTTCACACTCATTCGAGGTAATATAATTTAGTAAAAGGCTGTTTGGCCACAATTTCCTGTTTATCAATATCCACTAGCCACACAAATAATCCTTTTTGTCCAAATGAGGGCGGGAGTTTTTTAGAGCGCACTTTCCACCCGTGATTTTTTTCAGTTCGTTGATACGGCAGCAGCGCATCGTGGGGTATGACAAAAACAAAATCATCCACTTCATGCTTATAGGCTAATTTTTTGAGCATTTTTCCTTTACTAGGTCGTGTGAGTACTTCAAATCCAATTGTTTTGCGCGGTGTTTCAACCAAAAAATCAAATTTTCCTTCCCGTGCAGAACCGTTTTGGGTGTGCAGCAACACGGATTGTTCACTAGTCATGCGTGTAATGGGCCATTTTCCCGTTACTCGAATGCGGTTGAGTTCATGGAGCGTGAGCAGATGCATGAGTGCAGTGGTCTTGTTTCCATTCACGTACACGTTTAACGGCTCCTGCTCGTTTTCATTCGTTCTTCTCGGGATGCAAACACAATGCTTCGCACGCGCGGCGCTTGTTTGAGATTGCGAACGAGAAACGTGTTTATGAGGGGTTTCTTATCCGATTGGGCGAAGCATTTCACCATGTTTTTTTCGGCAGAGGAAAAGTCTATTCGGAAATTTTTTCCTTCAAACGTTAGAAAGGGGAGCCACTTTTCCATGTAAATATTATACGCGTTCAGCACCTGATCTAAATCCTCCGAACGAATGGTTGCTTCCAGTACCGAACTTTTTTCTTTGGAATGTGCCGCAACTTCCATTCGTTTGTCGCGAAACACTTTGTCTAAAACGTGTTCTAATTCTCCCCGCGTCATGCTGGATTGTTTGGCCCATTTTTCAACGGGAGAGGGAGCATTTACGGTTACGCAAATTTTTTTTTCACCAAGCGTTTGCGCGAGTTGGGGCAAATGTTCCCAGAGAAAATCATACAACTCCGGTCTTCCATCGGGAGTGTGTTGAAACGTAATATCCATTTGACAATTGAATGAGGCAGTGGTCATGACTAGCACGCAAGGCTTCTTGACCTTTAAATCATTTTCCTTGGCGTTTTAAGCCAAAATGCGCCTTTTACAAGGCTGCGCGTATTTTTTGGGCTATTTTCTCCAAATCAATAGGTTTGCTTGGAATGTTTTCCCAGGATTTCATTCCATCATTTGCTTTGCGCGGAATAATGTGCACGTGCGTGTGCAGCACAACTTGTCCGGAATCTTTTCCCGTGTTGATTCCAATGTTAAATGCACTCGCACCCGTTGCGTGCAAAATCCCCGGAGCGACTTTGGCAACAATCTCGAGCAAACCACTTCGATCGTTCGTGCTCGCGTGCAGTAAATCCGGGGAATGGTTTTTTGGAATCACTAAAGAGTGGCCGGGAGAAATAGGCGAGATGTCCAAGAATGTGAGGTATTTTTCGTCTTCGTAAATTTTGTGACAGGGAATTTCTCCCGCAACTATTTTGCAGAAAATGCACGATGAATTTTTTGTCATGAAAGAGAAATAGAATTGGAATATTTAATCCAAGCACTGCCTAAAAGAGGTTTTATTTATGGGCACTACAACGCCAACCCGTCGAAAATAATGACAAGACGCAGCGAACGAGATTCGAACTCGTGCCTCCGTGAGGAGACCGGCTTTCCAGACCGGCGCGTTAGACCACTCCGCCATCGCTGCTTAATTCAACAATTACGGCACAGTTTTCCCCGGGGTTTTTGCCATGAGGCAAAAAGGCCGGACTGCTCCGCCATCGCTGCAAACTTTTGAGAAAAGTTTGATCAAAACCCGCAGCAAAACCGGCAAGGTCTGGAACCCTTTCCCAACAGTTAATTTAGTCTTCTAGACCATTTTTGCTTCAAGCGTTTTATAAAACACCGCCATTGGGGGAATGGTTAAAAGCCCGAAAAAGGTGCCTCACCTATGGTATTTTCCCGTTCCCGCGGCCAGTCAACAATTGAACTCATCACCATTGTCGCAGTGGCAATTATCATCCTCGCCGTTCTGGTGGATTTTACTGCTAATCAAGTGAATTATCTTCAAAAACAGCAGGCAGTCAAAACCGCTGAATTGGCAATTCAATCATTAATTTCTACTTCAAATGATTTGTACACGCAGGGGCCGGGGGCCACACGGTATATTCAGCTCACGTGGCCATATGGAGTAGAGTCGAGTGGTACGGGCATTCAAGACCATTCAATTGTAGTCACCGTGTATGGCACCACCGTCTCGGGCACTGCAACACCCGCCCTCACGGGAACGCTCCCCATTCATTCAGGTTTGCAAAACATTCGCGTCCGCGCATTTGATGGGTTTGTCATGATTGGAGAAATGGACGTGTCTGCCAATCCCACCACCATCACAGCATCTCTCCCTCGAAGTAATTTTGATAACACAAATATTATTCTCACGAGCGGCGCAGCAGAAGACGCGAGCATTACAATTACAAAATCCTGGTCTCACACGGATGTGAACTTGAACATTACCCCAAGTTCAGGAACACTCGCCGCGGGATCAACGCTGGCATTTGATGCTAATTTGCTCGCGGGTTCTAGCGCGGTGGGAACGTACACTGGAACCATTACCGTTACGGCGACGTTTCCTTCGAGTGTGCAAACGCTCGTGATTCCAGTGCAAGCAAATGTGAACGCAGGAAATTCGTCGCTCTTAGTGGCATTTCCCTCAAGCATTTCGCTAAGCACATTTGGAATTGACACTAACAGCACTACGTTTCAGTTATGCAACGTGGGCACTACGGAGATGAAAAATATTACCATCACTCCTTCAACAGGAACTCCTGGAACGTGGTTAGCGCCGTTTGCTCCAATTACCACGCTCAGCGCACAATCCTGTCAAACAGTAGATGTTAACGTGAGCGTGCCCACCGATTCCATTAGTCCCTACACGGGTTCGCTGACCATTTCCGATTACACGGGAGCAAATTCCATTAATGTGCCGGTGACCATTAATGTGCTGGGCATGAGTAGTGTTTTCCGGTGGAATTGGGACCCGGCGTACAAGAGTGTTCAATCCATTTTTGATTTTGAATTGGCAAACGTTGGAAGAAAACCCGTGACGATTACGCAGGTCACTCTCCGCGATTGGTGGGATTGCGACCAGCAGCTTTCCTTCTGGAATAGTTTGGTCGTGGATAACACGAGCCGTTTCATCGGCGCCCTTCCGGATGGAAATACAGCCGATGTGACGGATTTCAATTTGCCTGTTTTGACCACGTACACGGACAACTATCTTTCATTCAGCGACAACATTCAGGATGATAATGAAACATTCACCGCAGTAGTGGATTTTTCGGATGGAACGCAATACACGAGTGCCGTGTTTGGTGCTCCAACGGGAGTGACGCTAATGCATGATGGGGGCTATTGCCAAAACGACACAACCCCTCCCGGAACAGTTACAGATTTGCTTGCCACTCCCGGACCCGAACCTGGTTCCATCCGCCTAACTTTCACATACCCGGGAGATGATAATTTTACCGGGCGCGCTGCGCAAGGTATTGTTAAAATGAAATACTTTTCCACCATCAATACAAAGGCCGATTTTAATGCGGCAACGACGGTTGCAACCATCCCTGGAGCAACAGCTGGAACGCAGGGTTCCGTCATTGTCTCCGGGTTGCGAGTCGGTCTCCCACAATATTTTGCAATCATGTTTGAGGATGAAGTGCCCAATCAGGGAAATATTTCTAATTCACGTGGAGACAAACCCTGGGCTCAGTTCAATTTTTCGGGCAATGATTTCAACTTTGCTAACGCCCCCTCCTCATACTTGGGTACAGCCCCCATTGGAACGTGGGACATCAATCGATTCTTCCTTCATAACATTTCACTATCCGGCGGATCGAATCATGGAATCCTTATTTTCCGAGTAGAATACGATGATGATACCTCTAATCGATTTGTCATGCGCTTGGATTTCAACGCAACGGACGTAAATTATTACGCGATTTGGTATCCAGCGCCAGCAAATTATTTGGGAACGACTCCAAACAGCGATGCCAATTTGCACATGACACCTTATTCATCCGGTGTTGAATTATCACGGGGACCTGATTTCGATATGCTTTATGATTATGGAAGTGAGAACGTGGACATGCCATATACCAACCGCTTTTACTTAGACTATGTGAGTGGCATTTCAGATTTCAATATGTTTTTCGACATGTTTGGTGTAGGAGCTGAATTTTATGACCCCTGAAACTCATTCACAACCAACCCAAAGTCAACCCACTATCTCACGCGGCCAGTCGAGTGTGGAATTGCTCATTATTCTTGCCGTGTCACTCACCATCCTCTCCGCGCTCGTGAGCTTTACCACCGAGCACGTTTCCAATGTTCAAAAACAGCAATCGGTTGATTCGGCTCGTGATTCGGTGAATAGACTGGTTCGCGAAATCAATCAAGTGTATTTATCGGGCCCTGGAAATGTGCGCGATGTGGTTCTTCCGTTTCCGAGTGGAATTGACGCTTCTAATTCTCTTCTCTCGAATAATTCAATTATTCTTCGAGTGTATGGCACCGATGTCTCTGCCTCCGCTATTCCCGCATTGCAGGGAAGTGTTCCCACCTCGCAGGGGTTGATTCGCATTCGCTTAATTTCATATGCAAACTATGTGGCAATTAGTTTAGTTTCAGTCGTTAGCGACACCGACACTATTTATGTTGCCACCGCACGCGACTCCAATGAAAGTTTTACTGTCACGCTCACTAATTTTAATTCCTCTGTCGCCATATCCGTTCTTTCACTCGCGTGGTCACACTCGCATGTGGGAGCAGCACTATCTTCTTCGAGCATCACTCTCCTTCCTGGAGAAAGCGAATCTTTCGATATTGATTTTAATGCCGGTGCCACGGCGTATGGAAATTATGTGGGCACCCTCACCGTGTCGAGCAGTGTTTCAGGCAGCGTGGAGCAGATTTCCATTCCGATTAATGTGGAGGTGTTTGCTCCCGCACAAACGTTGCTCACCGCCATCCCATCCACACTTGAGTTCACTACCCTGGGAGCCGATGCAAATGTTCAAACGCTACAGCTATGCAACTCGGGTTCAACTGCCATCAAGGATGTTTCGTTCACTATTTCTTCTAGTTCTCCCGGATCGTGGGTTTCACCCATTTCAACGATTTCACAAATCAACCCCTCATCATGTCAGAATGTGGATGTCACCCTCACCGTTCCTTCTGGCACGTCCGCGGGAAATTATTCTGGCTCCCTTACCATTACTGATTATACGGGGGCAAACAACACCACTCTTGGAATTAATTCCATTGTTCAAACTATGAATAATTATTTTACGTGGGATTGGTCTGGCGCACAGGCGCTAAACAATGATGTATCCAATTTCAAAGTCAGCAATACGCACGCGACCACTGCTATTAAACTGGATAAAATTACCATCCGCGGATGGTCATCGTGTGACTCTGCTCAGGCAGAAATTACTACATTCGCACTAAACGGCTCCACGCTCTACTCCAGCGGAAGTGCTGCAGACAATGAAGAATTTGATATTACTAATCATGATATCGACTCCTTAACCACGCACGACACGGGAAACACGATTACTTTTTCAAAAACTATTTCAGATGAAAATGAACAATTCCTCCCGGTAGTAGAGTTCATCGATGGTTCCATTTACACAGGAAGCGTTTTTGGTGAGGGATGTGTCGTTGATTCGATTCCTCCCGGGCCCCCTGCGAGTTTGTCCGGAACGATGGGTTCAAGTGCCGAGTCAGTATTGCTTTCATTCACCTTTCCCGGGGATGATAATCAAACGGGCTCGGTTTCGAGCGTGGATATTCGCTACAGCACCACCGACATTAATTCTCAATCCAGCTTTAACGCAGCAAACAGCGCCTCATACACCGGGAGTATTCTCGCAGCAGGAAATGTGGGAACACAACTTATTGATGATTTGAATGTGGGAAACACGTATTATTTTTCGATACAATTTTACGATGATGCAAATAATCCAAGCGCACTTCCCACAGCAGCCAGGGCGCGTCCGCGCAACACATTCCGTTATTCATTAGGAGATTTCAACATCGCTCCATTTGCTTTTTCTCGAAGCAATCCTTCCGCTGGACAGTTGGATGTGAATGAATTTCGCGTGCGTAGTTTGGCAGGAAGCGGTGATCGAAATATTGTTATTCGTGTCGCGGACGATGCAAATAGCGAAAACGCATGGATTGTCACATTCGGCGTCATGTCGGGTTTGCCTCGCGTAAATAATATCCGCGTCTGGTATCCCACTCCTAATGTTCCGGGCATTCCGGGCACCGCGCCGCAGTATCAAGCCAACCCCAATGCGCCAACGGCAGGAACATTTGACTTTTTGTCCACTGCACTCATCAATTCAGAGTATCGTTTCAATGGAGCAAATGTCAATATTCCCAACCCCACTAGCTTGTACATTGATTGGTTTTCTAATTTCACGGATGGAAATATGAGTTTTGACCAGTATGTGACGTGAGGAATGATGCACGATGACTCACACTGAAAAAAACTTGCACACTCTTTCTTCGCCGCCGCGTGGACAAGCCACGGTGGAATTAATGATTATTCTCCCCCTCCTCCTCATCATTCTTGCGGTGTCCATTTCTATTTTTGCTCAGCAATTACTCATCGCGGACGCGTTGCGTTCACAGCAAGCAGTGGAGCGCAACGCAGAGTTAGTAGCTAATGCTCTTTTTCACATGAGTCTCGCTCCCATTGGCAGCCAGGGAGTTTTCTATATTCCATCCGGAATGGAATCGCAGACGATTCGAACTGGAAATGGTTTTGTGGAAGTGTCAAGTTCACGAGGTTTTGCTACAGCACAACTCCCCTCCACCGAGTGGGTGGCCCCCACCTTATTTGATGGAAATTATTTCACCGTGTGGAAAGACGTGAATGGAAACATTCACACGCGCGAGGGAACCGCATGATTTTTCGCAAAAAAAAATCACCCGCATTTCTCCGCGAGCGGGGGCAATTATATTCCACGGATGCGCTTCTCTCCATTGTTATTTTTCTCTTTGCTCTAACCCTTATTTCGGGATTGAGCCAGCAGCTCCAAAGCCAAGCCGCTAATGATAAGGAAAATTATTTCCTCACCCAGCGCGCGGTGCGTGCATCGCACACTCTTTTCTCCACAACCGGAGACCCGATTTTTTGGGAGTCGCTCTCCGATCGAAATAGTGTAAAGAGTGTGGGGGTTTCCAACACGCCCGGGGCGATTTCTTCCACTAAATGGAGCACGTTTAGAGACTGGAATGGGGATGATTACCCTAGTTTGGCCCGCGCCATGGGAATTGGAGATTTGAATTTTTACATCACTATTTCGGATGCAAACAAAACGATTCTCACGCAAGCAGGAACTGCTCCCGTCGATAAAAATCAGATTAGCGTGGTTACTCTTCCGGTAGTGTATCAGTCTCAAGGCGCCGTGGCTTCGGTGCAGGTGTACAGTGGATAACATGTCTCGCGGATTCGTGATTGCAATTGATGCGCTGGTCGCGCTTGCCGTGTTATTTGTTATTGTCACGCTCGCATTTGATGCGATTACTCCCAAAGGAACCAATATTGAGCAGGAGTTAATTCTCCAAGAGTTTGCCGATCATGCTGCACTGGCGCTGGAACAATCCCCTCACCTTCGCCGCGCGGTTATTTTGAACAACACCACAGACGTGCGCACATTCATCAATGGCTGGCCCACCGCTATTTGTGGAAGTGTTTCTGTCTTTCCTTCACCTAGCAGCACTACTGCATCGTTTGTCGTGACTAAGAGCGGATGCACCATTCAGTCTCCTCAAACCGAGCGCGTGCGACGCGGGTTTATTGTTCCTTCACCCCCGGACGCTAATTTGTATGTAATGGAGGTCTCCACATGGCCGGGCGCTTCATGAAAAAAGGTTTTGTGTTGAGTTTCTCAACATTTTCGTTAGCCGTTTTTCTCATTATTTTTGCGCAGATTCATTTCACGCACATGCAAAACATTCAATTTGATTCCGGCGACGTATATAGACAAACCACCCCCGCGAGGGTAATGCAGGATATTGCGCTTGACTTCAACGAACTCACGGGACAAACGATTTCCATTGACCAGAATGCGAATTGGGCAATTGTAAAAATCACGGGGCGCGTTCCCAGTGCGCTTTCAACCGAAAC
>CAYZPC010000009.1:0-40955 GCA_964480705.1 uncultured archaeon | reverse complement strand
GAGCCCCATCTTTTCGCGAAAAAAATAATCGATCTTTTTGAAAACAATAGAACCGCCTACTTATTTCTTCTTTATTCCAAGCTGGCAGGAAGACTAGTTATCTTTTGAACAGTCAAATAAGGGCGCATCCATCAATCGCCACCCAGCCAAGCGTACAGCAAATCTTTGTCTGCTTTCAAACGGGAAATAACTATCATAATCTGCTCCGCACTCAAGTGCCATTCGGGATCGAAGGCATTGCACCCCACTAATTCAGGAGGAGAAAAATGGTCCTCGCGCGACGCATCCTTAATAACGCGGTGACCGCAATTCTTGCAAAAACCACGCAATACCATGTGAAAGAAAGGTCTGGAGGCCGAATAAAGATATTTGGTTGAAAGAAAATCAACGGAGTGGTTGAATAGCAAGTGAAATATCTGGCTCGTCGTCAATAATTTGAATATTATCCGCCCCAGCACTATCAATAACACGGCGGAAAGTGATACGATTCAAACGAGTTAGCTATAAATCAAAAAGGCAATGACAACAAAAAATAGAAGTAGCAGAAAGCCAATCAATAACTCGATAAAAAAAAAAAGATTAGCGAAAACTTGATGGATGTTTTCAAATTCATTTTATGCAGAACTTTAAACCTCAAATAAAAAGAGTAAAGCGCCCAAATCGTCCCCAAAATCCCCAGAATTGGAATCCGACCAAAAAGATAGGCAGGAATATTTGGATAAAAACTGGCTTTTACTATTTGATCGAAGATTCCTTTCCTACCCATTTTTGTAGCAAAAAAATGAGTCACGGGCATAATAATGAGAGAAAAAAAAGATAATAGTTGCAAAAACGACGTTCCAAAAACAACCAGCAAATCTACAGTCAGCAAATATTTCATAAATAAGAGTCAGGCCAGCTTATTTTTATCCCTACGTTTAATTTTTGCCAAAAGCATTACTTTCCCCGCTTTCTCGCAGCAAAGACTCGGATGCGGTCTTGGACTGGTTTTCGGGCACGATTAACGCGAGGAAAACGCAGGCGGAGTTTGAGCTCGCGCTCCATTTCTTTGGAATCGCGCTCAACTACCTCTTGATCGCGCAACCCGAATTGTTGGGAGATTTTTTGGGTGCCGCCACTTTTTTGAGGAACTAAAAGGATGCTGCAGCCGGCTTTCTTGAATGCGACAATGTCATCATAGCCATCACTCAAAATAGTAACGTTCTTGGGTTTGACAGTAATGCCTTGTTTGCGCATTTCGTCTTTCAGCCGAGAAAATTTAGTAACTTCGCGAACCTTTTCCGAACCACTTTTTCCATGTGCAAAAGTGAGACGATTAGCATCACCCACTAATTGCGCCAGACCAACAACTTTTCCTGAACGGTTAACGATTTCTTTGGAGCCAATGGATAAATCAAAACCAAATTGTGCTACCGCCAAATCGGCAATTGCTTGAGGGGAACGCGTGGCCAATACTACTTTTCGACCATGATTTTGCAAATACTTTACGGTGCGCAGAATTTCATTCCTAATTTTTCCTCCATTAATGATTGAATCGAAAACGGTTTGATAATCGTGCAATGTTATCCCTAAATTAACAAGCTCTGCATGACCACTAATGGCTGCCTGGCTTAAACTACAATTGCCATTTTTGACGAGGGTGCGATAATAATTATAACGAGCTAATCCCTTTTTGGCACCAAGTTTAAGTTTGAATAATTCTTCAAACGTATTTACCCTGCTAAGCGTTTCATCCCAATCAATCAAAATAATCGAATCCGTATTTTTCCAAAAACGGGTTGGGCGAACAGCATTTAGACCACGGCGAAGCGAAAAATACGTTTTTTCAGCCAACAACTTTGCCTGCGCCATTTTTTGAGCGCGTTTATTCACCTCATCATCAGTCATGCAAATGAGGTTATTTTCGCATATTTATTCGTTTGGATTAATCAAAGCCAAGTAGCTCTTTTTCTCCGGATTCTGATGTGATTAATACTTTGAACGTTTCTACACGCTCTTTTTTCTTTTTTGAAGCTCGCTTTCTATTCGTAGACCGAAAATCTCAATCTCTTTTCTCAACGGGAAAATAAATAAGTTCCAATCCATTTGGTTGCACACGTTTCTCCAGGAAAAGAATTCTCCGCCTGAGGCTTCATGCTTGTCTAACGTGATGGATTCTGATGAGAATCCAATATAAAAATCATAAAATTGATTTACGACATTTTCAGGTTGAAAACACTTGAAACTTCCGAGGAAAGTAAGTGGAGTATCGAGCCCAATTTCTTCCCTCATTTCACGATACGCAGAAGTTTCGCTCGTCTCTCCCAACCCAACATGTCCAGCTACGGATGGAGCATAATAATTAGGATAGATGTCCTTGTCAGGCGCACGCATCTGCAAAAAAACTTCGTCATTTTCATTAAAAATAAACAGATGCACCGCATGAGTGATTAACCCTAACTGAATGTATGCTTTTCGCGAGGCGGCACCTACTCGATGGTTATTTGCAGTATAAATATCTAGAATTTCCAACTTATTATGCTTGAATTTTTCTAATTCTTTTTCATCAAGAAGAATCAAATCGGCCCCAGATTGAAGCATTTTTTGAACATCCTTTTTTTCTGAAAATAACTGAATGTTATTGAATTGCATTAACCCCTCATCCCTTTTGATAATGAAATAAAATACTTGGAGGTTGAATATAGAATCGAGGTTGAAAATAATTCAACTGATGGGTTGATTTATCTTTTCTATGGAACCAGCGCCAATCTTATAATCCGGGAAATTGCTTTCATGAATGAGAGTTTTTCTACGTTAAATTTTTCACCGCAACCACGCGGCTCTTTTCCATTTCCCCCACCACTACATCGAGCAATCGTTTCCCAATGGAGAGCCTATCCAATTGCTTTTCATATGTGAGGGGTTCGCTCACGAGGAGCAAACCATCTTTTTTGACGAAGGAGAATAAATCCATTTGGGGAAAGCAGTGCCAGGCGTCGAAACAAATCACTACATCAAATTTTTCGGTGGTGTTGAATGAAGGGGAAATTACATATTCGATGTTCTTTTTTCGGGAAGCAATGGCTTTCTCCGAAATATCCACTCCTAAAACACGGGAAAAAACCACCCCTTTCTGTTGAAGAAAATCCTCCAGCCAAGCGGGGCCAATCCCAATATCCAACACGGAAACGGGTTGCGCGAAAACAAAGGGTTGGAGAAGGGGCCAGATTTGAGCGTATTTGACTGTTTGGATAGGTAGATAGTGCGCGGAATAATAGTGAGAAGTAAGATTTTCCATACACTAAACTAGTTGAGAATGATTTTAATGGCTCGCCGAAGTTTGCGGGGTTTTCCTGTAGTTAACTCAATTAGACTAGCTTCTTTGAGCTGACGAATGATAGTTGAGACATTAGAAACGTGCTTCCTGGTTAAACGGCTGATTTCGGTAATAGTTTTGGTTCCATCGCAATGATGGAGAATGTCTCGCGCGATTGGGCTGCGCAGTAACGAAGCTACTTTACTAATCCCATCTAAATCATTCACTGTTAAATCCACTGACTCGGCAGGGTGAGAAACGAGCTTGTTGAGTGTTGCACACAAATCTTCTGAAAAAGTATGGTGAGAAATAGAGGGCGCCCATTCTCGCGAAAGGACAGGCGTAATTAACTTTTCATAAATGTCTTTCATTGTTTCCGGGACAATGGAATATGCTTTTACAATCCGAGCGATTTCAATTGTCGACATGCCAGCTGTCGGAATAGACAATGAAGATGTTTTTGACTTATCCGTGCCAAACGTTTGAATGACATCCATATTGAGTGAGAATGTAATTTGTGGAATAATTTGAAGCGCAAAAAGAGTTTCTGACAACTTTTCCACAATCGGCCTTCCAGAATCACCAAATATTGGAATTGTCCTTCCGTTTGACATTTCTTCATGAAATATTTGTTCGAAATGCGCCACTAAAAAAAGAATACCATATTTTTGAATGACATATCCTATCGTATACTTCCCTTTAGGTGGAATACTGAATTTTTTGCGTTGAACTTCAGAAATTTCTAAAATGTCATTCTGAATTTCACTGAGACCGCGATAAAATTCAATCAACAAATCTTTTCGTTTATTAAAAGCAGTTACAAGCAAATCAGAAAAAAGATATGTTTGAATATTTGATTCAGGCACACCTAATTCAAGAAGTGCGCCCTTAATTTGAAGCAGATGATTTTCATTCTCTAGAGTGTTTTCCAAACCAGCAATGGCAGAATAATCAGTGTGGCGCCGTGTATGCAGACCGACATCAGTAAGAATGACGTGCAAAAAAGCATTTTTAGGATTCAATTTTTGAAGTTGTGCCAATTGGACAAGTTGATATAAGTGATAGTGATTTGGACTAAAATAGCCGGAAAAGAAAACAAAATGAAATTTTTCACCGCGCTGAAAGGGACGTAAAAAAAATTCATTAAACTTTGAATTAGAAACAGAAGACCAAAAGTGGCCCACTCTAGAAAAGGATTTAGTCATAATCAATAACACATACAGAATAGTTATTAAATATTTATAATAAATGGTTCAAAATAAGACTAATTTAGACTTTATAAATGAACAATAGAAATAGTATATGCACTTCCATACCCTCAGCACAGGGAAGCTGATTTTGACTATTTTAGCCGAAGAACCTGGATTAAATACTAAACAGATTTATTTCAGAATTTTACGTATGGGTGGAAAGCCGATATCCTACCAAGCAGTGCACAAAAAACTCATTCTATTTGAGCATGAAGGAATAGTCTCGAAAAATAGCCACACATTCACCATCAGCAAATTATGGTTAAATGAAGTGACTAGCTTAGTAGAAACTGCCAAGAATAAATCAGAAAATAAAATAGAAAAAATCACCGAAACAACACCCATTCGTCAATTACGCAACCATTATGAGGCAAGAGTCAAGGATCAAAATTTCCAGGAACCCTTTTATTAATAAGGAGAACAAGATTGTATGAAAAATATGCTACTAACGCAAAATGTTATGTGGGGTGATGGTTTTGAAACCATTTATTGAAACACTAAAAGAGAAGAAGGAATTAATTTGGAAAGAGTATAAATCACACCTTCCAGGCAAGTCGAATGCTACTCACCCTTTAGACCCGGTTGCGAATTACCAAGCGGAAGATAGTTATTTTTGGGAAATGATAATGGACTACCCTATCCGACAAGGAAAGTATGTTCGTGGCGCTCTTGTGCTACTCTCATGCGAAGCAATGGGTGGAAAAGTATCTGATGCAGTAAAGACTGCGGCAGCCATGCAAGCTTCGGAAGATTGGTTGCTTGTTCACGATGACTTTGAAGATGGCTCAGCAGAAAGAAGAGGAAAACCAGCCCTTCATAAAATTTACGGCGACGAGCAAGCAGGCAATGCTGCCGATGCACTCCATGCCATCATGTGGAAAAAATTATATGAAAATGAAGAATTACTAGGTCACCAAAAGAGTGCACGAGTAATGAACGAAATGCAAAATATAATCATGCGAACTATCCTCGGCCAATCAGTCGAGATGAACTGGACCCAAAAAAATAAAACAGACCTTAACTTTCAAGATATATTTTTCGTTGTTGGTGGAAAAACATCCTACTACACTATCGCGGGACCATTGAGATTAGGTGCCATTCTCGCAGGGGCATCACCCAAACAGTTAGAGACGTTATTTGAATTAGGAACCGTCCTAGGTCGATGCTTCCAAATAAGAGATGATCTTCTCGACTTAACTTCCGACTTCGAAGGACTAAAGAAACAGGTTGGCAACGACATTTACGAAGGCAAGCGGACAATAATGTTGATTCACTTATTACAGCAGGCAAGCACAGCCGATAAAACAAAAGTAATCAAAATTCTAGACAAGAGTAGAGAACAAAAATCTGAAAAAGAAGTAAAATGGATTATCGAAAAAATGAGAGAGTATGGTAGTTTGGAATACAGCGAAAAGCTAGCACAGGATTTGGCAAATCAATCGATGAAGATATTCAATGAAAAATGTACGTTTTTCAAAGAAGGCGAAGCAAAAGAACAACTCCGAGAAGCGATTAACTTCATCTTAACAAGAAAAAAATAGAAGTTAGTTATTTATCAAAGAAAGTATTTTATTTCGCGCTTCGGAAGGCTTTCCTAGGTTAGAGACAAGTTCTCTCTTATGTCGGACAGAGTGAAGGCGCAACTTATTAGACAACTTTTTCCACAGTTTTAGTTCATTATCTATTTCAATCGCAACTATTTTCTTAGACATGTGAGTCGTGCGCGTAGAGTCAGTAAATTTTCGTGCAATAATCGTTTCGATTGGAGATATTAAACAAATAAGTAGGACAAAAACTTTTTCCACGGCAAGTCTATTAATAAGTAATGATGAATGAGCTAAAGAAACAGAGACATTAACGGGATAATAACCCTTTTCAAAAGCTCTTTCTGGAGAAATTTTCTTCTGAAAAGAAAAATGCGTATCCAACACCACCGTCTTCCCCTCAGATAAGGCAGGACGTATAATCTTTTCAAAAAGTTCAATTTCGATGGACGCCCATTTTTGCAAAATTTCCTTATTGGTATACTTATTTGCCCTGCCTAATTGCTCCATTGTTTTATAGTAATTAACACAAATAGAATTCTGAAGTTTTTTTGAGAGTTCTTTACAAATAGTACTCTTACCAACGCCTGAAGGCCCTCCCAAAATAATTAATATCGTCACCTAATCACCACGATACTTCGCAGTAATAACATATGCATCAAAGTAAACGGCATTTTTTGGAGATATATATTGCTCAGGTTTCTCAACAAGTTTACCTGACTTCGTGTAAAACTTTGCTTTTGGATATACTTTCCGAATATGTGCTAAGCTTTGGTGAGTAATACCCCCATAACGTATTTTCCGTCTATATTTAGTTCGTTTAACAATGTCAAAATCATACAATAATAGGCGTTCTTCCAGAGACGGGATTCGAGTATTGGTCCGTGAACGAATACCTAAAAATCCAAAAATAAAAAGGGATAAATATCCTCCTTTACGAAGATATTTACTTGAACGAGAAATAATTTTCGATAATAGTTCCCATCCGTCCCTACCACCATAGTCATGATAGTTTGGCTTCACTCCTACTGGCAGAGGCATTTGTGAAATATCAGAAAAAATAAAATCATATTTTTTTAATAAATGGGGAAATAAACTACATTTTTTTATCGAAATATACTTTGCCAAATTATTTAATTGAATTGTTTTGCGAGCATGAAGGGCAGCACTAGGATCAACTTCAGTACAGTCTAAATGTTTAATGCCAAAAAAAGAAATAGCACACAGCTCTGCAGGCAAATTACTTCCACAGCCAATACTTAGGGCAGTTTCAATATTTACGTTGTGCGGCAGTAAATGCGTTCCAAGAAATAACCCACTGGAAGGTGCTTTATTGTCAAAAATAGGAATGAGAATAATTTTAGAAAAAGATGCACTTTTCAGTTCACAATAGAAACTATTTCCACATTGCTTAACTTTAACACCATTTGCAGGCGGATATATTGTAGGGCGACTCATTACTCACAAATGGCAACATACCTTTTTATTCATGTCCAACCAGGTTTGGTCGGCAGACGTAATGAAGTCGATTACACGCGTTTGCCTCGTTCTTAATAAACCGAAAGGTGTGAATGGAGCATGGATTTCGCGCAGACGATTGAACCGTATCGTAAGCAAATAGACGAACAATTAGCCGAATATTTTGCACGCAAACACGCGGACTTGAAAGAAGCCAACAGCGACATTGCCGAAGAAAACTATTTGGCGATGCAGAATTATATTTTAGGAAAAGGAAAACGCTTGAGAAGCGTGTGCGCTATCCTCGCATACGCCGCGTGCGGAGGAGTTGAGCGCGAAAAGATGGTCTTACCTTCGTTGAGTGTGGAATTTTTTCACAACGCGTCACTGATTTTAGATGATGTGATGGATGAGGATAAAGAGAGGCGAGAAATTATTGCCGCGCACGAATTAGTGGGAAAATGGTTTAAAGAAAAATTTAAGCAAAAAAAATACAAAGGATATTTGTTTGCCAATGAACAATCACGCTTCGCTGTGAGCATGAGTATGATTGCCACGGACATGCTTTTTTCATTGGGATCGCAGACTATTTTGGATAGTAAATTTGACTCTGAAAAAGTAGTGAAAGCCCTGCATGCGTATGAGAAGACGTATCGTTTAGTGAACTTAGGACAAATGTTAGATGTGTATTATGAGCATGAGAAAGAAATCACGAAGGAACAGTATTTGCGCATGGCCTATTTGAAAACGGGCGCCTTGCTGGGCGGAGCGTTGAAGATTGGAGGAATCATGGCAGGAGCGAGCGAGAAACGCTTGAAAGCCATGGATGATTTTGCCATGTACTCCGCGACCACGTTCCAAATACAAGATGATATTTTAGACGTGACCAAAGGAGCGGAAAAAGGACGCGAACTCGGAAGCGATTTGCGCAAGGGAAAAACAACCATTTTGGTTATTATCGCAAAAGAAATGCTCACGAAAGACAAGTGGAAAATTATAGAGAAAGTATTGGGAAATGAAAAGGCTACCAAAAAAGATTTGGACGCGGCGATGCATGTGCTCCATCACGAAGGAGTGGTGGAAGCGACGCAAAAACTAGCCGAAAAATACAACATGCAAGGAAAGGCAGCCATTCGTCATGCCAAACCAGCATTTTCTCCTGAATATGTGAAAATGTTTGACGCGTTTGCGGATTATTTAATGCACCGAAAAAAATAAAATGTAAAAAATTTTTGTTTTATGATTGCAAACTCAGCTGGCGCTGGGTTTCCTCTTTGGTGAAGTCAAACTCATTCAAGGGTTTGAGAATGAAGGTGCAATCGCCCGGACGCAGCGCGGCACACTCGGATTCAACGCATTCAACGTTTGTTTCAAAATACGCTGAATAAATAGCCGCGAGAATGGCGCGCGTGTAATGGTCAACCGGCCGAGTAGAATGGCCTTGGAGGGATTTGGCTAACGGAGAATGCGACACCACCACCACGGCGCGCTTGTTCACTTCATCAATTTGAATGTTTTTAGAAATACCCCAGCCGGAGGCGCCGAAGAATGCTTGAGAAAGTTCGAGGAATTTTTGTTTAGTCGCACCCGCTTGAAATTTTGGAATAAGTTTTTTGGCGGCAGAGGATTTGTACGCGTAATACACTGCTTTGTTGATGGTGGGGTCATCCATCTCGGAAAAACCAAGCAAAATGTCCACGGGAACAATCACAAACGGAATGTCCAGCACATAAAAATTGCTGTCCTTGAAACGCAGTTGCGAAGTGAAGATGAATTTATCAAAAAAATTGTTGAGAACCATGCGTCAAACCGCCTTACCATTCCTCGCGCGAGGGCTCTTTGACGTGAACGGGAATCATCAACCCATGCATGACGCGCAATGATTCAACTTCATAGGGCCACACGACTAATGCGTTACCCATGCGTTTGGAAATCAGCTTTTGTTTGGCAACCAGTTTTTGGATGTGATAACTAATGCGCGAAGAGTGCAAGCGCTTCTCTTCACGCGTAACTAATGGGGCGCCCTGCAAGAGTTCAGCGACTTCCGTAGAAGACGTGGGCCAGTGGGCGTGAACATACTCGAGGATGCGATTTTCTAACGAAGAAAGGGGCAAAGGAGCCGTTTCGGGTTGAATTTTGGGCATGCCATAAAAATGAGCCGAAAGGGGGGTTCTTTTCATGTATAATGGCAAAATTCGGGAGAATAAAATACTGTGTTTTGGGCATGCCAAATAATTGGGGGTTGGAAAAAGAGAATGGGGCGGGAGAACTCCCCCGCCCGGGCGAATCATTCAATTATATGTCGGATTGGGCGAGTTCGTCCACGCTCACGTCCAATTCATCCAAATCGTTTTGGAGGGTGTCCAAATCGTCGGGAGTAATGTCGTTTGTTCCTGTCCCGGTTCCTCCGGCCAACTCATCCACTACACTCTCTGCCGTGGGGGCCGAAATGGTGTTGATGGGCACGGTCGTGTTCTCAGGGGTTTGCGATTGCACGCAGCCCGAGAAAACAAGGCTCACGAGGAGCAGGAGAGATAGTCCAGCGAATGTTTTATTCATGCGGTTCCCCCCGTGGTGTTTTCAGCGATGTCTTCCGCAGAATCCATTCCGGAATCATCGGTTTCGGAAAGGTCATCCGCTGAAGGATTGTCGTCAACCGTGTCGGCGGTCAATGTGGGGTCGACTCCTCCCACCACATCAGCAGCGGCAACATCGGCTTCAGCTTCTGTTTGGGATTCATCTTCGAGTTCGACTTCGTATTCAACGTACGTGTCGGCGGCTGCACCATCTGTTTCGGTGTAGTGTTTGTAGAAGCGGACCATGGTGCGCATATCCTGCACAGCGTGGCGGGCTAATACTTTCAACTTGACCAAATCATAGTGCACGGCCTTCAATGTTTCTTTGGAAGGATTGGCTTCATACGCTTCCCAATCATCTTGGGTTTGCGCAATCTGCTCGGCTAAGCGGTCCTCGACCTTATTCAACAGATTGAGTCCGGCTTCCAAGCGGGCAGTGTTTAATCCACCTGCGGCGCGGTCATCAATCATGGTTTTTAGTTTCGTGATGAACGTGTTCAAACTATTGTTCACGCGAATGGACAATTGAATGGCCTTGGGTGCTTTCTCTTCAAAATCCGCTTTGCGGTTGTCGAAAATAGCATCTTCTACCGCATCCTCGTCCGCGTCTGACAAAGCTGTCTTGGCGGCTAATCGGGCAGCGAGAGCATTCAATTTGGCCAACAATTCGGTGTTGCCATTTTCTTCCGCCATTTTGATGGCGACTTCCAATCGTGCTTTGAATTTAGCAGCACCTTCTAATTTGTGCGCGGCTGCAACTTCACTCGCGCGGTCGGCAATCAATTTCATGCGCAAGCGCAATTCGGTTTTCTCTTCAGAGTTTTCTTTCAACTCATATCGAATACGTAATTCTCGCAATGCTTGTGCGCGCTCTTCCGTGGGCAATGCTGCCAACTTTTCTAGAGTAGCTGCGTCAATGTCGAATGCGACGAGGATGGCTTTCACATCATTTGCCCATTCGGGAACATTTTCGGTACCGCGAATACGCAATTCGACTTTATCATCATCTAATGCGTCTTCCGCATCTTCAGCACGCGCTTCAATGCGAAGGCGGGCTTCTTCAATAGACTCTACCCCAAAAATGGGTTTAGCTGAGATGAGTTTGACTTTCATCTCCTGTTTTTTCAATTCCTTTAAGGCCTTCTCAGCGTCATCGGAGTCATTAGACCCGGACCCGCTTTCCGCCACGACGAGGCTTCCAAAAAGGAAGAAAATCGACGCGAGGGAGAGAAGGAGCAATTGTGTACGATTCATTGTTCATTCACCTCTCGTGATATGCCTAACCCCAAGAGGGGTGCATGAGGGAAGAGAGGCGGAGCGACATATATAAAGATGCTTTACGGACGCTTTACGGCGAAGCAAATGCAATACGCAATACGAGAACACACCCCGGTTTCAACGCTCCCGAAGGAGCTCAGCGAGGTTCATCTCGTGAGACCCATTTCAGCCAAAAAAATGCTGGCTATTTTGCAGCAGTGCCCCAACCTCACAATGGTGGGAGCCTCCTCGAGCGTAGAAAAAAGACTCGCACCCAAAACACGCGAGGTTTTGCAAAAACACCGCATTCACGTGAAGCGGAATCACAAACCCGGACGCGCATTAAACGTGGATTTAGAAAAAATAAAACTCATCGCCGACTTGAGAAAAGATTTTCTAAGCATGCGCGAAATTGAAGCCAAAACAGGCGTGCCGAAAAGCACCATACATTATTTGTTGAAGAAAGCCAAGCGACAAAAAATACACAAGGGAAAAAATGTTATTTACGTGTAGTGGTTTGCACCAGCTATTTCTGATATTTTTTGATATCCATTTTAAGGTCGCGCGGACCGAAGGATAGGGGCAATAATTCTTCGATGCTCGTGATAATGACTTTATCTTTTTTAGTGTTTGAGAGGATGATCTCAATATTTTTTTCGGATAATTGAGCAGCCTCGTTAATCATTTGCCTACAGCTTCCGCATGGGGCGCTGGGCTCTTTCACATCAAACGTTTCGCCGCGTGTGATAATAGCAATGCTCGAAAATTGGCGGTGACCCATCGCGTTGGCACGAAGTAGAGCGCTTCGCTCCGCACAGATGCAGCTTCCATACGCAGCGTTTTCCACATTTGCACCTGAAATAATCGAACCATCCTTTGCAAGGAGAGTCGCGCCCACATAGAAATGAGAATACGGATTGTACGCCTCTTTCATGACTTTTTCAGCTTCGTCTACGAGTTTTTGTTGCGTGGAAGTCAGTTTAGCGTATGTCGTGTACTGCATGGAAAATCCTTCAATAGATATGCAGCTTTGAATCTTTAACTATCTTTCGCACACGCGCTTGCAACGCATGCGTAAACGCGTCCACCATCACATTTTCTGAAATATATAGGGGAAGATTCAATTGTGCCGCGCGCGCGTGACCGCCGCACGATCCATTGTGGGTGCGGGCAAGTTCAGGGAGAATTTTCATCGCATCAAACTGCAACACGGAATGGGCGCGGCCGGAGACGCGAACCGAACAAAACAACCCATCTTTTCCATGAAAAATACCCAACGCCACATCGGCGCCGAGCTGAATGAGAGCATTGGCTGCGCGCGAGTTATGATACGGTGCATTCGTGGACGCGAGGAGGAAATTTCCCACGCTGATTAATTTTGCATTGCGAAGAGAATGAAACGTGGACACCACATCCGCGGTTTCAAGTGCGGGAATGGCCCGTTCGAGAAGTTGCTCATAGGTTTTGCCAGATTTTTCGAGAAGAAATGAAAATGTGGAAAATGTTTCTGCGTCTGCCACCGTAAATTTAGCAGAGTCGGTGATGATTCCCATCGCGAGAGCGGAAGCGAGGGGTTTGGAAAATTCTGCATTCAGTTCAATACCAATTTGCGCGACCATTTGTGCCGTTGCCGCGCTCGCGGGGCGGATGAGTTTGATTACTTTTCCAGCAAACTCGCTAGAGGAAGGATGATGGTGGTCGATGATAATTATTTTTTTTGAAAACTTTTGCAGAGCGGATTCTAATTCACCCGCTTGAGAAGGAGAGCGGAAGTCCACGCACACGATGGCGTCAAATGATTCTAGCGAAGTGATTATTTTTGGTTGAATGGCAAATGAGGACACGCGCGTGGTGTAGGAATCGTTTAATTTTTCACTCAAGCCCCAGGTGCATTTTATTTTCTGTCCTAAAATGTGCGCAAGCGCGTACGCAGACGAGAGCGTGTCCATGTCCGGCCGCGCGTGCGAGAGAAAAAGCACCCGCTTTCCGGATAGTTCTTGCAGCAGAATCTCGGTTTCGCGATAAAATGTTCCACGCATGGGTGGAGACTAGTTTTGGAGAATAAAATGATACTGGCCCTCGGCCAGAAAAAAAAGAAAGTAGTTGCGAATAGATGTTACTGCTTAGGTTTCGCAGCGGTTTCAATTTCAGTTTTGAGCGTGTTGAGTTTGTCCACGAGATTCTTTTCCTGCTTTTCCATTGTTTTCAATCGCAGGGCGGTGCTCTCTTTCTGCTCTTCCAATTCTTTCTTTACTTCTTTGGCGTTTCGCGAAACCAAAATGGCTCCTGCGGCCTTGTACACGGTTGTTTCTTTCGTGTTTTCTAATTCTTTCAACGACACATCTAATCCATTGAGCGTGGCCTGCATTTGCTGTTTCTGCATGGAGACCGACATGAGCATCTGTCGCTGTTTCTCAAATTCGTTAATCATTTCTCGTACATCTTGTTGTGCCATGTTTTACCACTCCATTCCTTAGATTTTCAATGATTGTAAAAACGAGACCAGTTTGCCATACGTATCCTGCGAGGCTTTCACGTAAACGGAATCGCTTCCCTTATTAGTAATAGTCAGGCGACTGTTTTTAACGGTAATCGTGGTGCGTGCACGTTTTTCATGCGTGGAGCGTGTTTCAGGAGACAATGCGGAGGCGATTGCCTTCGCTTGTGCTGTGTTTGAAACCGAATACACTTTTTTGCGCGTGAGCATACGCACAACCCTTATCGGGCAATCACTCGTTTTTCAACGGGTGCGCGGACTTTGTAAAAAATTTTGTTTCCGCAGTTGGGGCAGCGAATGAGTCCAACGGGTAATTGATCTAAGACTTGCAAGCACTTGTTACACTTGTAGGCCATTTTTCATTCACGCTTCCTCAGCGGTTTCTGCGCTGGGCGATGAATCATCATTATTTTCAGCATTGTCTGTTTTCTTTTTCTTTTTCTTGGAGGGTTTTTCTTCCATTAATGAGTCGATTTTTTCTTCATCGCTCATTTCAACTTTCTTCTCCGGGCGAACAATGGCTTGCACGTTGGAGTCAATCATGGATGACAACTCAGGCGTGAATGCGCGAGAGTCCACCATCTTGGCAATAATACTTCCGGACAATGTTTGAGGATAGAATGCTCCACCCGCATATTTGGTGTTGCACTTGTAGCAAATAAAAATTCCTGTTGAGATGCGTTGAACTTTTTCAAAACCGCATTTGGGGCAGACGTGTTGTTTACGCTGTTTCTCTTCCACCGCTTCATAGCGCTTCTTGATGGAGACACCATATCGGGCACCGAATCGGGCCGTGTGTCTTCGTGTTTTGTTGGTCATGTGTGTGTTCCCCTGATTAGTAATAAGGCGGTCGTATACTAGCAAAACCGCCGAAAAACTCTTTTAAACCCGCCTAGTGACTCTCAACAAAGGAAGGGGGAGGAAACCCCCTAATACCCTGTTTTGAGGCCATTTGGAAGGGTTTTACCCTCGCCTTACGGTTTTGTCAATTTACGCAAGGCTTTGGCGTTTTTTAACCCCATTTCGATGGACTTTTCCAACTCTTCTAACGAGAAGGAGCCGGACCCCCCTTTTTGAAACGCGGTAAGAACGCCCTTTTCGGTTCCGCCGAAAGAGAAGCGAGCCGTCATGGCTTTTTCTTCTCCCAAATCGGCGTCTGCGAGGAGGTGGTTTCCTACTTTGTAGATGGTGGACAACAATGGCTGATTGGCCATCTTGAGCATTCCATCATATTCGCCATACACGATGGCATTGTCTTCTACTTTGGACAAGCGCGTGGTGTTCAACGCAGCCAATGCGGCCAGAGAGGTGGCATCGAATAAGTTTCCATCATCATTCACCGCGTAAATATCGATGTACAATGAGAGAACTTTTTCTCCTTCCACTAAACATAGTGATTCCAAATCAATACAGTGACTCTCACGGATGGCGCGATCCACGACGCGGGAGAGTTCCACTTCATGCGTGGAGGGCGGCCCCACCTCATTCAGCGGAGACGCGAGCGGAGTGAGTTCAGCTCCAACTGCAATGCTTCCCTCGCTGGGAGAATCAGGAAACGGCGTTCCAACCACAAATTTTGTTCCCGCAATCACATCGGTTTTTCCCACGCGAACACGGGCAGAACCATTGGCGTTTTCACTCACGTTTGTTTGCACATTAATGGTGCGGTATTCATCCAACGCACGATTGCTCACGCGTTTTCCTTCTTTCAGCGATTCCAACACTTTGTTGCGCTGCAATTCCATCAAAATATCCATGTGTCCCATAGTTTTCACCTTTTCAGTTTTTGTTTACCTATTCCTTTCCGCCATCAAAGGCTTCATGTTCCGCGTCTGCATTTTCTTCTTGCAGTTCGGTTTCCTCTCCATAATCGGAAGCGTCAAAGGACAAGGGGTCCTTCGTCTTCATCACGCGTTCATTTCGCGCGCGGGGTTGAGCGGGCGCGTGAGCATCTTCATGCGCGTGCTCAGAGTGTTTTCCATCCATGTGAATGAAATCCTCCATTCCGGGAATTTGTTCGGGCTTCTTGTTCTCGAACGATTCCTTCAATGCTTTCTTCTGCAACTCATACACTTTTTCCACATTCGCTGCGGCAGTGGCCATGAGTGCATTGAATTCTTCGGGAGTGATTTCTCCATCCATTTGAAGCAAGGTCACTTCTCGCGTGTTGGGCAAGAAGGCCACCGCCATATCCACTGCATCGGGAGCGTCTTCTTCGTGTTTGTTCAAATCAACAATCCACTTTCCATCTGCTCTTCCGACCGTGATTCCGGAAACCATGTCGCGCATGGGAATTCCTGCGTCGGCAACTGCAACGGCTGCAGCGGTCAAGCATGCAATGCGTGTTCCTGCATTTGCATCCAAGACTTCCACAAAAATGTCAATGGCGGTATTGGGAAATCGTTCCAAGAAAATGGCTTTTTCCAATGCTTCACCGGAGACTTTTGAAATTTCGGTTTCTCTTCGACCGGGTCGAGGATTCTTTCGCTCGGTAACCGAGAATGCAGCCATGCGATAGGTGTATCGCACAATCGCACGATAGGGATTTGCCTGATGTTTGGGCAACACTTCGCGCGGACCATTTACTGAAACAAGGACTTTGTTTTGTCCCCATTCTAAGTAACATGAACCATCGGCGTTGGGAAGAACGCCTGCTTGAATTTTGATGTTGCGCAAATCGTTGATTCCGCGTCCATCCACACGCTTTCCTTTCGAGTCCACCCACCAGAGTTTCTCGTCTTTACCGGCTTTCTTTGCCTTGGTTTCTTTCACATCTTTTGCCATATTTTTTTCATCTCCATTTTCGTTTTTTGATAAATACTAAAATCCCATTCGACTATTCGAACATGGGATCTTCGTCTCCTCTCACGCGCGGGTCGCGTCCGCCGCGGTTATCGCGGGGAAAACGCTTGCGTCGATCAAATCCGGGCTTTTCAAAGCGGGGCTTGTCATAGTTTGACGAACTAAAATCGCTTCCGACTTGAGGGTCATCAAATTGTTTGCCAAAACGCTTGTTCATATGAAAACTTTCATCGCGCGTGTTTTCACCAAAACTGCGGTTGAAATTATTTCTCGGACGAAAGTCCCGGGGGCTTGAATTGAATCCTCCGCGATTTTGTTCACGTCCAAATCCTCGGTCGTCGCGCTCGGAGCCTCCGCCCATACGTTCGCGTCCGCCGAATCCTCCACTAGGTCGCGGACCGCGGTTGAATCCGCCACCGAAGCTATTGCGAGGGCCTCGATCTCCGCCCATGCGTTCACGTCCACCGAATCCGCCTCCGCGAGGGGGTCCTCGGTTGAAATTGTTTCGGGGACCGCGGTTAAATCCTCCGCCTCGTCCACCAAAGTCTCGGCCTCGGCCAAATCCGCCTCCGCCGCCCGTGTAACCCGATTCAAATGCATCTTCATTACTTGGGCCCTTCGTGTCGGGCATCCCCGTGCCTGTTTTGGCAGCGAGGAAGCACTGAATGTCGTGCGTCAAATTTTCGGCGTGCGAATATTCTTCAATTCGCAAAACCGTTTCAGCTGCCACTTGAGCGTTGCCGCCGTGAATCCACACTAATCCATTTCGACCAACCATAATGTTAGAGCCGGTACCATTTTTTACGGCATTCAACATGGAGGCGTTTTTTCCAATGATTCGCGGTACTTTCACCGGAGTCACGGAAACCACTTCACCATCTTGCAACGGTCGAACCATTCCTAAATCGGCTTCATTCATTTCATTTACTTTCACTATTTTTGCGGAGATAACACTTCCCACTTTTAGGGGTTCGCGCATGTCCTTATTTGAAACAAAACTCGGGTAGAATGAATTGATTTCAATATCATACCCCGCAAATTTTTCATTCTTCACGACACCAATGACCACGTCGTTTTCCACGGGAACATATCGTCCGCGCAGTGGCACAACGGAAATTCGGTCGTCGCTCTCATTCCGAATGCCTAAGCAGTCGGAAAATATTTTTCCTTCACGTGCAAACGTGTGCACGCCCAATTGTTTGTCTTCAGCGGTGAGAAGTTCTCCCGGTACTACGATTTCTTTACTCATTGGTTTTTTCACTCCCTTTTGATTAGCATGATTTTTTTGCATTCTTTCTTTTTGCATTTTCATTTCGCTTTGATTGCGAATACTATTTTGCGCTGGCATTCTCCATTATTTTTGTCACGACCTCCCCGTGCGTGGCATGGTTGAGCTTTTCAAACAGCTCCTGCTTCATTCCGCCGGGAATTTCTACGACTGCGATTAGGCTTCCATCATTCTGCCATTCTTGATTTTTCATCCCATATTTGTGCAACACATTGAGCGCTTGGGCCGTATACTGCACGGGCACGCGCACGGCGATGTGAATCTTTTCCATGGAAATAGGCAAAAGCGTGCGCAATTTTGGAAGAATATCATTGACTTGCGTGGGAATATCCTTGAACTCATCCACGTGAATCTTTAATTCATTTAACGCATTTTCAATTCGCGCCGGTGGGTGAGGGGCTTGGGTTTGAGGGTTCATGGCGTTGCGTGCAATAAAATCAATAATGGCTTTTCTCTTCTCTTCTTTCAGCGCGCGGCGCTGTTCTGTCGTCAGCTGAACTTCTCCTTCGCGAATAATTTTGAGGGCAATTTCCCTCACATCAAGAGTGCCAAACACTTTCTGGATTTTATCTTCCTCTTGGCGCTCACTCTTTTTGGCATCCACGTAAATATCATCCGTCGCGAGCAAATCATCCATGTTCACGGCTTGGCCTTTTTTGACTTTTAACGCCAAATCGGGGTCGACGAGGATTTCAAAGTGCACGCCCGCGTGCACGTATTTGGCCACAATGGCATCTTCCAATTTTACCATAGGTAATTTCCTTTTTCATCCGCCGCAGCGGGAATCATTTTGGTATCTCCCCATCAGCGGGAGTGTTTTCCTGTTTGTTTTTTTCTATTTTGTTTTAGTTGCTCTTGCTCTCGCTCGATTTGTCGGCTTTGCCTAATCCGACAACGGCTTTCAACTCTGCCTTGTCCATTCGCGTGAAGGGCTTGTCTTTATCCACAAACCCAAAGTCAACACGGTCCAAGCTTAATCGTTGGTTCTTGGGCAAACCCTGCTCCAACGCTCCGAAAACCAATTTCACTGCCTGTTCGCGCGTGAGATTGGATTGATAATTTTTCTCAAAAAATTCCATGGCTTCCTTTCGACCCGCACCCACGGACACGGCCACATATTCTGCCAACGCACCGGAGGGTTCCGTTTCAAACAAACGCGGGCCGGTTTCATCGACACCGCCAATGATAAATGATACTCCAAACGGGCGCGTGCCACCGTATTGTGTCACGGCCTGCATGTTTCCTGAAATGTCTTTGGAAAGCGTTTCCACGTGAATGGGCTCGTCATAATGCATGACATTTTCCTGCGCACGGACACGAGCATCCTGAATAAGTCGGCGCGCATCCCCCACTAGTCCCGCGGACACGGCTCCAATGTGGTCGTCAATTTTGAATAATTTTTCAATGGAATCCGGCAACATTAGTTTGCTGGTCACATTTTTGTCGGCACCAAAAACAACACCGCTTTTGTACACGCACGCGGCGCCCGTCGTTCCTTGTTGAACAATCTTTGATGCGTATTCGACTTGGTATAATCGTCCATCCGGACTAAACATAGTGGCCGAACGGTCATAAGCTGCACTTTTGGCGGAACCGGGATACATACTCACTCACTCCCTCAGGGTAACAATGCCCCACACACTTTTCTAATCAAGGACAATACCCAATGAAGTCGCTATTCCTTTTTAAAGGTGGCTTTTTCCCTCGTGAAAACTATTCTCCCAAATAGAAGCCCGGTCTCAATGTTTTGAGCGTGCCACTCGTTTGGTGCGTGCGCAGAATGGCTTTTTTGCCCTCCCACTCATGAAACAGGGTGAGCGCGGCAATGACACTATCCTTTGACGTGTGGGCGCAGCGCACAATTCCCTTACCTTGTTTAGGGTCAAAAACAATGAGTTTAATCCGATGCATGGGCAGGCCGAGGACACCAAAGCAATGCAAAAAATGCTTGTGCAGGGCGCGTGTAAATGTGTCTTTTGGAATAAATGAAAGCCCCTCCACGCGCAACGTGAAAAGAACATACCTCTTCTTCCCGCGCATACTAAGGGGAATCGTGGACACGGACTTTTTTTCCATCTTCATAGTGCTCAACCACCCCATGCTCTCCCCGTTAAAGATACCATTGCACGCTCAACTTTTCGACACCCAAATACCCCGCCCAGGCCTGCAAATCCTCTTCGCTCAAGCGGGCATTTTCATCCTGAGCAAAACTCGCCAAACCTAATGGAATTTTTGATTTCTGCAATAATTGAGCCATTTTTCGATATTCTTGCAAGGTCGTAAAATCTTTTTGTGAAAATGCGCGCTGCAATTCCCGCAACGAAAACACCACACCCTTGCGCTCCTCAAACGCTTTGCCCATCCACCCAAAATCAATAATGGGAGTGTTTCCGCTCAATGCGACAAAAATTATTTTCACGCTGGGCATTTTGAACACGTCAAAAGAAGATTGCAAATTATGCAATTGCAAAATGACTGGAACTTTCAACGAGGCACACCGTTGAATTTCATCTCTATTTGTTTGCGTAAGAAAAACAAATTTTTGATGTTGAATAAACTGGTCTTTCTGCGCGTCAGTTAGAGAAGAATAAACCACTCCCAACGGTTTCACCTCACCGGTGACGCCGGAAGGATACACTACATCCGAAACAGATTGGAGACGCATGAAATAGTATGTGAAAAGCGGAGTTTAATTGGATTCGTTTTTGAAAAAAAGAAAAATGAATGAGTTATTGCAAAAACAATAATCCCACACCAATCCGCAAATGGATGGTGCAAGGATGTCGATAGCGAATTACTTCGACTTTCGATTGTTGGCGCGTGCACCGGGTCGGATTTGCTCCGAACCGCGCTGTCCAACAGGGTTGTGCAATCCGCGAGACTTTTGTCCGGCAGATGTTTTTCCTCGGAAGACGCGACCAGCGTGTTGGGGTTCCGCAATCCACTTCATGTCCTTGTCGGCAAGCACACTGGAGTTGCGCGGATCTACGAGAATAACTTCAAAATATTGGCTCTTTCCATCTTGACCAACTTTATACGAGTTCAACACTTCCATATTCGGAAAATGCTTCTGTGCGCGTCCTTCTGCCATGACTTGTGCGCTCTTTCTACGCGTCATGGAGGCAACTTGCATTCGTTTGGGTTTGCGAGCGCGGCGAGGTCGAATAAACAATCCGCCTCCGCGTCGAATTCGAACGCGTGCGACGGCAATACCGGGCTTGGCCTTGTATCCTAAGGCGCGGGCGCGGACAATGTTAAAGGGTTTTTCCACGGAGACAACGGCCTTATCTTCGGCGCGGTAATCCATCATGCGGGAGCGAAAAGCAGTACCATAATCGGTGTGCTCGGTTCGTTCGCGTGCCCATTCTTTCTGAATGGTTTCCGTTAAGCGTTTTGCAAAGGACATACTTACCAAAAACGCTGGGTAAACGCTTTTAAACCAGTTCCTTGACCCCCCTAATTGAGGGTCACCGTGTAGTTATAATCCGGCGAACGGGTGGTGTTTCCATACTGGTCAATAGCCACCACGTAATAGGTGTGGGTGCCCATACTCAAATTGGACACCGCTGCCTGACAGTTGGAAATTTTCACGCTTTGTGAACACGTTTTGATGATTTCTCCATCATTAAACAAGTCCACTTTAGACAAGTTAGAGATGTCCGTGACTAATGAAATAATACTCACACTCTGACCTGACTTGGGGTTTTGAGGCGAATGATAGACGGTGACTTTAGGCCCTAATGTGTCGCCGGTTTGAACGGTCGAAATAACTTCCAAATAGTTTGAACCTTCATCCGTGACCGTGCCATCAGCAGCAATTCGAACCGCTTTGTATTCGAGCGTGCCCACGGAAGCATCGGGATGAACATACGTGCAAGGAGACTCATAACACGAGGTTTTCTGCCAATTACCAAATTGTCGAACCCACAATTCTAACGTAAACCAGTCTTCCCAGTTTGCGTAGAGCGAATTCACTTCTAAGGTGAACGTGACACTGTCTCCCGCTTTGGGATCGCCAGGAGTGGCGGTGATGGTCGTAATCTTGCTCGGCAACTCCGGCACATTCACGGGAGGAACGTAATTGTTTCCAGGAAGAGTGGGAGTGTTAGTGTTGGTATACCCTGCATCGCTAGGGCGAATCACCCACGCAAAAACGAGCACGAGGAGAACGGCTCCAACAGGAATAACCCAGTTGGGCACTCCGCTAATCATTGTCTTTTTGGTTTTGGGTGAATCTTTTTCGGCCATATGAGGGGAGAGGATTAATTGGAGTATATAAGACTCAGCGTTAACACGGTGAAAAAATCCCATTTTACGTTTGGCGTTTAAAATTCTGCGGACGCAAGGATGAGTATGCACTGCCAGCGCTGCACGAATGAAAGCATTATTCGCCTCCCGTATGGGCCCCACGCGTTCTGCCAAGAACACTTTATTGCATTCTTTGAAAACCGCGTGAAACAGTTTACACGAACACAAAAAATGTTTTCCGCGAATGAAAAAATTGCTATTGCCGTATCGGGAGGAAAAGACTCGGTGGTGGCGCTGAATATGGTGAAGCAAATCATGCCCCACAATGAAATAGTAGGAATCTCCATTGATGAAGGAATTGATGGTTACCGAAACAAAGCTATTGATGAAGCGGTGAAAAACTATGAGCAATTAGACATCGACTACAAAATTGTTTCACTCAAAAAAGAAATTGGAAACAGCATGCAGGAAATCGTGCAGAAAACACACGAAAACAAATGGAGCGAAAACTCGTGTACGTTTTGCGGAGTCTTCCGACGAAAGTATATCAATCAAGCCGCGCGCGAACTCGGAGCAGACAAATTAGTCACGGGACACAATTTAGATGATGAAGTGCAAAGCATCACGATGAATTTATTCACGAGTCAAGTGGAACGACTTTCACGCATGGGTCCAATCGTGGAGTTTGCAAAAATAAAAGAATGGGTGCCGCGCGTGAAACCACTATATACCAGTCCAGAGGAGGAAGTGGAACTGTTTGCACAACTCAAAAATTATCCTCATTACAATGAAGTGTGCTGCCCCTTCTCGCATGGCGCAGACCGAAACATTTACCGCGTCATGACCGACCAATTGGAAATGCGAAAACCCGGAAGCAAATTTGCCATGATCCAATCCTTTTTGAAAATTAAACCAGCCCTCACAACAAGTGAAGCAAGCAGCGGACGTGAAGAGAATGAACACGTTCAACTCTGCACCCGGTGCGGAGACCCATCTTCTCAACCTGTTTGCCAGGCATGCCAGTATGAAACACGCATCCGCGACGCGGGAGAATTGACTCAAACCATGTCGCCGGGACAGATTAATGCAATGCGAAAAAAGAAACCCGCAAACGGATTGCCGGTTTTACACTAAAAAAAAGACACTATAGCCCCGGGCAGAATCGAACTGCCCCCTCCACCATGTCAAGGTGGCATCCTAGCCGATAGACAACGGGGCCAATACTCGCATATTGGATACAGGAAATGGGCTAGGAACGCATTTAATGCGTATCGGTAGGCGCAGGGGGCAAGCACGTATTTATTCCCCAAAAAACCCTTTCCGAGTATGCCCAACCAAGAAGCCATCATCGAGAACATTCGAAAACTCGAAGGAATGGGACTGCACGGCGAAGAACTCATCGCGCAACTCGACCAGCTTGGCATCCCCCGCACGCAAGCGGAGAGATGGGTGAGGGAGGCGCATCGAAACACCACGCACGCTCAAAGCACAACCGCCGCACCAACTCCTGCGCCGCGCACTATCACATATGACAATCCTCCCCCCGCGCGCACTGTTTCACCCGCATACGTTCCACCCGCGCCGCCCGCGCAACCTAATGCGCCATTGGCTACCGAAAAATTATGGGAGAAAGGAATTCTCGCCGCAGTGGATGCACGATTAACACAAATGGAACGTATCAAAAAAGACGTGGATGATGTGATTGAACAGCACGTGCAAGCACACTACAATGCCATGGAAAAAAAACTCGAAGCATTGTTTGACGCGCAACGCGAATTATACAAATTCAAAATGGATGCGCAATTGAACGCCAAAACAAAAGAAGTAGAAGATATTCTCGACCAAAAAATTGAGGAAATCAAAAGCATCAATTTATCCACGCAAGAAGATTTGCAGCGAATCAAAGGACAAAAAATGGTGATTGAAGATTTAGCCAAGGACTTAAGCGACAAATCATCCTCACTTGAAACAACCAAAAAAGCCATTTTAGATGATGTGGGGGGAAAACTCGAAGAGCTGGAAGAGAAAGTAAATGAAATGGTCAGCGAAACCGAAGCACGCGTGCACGATGTGGAAAACCGCGCGACGAAAACACTTGAATTAGAAGAAAAAATCACATCAAACTTGGGCGTGCAAATGGAAGAACAAGCCAACAAAATTTTAGAACACAGCGTGGAAGATTTGCGCGGAGAAATAAAGAAAGAAATTGTTGAATTAAAAAAACTGGGCGCAGACTTGGCAGCAAAAGACATTCAAGCCGTGGTGCAAGAGTTCAAAGACGCTAACGAAAAAATGGAAACAACCAAAAAAGAAATCGACTCACTCGTACAACTGAAAACGCGCGAAGTAGACAAAATGCTCGAAACAAAATTATTAGAAGTGGACAAAATTGTCAACACCAAAATGGACACGATTGTCAAAGAGAAAGAACAAACATTCAGCAAAAAAGTGGACACGCAATCCATGGATGTGAACACGCTCAAACGAGAATTATCCCAAAAACTGCTCGAAACAGAGACACGCATGCAAGGATTGGATGGTTTTCAAAAACAGTTCTTAGAGACACTCAAAAAAAGCAACACGGAAAGAGAAGAAGTCATGGGAATTCTGCGCAAAAAAGTAGAAACATTCGACGCCCGTGCGGATGAAAAAATATCCATCATTGACCAGCGATTGAAACAACTCGACGCAGTCGTGGGAGAATTGAGCGTGCTCCTCACCCAATGGAAAGGACAACAGGCCCAAAACACGGAGAACGCGGCCAACGCCGCCGCTTATGCTGCCGAAAACAAGACTCCTGCGAAGAAGAGCGGGCTAAACCCATTCAAACATTGAAGGAAACAGCATGACTGCCCCACTCTCTTGGAAAGTAATCTCCCCGCAGCGCGTGCCGGTATATTACAGCGGACGCGTTCAAAATGTTTTGATTGGACACGCCGAACTCAACCAAGTTCACGCTGTCACCGGCGCCACTCCTTCGCGACATGGGTTGGGAGTGTTTCACCAATACAACCACCAAGTCGGAGAAGGATTCATCCACTATGGAAAATATTATTATCGGCCCACGCTGAAAGATTGGAGAAATGAAGATCCCATTGCATACAATCGAAAATTCCGCCGAACCATTTTATCATTCCCCTGCTACGCGCCTTATCAGATTTACGTGGAAGCGCACGATTATCAAGCCGCTTTCCGAGTGACGCGAAACCCACAGCACACGGAACCATTGACGGGAAAGCAATTCATTCGAGAACTTGAAAACTATTTGGGAGCGGGACATTTTTCACTTGTTGGAAATTTCACCGCCAAACAACTTTCAACATCCTACATTGCCGGACCGCCCGAAAATGGAGATTATATAATTAACACCAATCAGGAGAAGCGACTCGATAAGATGTGGATGGATTATACGTTCGTGGCATCGTTTAATGAAAAAATAGAATACCCGGTTGATTTTCAATCCAACAAAATGATTCGCTACACGAGCGGACCTGTTGAAGGACAAACCGCGGGATTTTTGTATTTCACCACCAACGCAGGAGGATTAAACGAACCAACCTCCACGCGAAACCAACCCCTTTTTCCAGGCGAAGAAAAAATCCCCCACATTCATTTCAGACACCCGGCGATGTCGCCCGAAGACCCACTGACTCATTTTCATGGAAACGTGAATGGGGAAATTGTCCACATCAACATGAATGACACCACCCTCCTCGACCAATTCGAATTCCTCGTGTACCAAAACAATGCCCTCATTGACACGAATGGAAAGTAAACCAACCGCCAAAAAAGCCCATTTAAAAAGATTCTGAGGGCGATTTGAGTAGGAAAGAGCCATTTGAGACTTTCCATCGGGCGCTTGGCGCAACGGTAGCGCGCTTCCATGGCATGGAAGAGGTTGGGGGTTCAAATCCCCCAGCGTCCACTCGCGGGTTTCGGCCTGCGAATATAGAAGGGTTTTCAACCCTTCGATGGAAAATTAGTCATTAATGCGGATGTCGTATATCGGCTAGTATCCGAGCCTTCCAAGTTCGGGGGCTGGGTTCGACTCCCAGCATCCGCATTAAACCATTTTTAATTATCGAAAAGTAATGCCCTTAACACCAGTGCCCACATTACTAAACCAATAACCCAAATTATTTCTGGTGGCGATACTCTCGCAGAATATTTAATTATTGCAAAACCAGCAGTAGACCACGCAGCATAGTCATACAAATCATACAGCGTAATTCCTTTTTTATGATTTAAAAAAAAGACTATGAATATTTTGAAAGCGCCCAGAATTAACATCAAAAAAAATGTAACCACAAGTGAAAGAAATATAGACAAAAAAATAACATATTCGAAATTTTTACTTTGCAAAACTGCAATATCAAATGAATATGAGGAAAACAGTAGAAAAAATCCGAGCCCGATAGTGTTCCAAAATGCCAAAGGCACTTCCTCCACTTTTTTCGGAAGAAAACCGAGAATTCCACTCACTGTGTCCGTCATCATACACCCTACGGCGAAATTAGCAAAATATTATCGCCGCGCAGAATAATTTTTCCGTATTTTGTTTTGGGCTGGCCGTTTTCCCAACTCTCGGCGTTTTCCATGACAATGTTCATGTGCACATCGAATGCTTTCAACACGCCGCGAAAGGACCAACCGCCTTTCAGCTCAACTAAAACGTTTTTTCCGATGCTGTCACTCAGCAAATCGAAGGGGCGCGAGGCATTGGGGGTATTGGTCATGGTTTTCAACTCCTAATTGTAAAACATTTCACTACACTTTCATTTCTTCCATTCCTTTTCCAGAAACGGTTTTCTTTCCACCACCAAACAAGCGGGAAAAGAAACCAAGAATAGAACCTAAGAAGCCTGACGAAGATTTTTTCTCATCGAATTGAACGGGAAGACCGGCTAAGCGCGCGGCGAGCTTCTGCACTTCAATAGAAGATTTAGCCTGCGTGTTGCGCAGCATCACGGGAACCGCTTTGTCGCGTTGGAATGAATGTCTCATTTCATCATCATACGGCACGGCCGCGTACACGGGAAGTTCCATCATGCGCGAAACTTCTTCCTTTCCAATTTCTCCCTTTTCAAAACGAACCATGTTCAAAACAACACCTAATGGTTTGTTTCCTAAACGCTGAGCAACAATTTTTGTTTTCAACACATCCGCAATGGAGGGAGAATCGGGTGTAGCAATGAGCAAACTTTCCTCAGTTGCCGCAATGGTTGCAAGCACCGATTTTTCAATTCCGGCAGGACCGTCCAATAAAACAAAATCAAACTTGGGTTGAATCGTTTTAATCACGGTTGCCAATCTATCCGCATCCACGCGGCGATAATTTTCCAAACTCAATCCAGAAGGAATAAACTTCAAGCCATTGGGACCATCGTAAATAGCATCTTGGATTCCGGCTTCGCCGAGCAACACATCATGGAGTGTAATCGGAGAGGATTGCATTCCGAGCAATAATGAGAGATTGGCCATGGCAATGTCGGCATCCACTAAACAAACAGAAACGCCACGTTGTGCGAGAGCAATACCGAGGTTGGCGCAAATGGATGTCTTTCCCACGCCGCCCTTTCCTGAAACGATTGCAATACTTCGACCCATACTGATACACCGAATAACCTACGGAATACACTCATAACGGGGTTTAGGCATTTAAAGCCACCGATGAATGGCCGGGAAACGCTCCTCAGGGGGTTAATCCCCATGGGCTTTCAAGAAGGATTCTATTTCTTTCGCCAACACGTGCAATTCCACTCGCGTTAAATCGGATGCGGCGCGGATAATGTAAATTTTTCCATTGTGGGGAAAAATCATGAACCAATTCTCTTTATCCTTCACGAGAATGGTTTCACTCTCAGGGAGTTCGGTTTTGATGTAATTGAACATCGCGGAACCAATAATGGCTTCCGAAAAATCATTCTCATCGGTGGAAATGACAATGCTTCCATTGGGAGAACAAATGCAAATGGAATCCACCAAGTGTTTCTTCTTCATGGATTGAACAAGCTCTTGAATCGAAGTCGTGTTCAATTCGAGCTTGTGGCGCGCGAGAAACGTATTCAACAATTTCATTTGCTCTTGCGGCGTGTGATTATCCTCCACATCCAGCACGCGCTTTGTGACGCTATGCACCAATCGTTTGACTTTTCCCATCACCATATTTTATCACGCAATACTCCATACACGTTAAACGAGGATAAAAACTATCGTCCTTCAATGCCTGCTAAACCAAAGCGTTTGAACAACGACTCTTTGGACGCCTCTCCCGCATCTTTCGAGGGGCCAATGCGTTTTCCCAAGCTCGCATCAAAGGTATCCTTGGCGAGTGCACGAAACTGTCCCTTCAACACGGGCTTGGTTAGTTTTATTTTTGGATTAAACGCCACCACCAAATCAATTTGCTGAACGGACAAATCAACCAAATCCATTACACCCAAATCGGATTGAAACGCATTCACCACATGAACAAGCGCGTCATCCCCATTCAGGGTTTGTTTCAAACCATAATACTCGTACACGGCCCCCAACCCTTGTCCTTGCCGGAAAAGGAGAGCGGACTCTTCAATACCATGCTCACCAAAAAGGGTTTCCACCGTGTAACCGGTAAAATTAGCTGCCGCCAAATCATCCAAATCCTTCCGCGGGTCAAACGACTTGACATTCTTTCCAATTACTCGCGACACGCCGGAGGGGAGATTCATACCATCACTCGTCCACCCTCACAAGGCAAGGGCGTTATTAAGCGTTGAGGCCCGCGACAGAAAGGCAACGGCAGCATGGCAAAAGGGGAGGAAACGCGTACGCTTAAAAAGCGTCCGCCACCAAACTAGTTAGTTATACACGCTTAGGTGACTAAAAATGTCTGAAATCAAATTTACCCACGTTGGACAATTGCGCGAAGGCGGATACGTCATGATTGACGGATTCGTGTGCCAAATTAAAACGGTTGAAAAATCAAAACCCGGAAAGCACGGTGCGGCCAAAGCACGAATTACGGCAACCGGACTCTTTGATAACCAAAAACGAAACCTCATGGGCCCCGTGCACGGAGACGCCGAAGTCCCCATTGTGGACCGAGGAAACGCGCAAGTGGTTGCCGTCATGGGCGGACAACTCCAAATCATGGATGTGGCAACGTACGAAACACACAACGTGCCCAAACCCACCGATTTGAAAGACATTGCGAGCGGGGACGAAGTAGAATATTTACGCTTCGGAACCAATTTGAAGATTTTGAGAAAACGCAGCACGACCACCGCATAAGGTTGGGCGCGTTTTCAAAAACCTATTTTTACCAACCAATTTACCTATTCACGCTAACGAGCGTTGAAAAAAAAGGCGGAAGTATATAAACCATAAGCGAATGTAGCGTGCATGCAACGCCTGCACGGATTGTTATTAACGCTCCTCCTCATCACCATTATTTTTTCAACTCCCGCATGGGCAGCGTTGTCGTGCGGACCGGGCATTGGACTCCCGCTCGTGAGATTATCATCTGCCACCAACGCGCACGTGGAACCCAATCCTTCTCCGAACGGATACACCATTGGAATTGGATGCAGTGACCCTGCGATTGGATTATCAGTGACACTTGATTCATCCGCAAGCGGAATTGAAATTCTCCGATTGAGCGCCCCCACCAATGCGCACGCGGAACTCCCTGGTTTTGTTCCGCAGAATTATTCTACACTCATTAAAGTGAATGATAATCTCCCCGGAAACCTCGATGTGCAAACAACGAGCGACAATGATTGTGACGCACTCAATGGAGGCGCCCTCACGTATGTTCCATTTCTTCATCTTTCAAGCGAAACTAATGCGCACGCCGAACAACAAAGCGGAAACCCCGCGTATCAGTTTACGGTTTGCCTCGCGTACAACGGAACAGGAGTCAACCCGCAAGACGATATTGTTCAAACCACTCTCACAGGAGGGGTTGCAAACATTCCCCTAGGACAATCGGGTGCCATAAATGTAGTCACCACTAACATGCAGGCAGGCGACGCACAATACACCAACATTGCTACATTTAATGTCACAGCCATATGCCCGGTTGGAGTGGGAGATTGTGACTCGCTTACGGATTACACGGCATTCAGCGCAGCCATTACTGACATGTCTAACGGCGTGTACACGGGATCCATTATTCCAGCATCACTTGCAGTAAAACAATTCGGAAACACGAGCGCGTTGCAAAATAATTTAGTAAGCGGACTCATCAGCAATTATTCTGTAACGGTAAACTCCCTCGGAGCACTAAACACCATTACTAACGTAGGAAACCCCGACCACACGTCCAACTATACGATTGATACGCAAACACTTGGCCTCGTCGGCGGGGCACAATACCGCATCATTTCCGCAGATTGGAGAGGGTCATTTGTTTTTCCGAACGGCGGATCAACGTGGAACGAAAACACCACCACCACAAACTTCGATAGCTTTGTGTTTTCAGTTGATTCATTGTGCGGAACACCCTTAGCGCAGTGCACTACACCAGGCGTATCTCCGGGAGGATGTGCCATTCTCACTCAGACGTGTGACCTCTTCTGTATGTGTATTGATACAGGACCCCCCACCGGAACAGCCGGAGATGTGTTCATTCTGAGAGACATCAAATTCCCCAACGTGTACCAGAATTCGGACATTGTAGCAGATGTGGTGGTGGAGAATAAGCGAATGGATTTGACCACCAGCGGAACGATTTCATTCATCATCCGCGATTCAAAAGGAGTACTCGTTCCAGGATTTGCCCCTCAAAACTTTAGCTTCAGTTCGAGTATGGAAACCGTTCGCCTCACCCTGCAAAACCCTTGCAGCGGAACAGCATGCGCATTCAACACGGGAGAAACATACACGCTTTACGCGACAGCAGAAAAATTCATTGATACCGATCCCAATCCTCCTAATTTATCTGAAACCATTATCGCCAACAACTCCGGATACAAAACATTCACCTCATTAGAGGCACCGCAAACGTATTCTATTCCGGATTCACCCTGGTGGATGAGCGTGCTCGTGTTTGGAATGATTGCGGGATGGTTGTTTATTTCCGCGCGAAAGAATGAAAATTAATTAAACACGCAAATACAATTAGCGCGCGGATTATTTCTTTTCCAACTCAAACTTGGGAAACAGCACGGTTCCTTTCACGGTTTTCTTTCCACCAAAAGAAGGGGTTTTTCCCAGCGCAGCAAATGAAGGTTTGTCAAAACCAAACTGCTGGGAGATTTTTTCACTCGTTTGGGGCAAAACGGGAGCGAGGAGAATGCTCAACACGCGAATAATTTCCACTTCCGTCGCGAGCAATGACTCTACTTCCGCACGCTTTCCTTCTTTCATGAGTTTCCAGGGTTCCGTGTCGGCGATGAATTTGTTTCCTAAAGCAGAAACCTTCATGGTTTGAATAAGCGCATTCTGAATGTCGTGAGATAAATACAAGCGGTAGGCTTCGTGAGCATTTTCGCGCGCACGGGAGAGAACTTCTTCATTCAGCGATGCGGGTGGAACAACCCCATTCGTGTATTTTTCCATCATGGATAACACGCGGAAAATAAGGTTTCCTAAACTATCCGCGAGCTCGGAATTAGCGCGCTCCACCAAATTTTTTTCTGAAAATGAAATGTCATTTCCTAAAGGAGCTTCGCGCAGCAAATAATACCGAAGGGTTTCCAAACCATATTTTGGAATGACTAGCAAGGGATCAACCACGTTCCCAACACTTTTGGACATTTTGTTTCCATTCTCATCATTAATAAAACCATGAACCAAAATTTGCTTAGGCAAAGGGATTTTGGCACTCATTAACATGGCAGGCCACAATAAAGAATGAAAGCGATTGATGTCCATTCCAATCACATGAATATCCGCAGGCCAAAAATTAACAAATTTTTTATCCGGGTAGCCGCAGACCGTGAGATAATTTACTAACGCGTCAGACCAAACGTAAATAGTGTGCTCGGGATTCATGGGCGTGGGAATTCCCCACTTGATGGATTTTCGAGAGAAGGAAACATCGCGCAAACCATTTTTCAAAAAGTTTTCCATTTCTTTTTTTCTAAATTCAGGAAAAACATTCGCGGATTGTGCGGAATACCATTCTTCTAATTTTTCTTGGTACGCAGACCATTTGAAAAAATAACTTTCTTCTTTGACTTTCTTCAATTCTTTTCCGCAATGCTCGTTTGGGCAGAAACGTTTCCCGAGTTTTTCCACCGTGTCTTTTTCCATCCAAAATGTTTCATCGCTCACGCAATACCAACCCTCATACAAGTCGGGGTAGATATCATCCGCGTCCCACAATGCTTGAAAAAAATGCTGAGCGGCGACAATGTGATCTTTATCGGTGGTGCGGACAAAACGGTCATACGAAATTCCAGACAAATCCATGAGTTTCTTGAATTCGCCCGACATTTCATCCACAAACGCTTGGGGGTCTTGATTAGCCTTTTTGGCAGACTCGCCAATTTTCTCCCCGTGCTCATCACTTCCCACCGTGAACAACACATTTTCGCCATTCAAACGATGTACGCGCGCAATCACATCCGCGATGGTTTTCTCATAAATGTGACCCATGTGCAACTTGGCATTGGGATAGTCGATGGCGCACGAGATGAAGAAACCTTTGGGCATATACGTGTTTAACGAGTAAAATAAGTTAAAAACGAACCCTTGCAAAGAGTTCAAAACCCAAAGAAGAAGCCAGTAGGAGCGGTTTACTTCCCGAACAGCGCGGCATTAAGTAGGGCGCGAGCGTTGAGTATAGACTCCTTTTACGTATCCAATAAGATGACAAGAAATAGGTTGGTCCGAGTCCGGCGAAATGCTTGAGACAGGGATTTAAACCTCGGAAGACGTGAGCCACTGTATGGAAGGAGAAAGTTTTGGATACGAGGAAGCAAAAGGCTTCCAAAAACCGGAAGTCACGGAAATTGCCCAAACCCCCCTAAAGGGAGCGGCGAATCCATTCATTCCTAAGTTTGAAGAATTCTTTTCCACTCTCGAGTATAAGAAAAAAATTGAGAAACTCGCCCACGAATACCCGCAAAACCGTTCCCTTATTGTGGATTTTAATGATATAGACTCATTCGACTATCAACTTGCTGAAGAATTGCTCGCGCACCCGGACTTACTCATGGAAGCCGCACGATTTGCGGTACAAAAAATTGAAGTGCCCGTGTTACAATTAGACAAATTTACTCCCAATGTGCGATTTCGCGGACTGCCAAAAGACAAATCTCCCCTCGTTAGGGATATTTCGGCTGCACAATTAGGAAAATTGTTTGCGGTAGAGGGTGTTATTCGACAAGTCACCGAAGTCATGCCAAAATTGAAAAGCGCGACGTGGCGTTGTAAGCGCTGCGGAAACCAATACGTGTTAGACCAGGATGGTCATCAGCAGCGCAAGCCCGCATTTTGTAATTGTAAACACCGCGACTTTGAATTGGTTCCAGAAGAAAGCACGTTTGTGGACTATCAAAAAATTCAGATTCAAGAACCATTAGAAATGCTCAAAGGAAGCGAACAAGCAGTGAATTTAGATGTGTATATTGAAGACGATTTTGTGAACCGCGTGTATCCAGGAAATCGCACGCAAATCACGGGAATTTTACGCTTGTATCCGCCGAATAAGGATAAGAAAAATGTGTATGGACGATATTTGGAAGCCATTCACTTAGAAGAAACTGAAAAAGAATTTGAAGATGTGACGATAAACGAGGAAGATGAAGAAAAAATTAAGGAAATTGCCAAGAATCCAAAAATATATGACATACTCGTGCAGTCCATTGCGCCAACGATTCATGGGCATGATATTGCCAAAGAATCAATTTCGCTTCAACTCTTTGGAGGCGTCAAAAAAACACTCCCAGGGGATACGAAAATCAGGGGAAACATTCACGTGTTGTTAGTGGGAGATCCGGGAACAGGAAAGTCCATTCTGCTGCAAGCCACGGATAAAATTGCCCCCAAAAGCGTATATGTTTCTGGAAAAGGAAGCAGTTCGGCTGGATTAACCGCGTCTGCAGTGAAGGATGACTTTGGAGAAGGAGGATGGACTCTCAAAGCAGGTGCACTCGTTCTTGCCTCCGGCGGAATGGTGATGGTGGATGAATTTGATAAGATGGAACCCGAAGACCGCTCCGCGATGCACGAAGCAATGGAACAAGGAATGGTTAGTGTTGCAAAAGCAGGAATGGTGACGCGATTCAAAACTGACACGAGTGTTCTTGCGGCGGCCAATCCAAAATTATCCCGCTTTGATAAATTCAAACCCTTCTTTGAACAAATTGATTTGCCCCCATCTTTAATCTCGCGATTTGATTTATTCTTCATGATTCATGACACGCTCAACAAAGAGAGAGATGAACTCATCGCGTCGCACATTTTGACCTCGCACAAAGTGGGAGAACAAATGCTCCAAATGCAGCGCGCAGGAAAAAAAGGATACACGGAAGAAATGCGCTTGATGGAAGAAAAAGTGACACCCATCATTGACATTGCTCTCTTGAGAAAATACATTGCATACTCGCGCCAGCGCGTATTCCCCATTTTGAGCATGGAAGCCACGCAACTCATTCAAGACTTTTACGTTGGGTTGCGTGACCAAGGAAGACAACAAGGAAGCTACGCTGCGACAGCACGACAATTAGAAGGACTCGTTCGACTCGCCGAAGCATCCGCACGCGTGCGTTTGAGCGATGAAGTTATGCGCGAAGACGCGGAAAGAGCCATGCGGCTCGTGCGCGCGTCGCTAGAAGATGTGGTGAAAGACCCGGAAACAGGAAGAATTGACATTGACATCGTGACCAGCGGACAAACGCAATCCTCGCGAGACCACATGCGAACAATTACGGACATTATTCGGAGCAAGAGTAAAGAGATGGACAAAGTCCCCATACAGGATGTGGTTGCCGAAGCCTTGTCGAGAGGAATTGAAGAAGAAAAAGTGCGCGAACTCATCAGCAAACTCAAGAAAGCAGGGGACATTTACGAACCCTCGCACGGCTTCCTCAAAGCGATGTGACACGCGCAATAAGGGCAAACCAATAAATAGGACGCGAAACTGTTTCACGCATGACCAAACGCGGACCCGACCACTCGCGCCGAAAGTCCCCAGCGGCTGCTGCGCTGCGCGACCATTATAGTTTAGCGCGGAGAAAAGCAAACGAATACAACCGAACGGGACAGCTCACCACCAAACTTGCAGTCGATGGAATCATGGCGAGCGCGATTAAACACCTGCGCGCACTCAATGCCGAGCGAGCAAAACACTATCAAAAACCCCTCACGATGAAAGAACTGATTGAAATCATCCGAGAAAGTGAGTGAAATGCCTCGCCCCATAAAACGATTCTTGCAGCGCGTGCACATGATGTGGCGTTCACGCAGACCCGTCACCAAGGAAGAAGCCTCGCGGGCGATTTTTCCAAGCGTAAAACAAAATTATTCCCGCGTGCAACAAAATGTAGGAACACCATCTTCCAACAGTGCAACTGCGCATGCCTATCAAACCATTTCCGCGAGCAAAAATCATTTCGCTCTCACGCGCGCATTTAGAGCCGCAGGAATATTTGGAAATGAAACACGAAATGAAATAATCCACGCACTCAACCAAAATATTCCCCTCGAACAAAAAGTCAAACCTGAAAAGGCACGCGTTTTTTGGCGCGTGTTCAAAGACGCCCAGCGAGCTGCAGATTACGCCGAAGGAGCGGGCGTGGCCAAAATAGAAGGGGAACGAAAATATCCCACGCCAGGCGTGCAACGTCCCGTGCACGGAAACGGGGGAAGAGTCATTCAGGGAGATTTTTCCACCAAACGCAAAAAGGTGGCATAGCGCCATCATGCGGGAAGAGTGACCAAGCATTAAAAGCCCCTGAGACGTTGTTTTAGCCATGGATACTAAGCTCATTGCCCAACTCGCGGGGTATTTCATTATTGTTAACGTGCTCGGACTCGTGGTCGGGCATTACCTCATTCTGCAGGACGTTCAACCGATTATCATCAACGACAACCCCAATGACATTGTGAACTCATTCGGGCTGTTAGGATATATGCTCGTGGGAACGATCATTATTCTCGTTGCCATCAAATTTTTTCCGGATAAAGTGTTGTATTGGTTTCTCAAGGGACTCGAAGCCATGGCTCTGCTCTTCAGCACCCTCATTGTGATGATTGCATTCTTCCCGGAAGCCTACGCGCTTTTTTTGGCGATGGTGATTATTGTCATTCGAATATTTTTCCCGCAATATTTGATTTGGAGAAATGTCTCCTCCACCCTCGCAACGGTTGGAGTGGGTGCGTTGCTGGGAGCAAGCATTGGCGTGTGGCCCGTGATTGTGTTCTTGGTCCTGTTGGGAGTGTATGATTACATTGCTGTGTTCCAAACCAAACACATGGTGACGATGGCCAAAGCGGTTGCTAAAAAAAATTTGAGCTTCACATTCGCACTTCCAACCAGCAAGCACCAATTTGAATTGGGAACTGGAGATTTAGTCATGCCCCTTGTTTTCAGTGTGGCCGTACTAGGAGAATCCCTCGACACCGGGTGGATGTGGCCGTATGCAGTTATTCCATCGTTCGCCATCCTCCTCGCATCATTCGCAGGATTAGCATTCACACTAGACTACGGAAGCAAAAACGTTGGAAAAGCCCTGCCCGCACTCCCATTGCAAGTGGGATTGATGATTATCATGTATGGTATTCTCCACGCCTCCGGGTTATTCGCATAAAAATTTTTACCAAACATTACACTACTATGTCTACCGGAATCATTTTTACTTTCGCACCCGCCACGTTTCCACGCACCCCACTGGAAAACAAAATGGTATTCATGCACGGGAGCATAAAGGAAAGCAAAACACGCATGAATGAAATCGTTTTCCGCGCGATGGATGAAAAAGGAGAATGGGAAGGATACGCTGAAGAAAAAAACTCCCCCGCACTCGAAAACGGAATAACCGTGCGCGCACTCGGAGTCATTACCTCTCAACCGGATGGAAGAAATGTGCTCGCGTGCAAGTGGATAAAAATAGTTGAACCGGATGAAAATGAATTTGCCGAACGCCAAACACGAAAAGATTGGGAAAAGTTGTGCGGGGAACACGCGACGCTAAACGAGCTCAAACCATTTGAAATGCCCAAACCCAAAATGGTTAAAACAGAAGAGAAAATCATCCAACCACAGGAAAACAAGGAAAACGAGTTCATTTCCGCGGCCGAGATTAAAGTAGAGAGGGAATACCTCTAAACCCACTTTTAATGCAAGATAAGTCGGCCATTTATAAGGGTTTTTCCGCGTTCATCGTATATGGAACTGTCCTATGAGCAGCTGCTCGACCGGTTATACACGCAAATCCCCAAGAAGTCATTAGAAAAGGAACGATTTGAGTTCCCGCGCGCCGAAAGCTTTATTCAGGGACCTAAAACCTACGTGAAGAACTTTGCCCAGCTCATTAAAGTAATGCGACGCGAAGACCCCAAAGACTTGCTCAAATTTTTGACTAAAGAAAGTGCGGCTCCCGCCAAGCAAGAAGGAGAACGACTCATGATTGTGGGAAAATTCTCCGAAAAACAAATCAATGATTGGTTTACACGATTTTTGGAAGAATTTGTTTTATGCAAAGAATGCGGAAAGCCCGACACACATTACATTGAACACAATGGCGTGCGACAGTTGAAGTGTGAAGCGTGCGGAGCCATTTCTCCGCTGAGGAGAGGGTAACCGTTGGACAAAAAAATAGCGGTGCGCGTGCACAGCAATGAAACAGGAAGCGTTCTCGCCGCGGCGGATGCGCAACTGTTGGGAAAAACACTCAGCGAAGGAAAAGTATCATTGAAAATAAGCGAAACATTTTACCACGAAAAACTCGTGGACGAAAATGAATTCACAAACTATTTAGATGAGGCCACGAATGCAAACTTGGTGGGTGAAACCACCGTGTTAGTGGCTGTGAAAAAAGGATTGCTTCCCGCAAACGGAGGAAAACGCATTGCAGGAGTGCCGCATGCCCAAATCTATAAAATCTAAACGCACCACAGGAAGGATGAATACACATGGTTGAAACAACAAACACAGAAGGGGGAGAAACCCAATACAAACTCAGACTCCCGTATCGGGATCATGGAGAATTATTCGCGGTCGTGGTGAAACTGCACGGAACCGACCAAATTCTCGCCGCGTGCGAAGATGGAGTGGAGAGACATTGCCGCATACCCGGGAAATTGAAAAAGAAAGTGTGGATGCGCGAAGGAGACGTAATCATTGTTCGACTCTGGGACTTCCAGCCCATTAAGGGAGATGTGGTGTGGAGATATTTGCCCATGCAAACAGAGAAATTGAAGAGAATGGGACTCTTGACTAAACTCCCCATCTGAGGGAACGTTATTAACACGAGAGAAGTTGATTCACTCGATGATTGCAGACGAATACAATCTGACAAAACTTTTTCCCGAAGAAGACTTGAGAAAAACATTTGCAAAAGTGTTTGACAAGAATGTGATTCGTGTGATTCACACGATGGCATCGCAGGGACAGATTGACCATTTGGAATTTACTATTTCGACGGGAAAAGAAGCCCACGTTTTTCGCGCGGCCGATAACGCAGGACATTTTCGCGCAGTAAAAATATACAAAATAGAAACAAGCGATTTTAGACGAATGGAAGATTATTTGGATTTTGAACCGCGATTCAAAAAAGCCAAACACGATAAGAGAAATATTGTATTTGCATGGACACAAAAAGAATTTTCCTCCTTACAGCGATTTCAAAAAGGAAAAGTGCCCGTGCCAACCCCTCTTGCGGCGAAAGAAAATGTTTTAGTGATGGAGTTTGTTGGTGACACGCATGGGAATGCAGCGCCTCGACTGAAAGATGCGCGCATTGAAAACATGGAAAAATTCTACCAAAATGTGTGCGTTGCCATTGCACGCATGCTGAATGCGAAACTCATTCACGGGGATTTGTCCGAGTATAATATTCTCGTGAAGGATGACCAGCCCATTATCATCGATTGCGGACAGTCCATTCCCACTATTCACCCCAACGCCAAAAAATTTTACGAACGAGACATCAAAAATATGCTCAAAGTCTTCCAGCGGATGGGGCTCAAAAAATTGACATACGACCAATTCTACGATGACGTCAAACGCGCCAAAGAAGCCGAAGAATAGCCAAACGCCGGGAGAACCCTCTTAAACCCTTTTTACCAGCAAGCGTATGTTACGCCCCACTATGAGGGTGATCGCCTCCCATGACAACTGAAGAATTCGCCATCCCCAAAGACCGAGTCGCGGTCGTAATCGGACCCAATGGGGGAACACGCAAGACGATTGAAAAAGAAACCAAGACACGCGTGAAAGTAGACAGTAAAAACGGCGATGTTGAAATCGAAGCCGAGGATGCCGCTCAAGTACTGAAATCCGCCAACATTGTTCGAGCGATTGGGAGAGGATTTTCCCCCGAACACGCCATGAAACTCGCGGATGATGAATATTATTTGGAAATACTCAACCTGACTGAATTTTTAGGAAAACACCACAAAGCCATCCAATCCAAAAAAGGAAGAATCATTGGAAAAGAAGGAAGCATCCGCGAAAAAATTGAACAAGACACACAGACGCATGTCTCCGTTTATGGGAAAACAATCGGAATCATTGGAAAAGCAGATAATGTAGCCAAAGCAACCGAAGCCATCCTTATGTTGATTAAAGGGGCCGAGCACGCCACTGTATTAAATTACTTACGCCAATCACTCTCAACAAGTGAAGAGTTCGAATTCAGGTGAAACACGCATGGCCCACGCTCAACAAACTGAAAAACACGAAAAAATTGATGTAACCGCTCAAGACTTGGCCAAAGAATTCCGCGAACACTCCGTTGCCGAGTTTTTCAAAAAAAACAAACAAATGTTAGGTTTGAGCGGAAAAACAAAAGCACTCACCACGATTATTCACGAATATGTAACTAATTCTCTCGATGCGTGTGAAAACGCCAACATTCTTCCAGATATTGAAGTTCAAATCAAAGAACTCGGAGACGAACATTACGAGGTTACAAGCACGGACAACGGACCCGGTCTCACCGAACAAACCGTTGGAAAAGCATTCGGACAATTACTCGCGGGAACAAAGTTTCATAGGTTAATGCAAATGCGCGGACAACAAGGAATCGGCGCCGCGGGATGTACCATGCTCTCGCAAATGACCACGGGAAAAGAAGTCAAAATCATCACAGGAAATGCCAAAGAAGTTTTCTCCTGCGACGTGAGCATTGACACCAAACACAACAATGCAAAAGTATCCAACATTCAAATTCTCACCAAAAAATTCAAGGGAACAGCGGTGAAAGCGCAATTCAAAGAAATGAAATACGTGAATAATGAACAAGGACCCTTAGAATATCTCCGACGAACGGCGATTGGAAACCCACACGCTAAAATCACATTTACTGACCCCGCGGGACAAACAATTGTGTTTGAACGCACCGCCAAAGTAATCCCCGAAAAACCCGAAGAAGTACAACCGCACCCCAAAGGAGTGACGGTGGATGAATTGCTCAACATGGCAAAAGCCACTCCATCTAAACGCACCAGCTCTTTTTTGAAAACAGAATTAGACCGAATGGGCGACACCGCGTTAAAAGAAATTCAAGAAAAAGTCTCATTCGATTTGAACAAGGACCCGCACCAATTATCCTGGCAGGAAATTGAAGAACTCATCAAAGCATTCAAAG
>CAYZPC010000008.1:0-51210 GCA_964480705.1 uncultured archaeon | reverse complement strand
AAAATAATAGCAGGGTCAACGCTGCGGAGAAATGGCTATTTTCGCGAGAGAGTTATTGCTCATTAAGGATTTTCAGGCGAGCCGAATTGACGCTTAATAGCCGCGTAGGATTGGCGGATATATCTGTTTCGAAAGAATGAAAAGTATCTCGAAAAGTCAATGGATAGCGGACCCACCGTCGCGCTCTTGTAATCAATCAGAACAGGAATACTGTGGCGCTCGTCCACGCGCTTCACCATAAAGTTCCAGGGATTCCAATCCATAAACGGAACATTCTCACGAACCATCCATTTCACAATGGAATCAAACTGTTTCCAAAAACGAGGATCTGAGACAACGCCACACTCTGCGAGAGTTTTCGAAGCGGCACCATCAAAATCACGGACCGCATCCATGACCAGAATACTTTTACCTTTCACGCGAGTAATTTTTCGAACACGCGGAAAAGATGGGAGTAAATTTTCAGGGGCTTTTTCGAAATAGTGAAAATAATTTTTTTGTTCGGCGCGATTAATGTCTCGAACACCATAGCGCAACAACCCGCGCATCCACATTGGTCGAGTAAATTTTTTTCCAAATACGGTGGAAGTGTAATGCGTATTGCTTATTTTGAATACAAATTTTTTACCAATTCGGACCCAGCGAGCATACCCGATCACATTTGTTTTCCCATTTAATTGTGAACGACGGGGCGTGCGGGAAGTCATTCTAGTGAGAGGAATTGAACTAAAATAAAGCTATCGCACGTATGACAAATCGAGCTTCTTGTTTCCCGATTCTTCGGCTTGCATGGTTTCAGCGAGCTTTTGGAAGGCGGTTTCAATTTCTTTCGTCTCGGCTTCAATCTTATCCATTTTGATTTTGAAACCATATTTTTTCATGAGCAATTCCAACACACTTTTACTCGCGCCCGGGTCACCATAAACCAAACGAGCAGAGGTTTCTCCCATTAAGCACGCGCCCGGAATGCCCTGCGTTTTTCCAATTCCTAACAGCAAACCCGCGTGACCCCAAATGGTTCCTTCGGGTTGATCAATGTTAGCACCGGACTTTTTCCAATCTTCTAACGTTTTTTTATCCGTGGCAGCGGCAACCACATGAGGGGTTTTCTTCATGCGCTCTTCTCCAATGTTCAATCCCGCAATGGTGCAAATGGTGGTGATGTTCAACTCTTTGAACGCGGCCACCAACGTTCGGGAAAAATCATACTGGTCACCCGTGTTGGAAACATTCTGATCCCAATTTGGAATGACGGGCCCGGCAACAAAATAAAACGCTTGACCTTTGTGATTCAAATAATAAATATGGTCGGAAAACATTTCCACGACACCGTGCTTGGTGATGACAGCCGGAGGGAACGAGTCGCTCAACACATCCGCAATCTTTTTGGGTTTCAACTCTTTCACTAAATAATCTACAACAATTTTTCCCACTAAACCTATCCCAGGGAGACCGATGAAAACAATCCCGTCCTTGAGAGGGGGCTTTTCCATAATGAAAACTTGCGTGGGCATGTGGGGTCAACTCGCTAGTTCGCTTCCTGTCGCGCGAACGAAACCGTACCTTGCTGGCCTATATATTTGTGTAGCCTCTCCTGCACGCCGGACAAACCTTTTTCGGCGAGTTTGAAATCATAGGAAACGACTTTCAACAAATATTTTCCCCCACCTAAATACGAATACGTGATGGTGGCGTTGGAAACATTTTTGGCCGATTCCAACAGAGCTGCTTTAACCAGCTCAATACCATTGGGTGCCGTGCAGGCAATGGATAATGTTCCCTTGACTTCTTTTTCGGCAGGACGGACATTTTTCTTCACGACTTCCACGAGAATAGGAATCCACTCTTCATCAACACCCTCAATGGCGCGCTCGCCATCCATGGCAATGGCTTCAAACGCTTGGGGAATATTTCCATACATGGAAATGAGCGGAGGGGCAATGGCATTCCACCCTTCTTCTTTTGTTTTGTTGAGAGTTTTGGCCATTTGTTCAATGAGTTTTTTGTTTCGATCCAATTGCTTGTACTCTTCAATGCGCAAACGTTGTTGTCGCTCCGTGACTTTTGTAAGAGACAAATCAATTTGCAATTTTTCTAAATCCACTTTCTGCACCAGCGCGGCGCGCATCTGGCCTTCGCTCACGTAGTTTCGAATATTCTTAATCCAACTCGACTCGACTTGGGAAATGTGCACGAAACCTGTCGCGTTTTCATACTCTAACAAGGAGCAGAAGACACCATAGTCTAACACTTTGTCAATTTTCACGACCACAATTTCATTCACATTGGGCCATTTTTTTACATTCTGATTTCGCATGGAAGCAGCAGAGGATTGGGGTCGCGGAGTAAAGCCGCCGGTTCCCGTGGCGGAGGTGCGGCCATGATAGGGTTTAGATGGGCGCGAAAAATGAGGGCGATTACCAGCAGGTCGCGGGGGAAAGGGCATACATATGGAAGCGGGGGCAAATAGTTCTTAAATAAACACACTCGCTCACTCGGAAACCCGCTCGCCCAGCTTGCGGGAAACAAACAATTGCGCAATTTTCTCGGGAAGCGAAACAACCTCACCTGGCTTGTAGGGACCGTATTCTTTCAAGTCCGTGCCCACAAATGAAGGAATGTCCGAGAGAATTTTCACGGGAAAAGAAACCGTGTCCACGGACGCAGAGGAAACCGATGCGGAAATAGTCGAGCGAGAAGGAGGAATGGTTTCCAATTCTTTCTCAACAGATTCATCATCTCCAGATGAAAGGTTTTCAGGAGAAGTGTGCTTGAGCGTGTCTAAACGCGATTCAAGCGGGGAAGACGTTTGGGGAGTGGAAGGAATGCCAATGGCAACAAATTCTCCATTCGCATCCAAGACTTTTTTGGTAATCGCACGATGGTCCATTAACGCGGCATACACTTTATCGACCATAATTTTTTCTTCCGCCGACATGTGTTGAGCATCCATTTCTTCTAAACGCGCAGCCATCAACACCGCATTCAATAATTTTTTCTCGCGAACCACAAACCATTCGTCCACGAGCTTTTTCAAATTGCCAAAATCCCTTGCCCGAGTGGTGTTCAAATCTTTCAACGAATCAAAATATTTTTTGCGCTCCTCATCAATCAAACCGTGTAGTAAGGTGAAAAAATCATCCGGAACATCCACTAAACGAGCCGTGCTTTTCTCCAAGCGGTAGATTCGCCGCATTTCCTCAAAATCAATGGCCATAATCTATTCCCAACCTATCACCTATTTAGACTAAATAGGGAAAAACAACCCGCTCAACGCAGGGTAGCAGACCCCCAGCCCACTAAATACACGCTCAAGCCGCCGGGAACCACCATTTCAGTTGGTTCCAAAACCGGGTCAAGGGTGTGTTTCCCAATAGTAATCTTGGGAGCATGGTTCACTAAAAGCCTTCGGTCGGGAAGCGTGGAAAACACTGCCGAATCGACGAAAGGATTGTAGTCTTTCAATTGGTCAAATGAAAGGGTTTGCGCGGCTAAACCCGTGCTGCCGTGCAACGTGTCTGGCACGCGAATGAGTTTGAAAATATCCCCCGAGGTTTGACGGTCAATATCCAAACGAATGCGCTGAATGAGATTCTCCAACACGCTATTCCAAAAAGCCTCGGTTTTTTTTCCCGGGAGCGCGGGTAAATATCCAGAATGGATTTCACGCAACCATTGCGCGCGGTCCGACAAATATGAACGAAGGCTGCGAGGAGAAGAAGCCGACAAGAGCAGCCACTCGTCTTCCGTGCCAAACTCAACCAGACGAAGCAATTCGGAAAGAATTCGCTTCGCGTGACCACTGGCGCGGGAAAACTTTGGACAACGAAACGCTTTTCCATCAAATGTAAAACCGGCGAGTTGAGCGTCAAACTCATGCAAGGAGAGGTAATCCATTAACTCCACGCGCGCGGATTTGGGAAGCGCAAAAATATTTTTCGAGCGGACGTGAACATGGTAGCCTTTGCTTCCCGAAAAATTAATGTGCAAACTTTTCTCATCGAAACCAAAATCATCTTGGAGAACTTTTATCAACGAAAATGTTTGTGTCTTCGTCGCGGACACACACTCATCGCAGACCCATTCATCCAACAGCGTGCCCTTTCCGCACGTGGTGCATTTTTTGACGCGGCCCTTTCCCTGCGCAGAACAACTTGAACATTTCCACGAATCATGTTTTTCTTTACAGCTCGTGGAAACATCATCCGCGTCAAACTCATAGATGAGGTCGCTCCCCACAAGGCCTTTTTTTTCCATGGGCTGAATACCTGGGTTCATGAACTCTGAAACGGATGCCGAAAAATACAAGGGTGTTTGGTTGCGCAAAAAAGCGTTGAATTCGTTTACGTCTGAAATAGAAACGTGGCGCTTGTCAATTTTTCCCTGAATACCATACCCAAACTCCCGGCGTGCCGGGTCATAGGGCACGTGGAGGGTGTGCGAAGAATAATACTTTTGAAAAAGGCCCCGAAGCCAAACAATTTCATTGGAATAATTCATGCACCAAACACCCAACTAAAGGAATACGGTCGCAGAGGGATATAAAGAAAACGAAGGGAAAAAGCCAATTGTATTTATATCCCCCAAATCCGCGCTTGGAAGCAGTATGGTGGAATATTACCAGCAAGACGCGCAGCAAGTCCTGGCCGCGCTGAAAACACGCGTGAATGGACTTTCACCCGAAGAGGCAGCGGAGCGGTTGAAGGAATATGGTCCAAACACGATTCAACTGGACAAAAAAATCAATGTCGTAGGATTGTTCATTGGACAGTTTACGGAATTGCTCGTGCTCGTGTTAATTGGCGCGGGCATTTTATCGTACGCGGTGGGGGACCCCCTAGACACGCTCGCGATATTTGCGATTGTGCTCGTGAATGGCCTGCTGGGATTTTTTCAAGAATACAAAGCCGAGCGCGCGATTGAAGAATTAAAAAAAATGGGAGCGCAACGCGCCACCGTAAAGAGAAATGGAAAACTCATTCAAATCAGCGCCAAAGAAGTCGTGCCGGGAGACATTGTACAACTGGAAGAAGGAGACAAAATTCCCGCAGACATTCGATTTTTAGAAGTCGTTGAAACGGCCGTGGATGAAGCACCCCTCACGGGAGAAAGCAGCGCGGTAAACAAAAAAGTGGATGCGCTTGCCGGAACACTCGCGGTAGCTGACCGCGTGAATTACGGATACGCCAACACGTCCATTGTGCGCGGAAGAGGAGTGGGAATTGTCATTGCAACGGGATTGAAAACAGAATTTGGAAAAATTGCTGAAAAATTAGAAGAAGTGGAAGACGAACCTACTCCCCTGAAACAAAATCTAGAAGTCCTTGCAAAACAACTCACGATTGGCGTGCTTGTCGTAATGGCACTGCTATTCACGATTGGGTATTTCATCCAAGGAAGAGAACTTGTGGAAATGCTCCTCCTCGCCATTGCATTGGGAGTGGCAGCCATACCGGAAGGACTGCCCGCCGTGACCACTATTACACTGGCATTGGGCGTGCAAAAAATGGCCCTACGCCATGCGCTCATCAAACATTTGCCGAGCGTCGAAACATTGGGATCCACTGATGTTATTTGCTCGGATAAAACGGGCACGCTCACGAAGAATGAGATGACGGTAGAATACGTGTACGCGAATGAAACACTGGCACGCGTTACGGGAGTAGGATATGCGCCGCAGGGAGAACTCCAATTGAATGGGCAAACCATCTCGCTTGAAAATGAAAGCGCGCTCGCGCTCACCATTCAAAATGGCGTGCACAACAACAACGCACAGTATCACGCCAACGAAGGAACTATTATTGGAGATCCCACCGAAGGATGCATGCTCGTATTGGGACACAAAACACATATCGCTCAACAACTTTCCCGCGTGAAAGAAATTCCATTCACCAGTGAACGAAAAAAAATGACAACTATTCACGCGCTCAATGAAAATAATTATCGACTCTTCAACAAGGGTGCGGTGGAAAAAGTTTTGGAGAAATGCATTTTAGTGCTGGAACATGGAAAACGCATTCCCATGACGGAAGGAAAGCGGAAACAAATCATCGAACAAGCCGACACGCTATCCAAGAATGCGTATCGTGTGATTGGATTCGCCTACCGCGACGCGCCATCGTTTACGGATGATGCTGAGCATAGTTTTGTGTTCACCGGACTCATGGCCCTGCGCGACCCCCCGCGAGAAGAAGTGGCGCAGGCGATTCAAAAGTGCTTAGACGCGGGAATTCACGTCAAAATGATTACGGGAGACCACCCCGTTACCGCGTCTGCCATCGCCGAAAAAATTGGACTCAAGGGAACGGCCATCACGGGAGTAGAATTGAATCAGATGGACGACAACCAGTTCAATGACGCGGTGAAAACACACAACGTTTTTGCCCGTGTTGATCCGGAACACAAATACAAAATTGTTTCATTTTTACAAAAACAAGGACATGTGGTGGCAGTGACGGGAGATGGAGTGAATGATGCTCCCGCGATTAAGAAAGCGGATATTGGAATTGCCATGGGGATCAAAGGAACAGATGTGGCGAAGGAAGCCTCGGATATGGTGCTGCGCGATGATAACTTTGCAAGCATTGTGAACGCAGTGGAACTCGGAAGAACGGTTTACCAAAACATTCAGGCGTTTGTGCGCTACTTATTGGGAGCGAATTTTACCGAAGTATTAGTGGTTTCACTGGGATTCTTTTTGCAATTAGGAGAAGTCATTACGCCTATCCAATTGCTTTGGATTAATCTCGCCACGGACGCGTTCCCCGCGCTCGCACTTGGAGAAGACCCTCCGGGGAAGCATGTGATGCAGCAGAAGCCGCGCTCCAAATTCTCAGGAGTATTAGATGGAATGGGCTCGTTTGTGAGCGTGGCAGGAATACTCGGCACGGCGGTAACGCTGGGAATGTTCATGTATGGACTCTCAACAGACGAGGATTACGCGCGCACGCTCGCATTCACCACACTTGTGGTATTCGAACTCATGCTCGTTTTCAACGCACGACAACCCGGGAAAAGCTGGCTGCAGTATGGGCCCTTCAACAATATTTGGTTGATTGTCGCCGTGTTGGGATCGTTTGCACTCCAAATGGCAGCGGTGTATTTACCATTCATGCAGCCCATTTTCAAAACAGAAAGCATTGCATTGAATGACATGCTCATTATTTTCGGAGTATGTTTGAGTGCGACGCTCGTGCCCTATATTTCAAACGCGTATCAAACGATTACGCGCAAGAGAAATGAGAAAGAATATTTGGAACACGCGTGGCCAACGGTGCATGATGTGCAGTAAATAAAAAAATTATTTTGTAGGTTCGGGAAGAACGATAGGCGATTCTTCTGAAAGATTTTCTTCTTTTTTTCGCGGAGAAGTGATTTCGCGCTGATAAAACTGCAAAGGATGCGCGACGTTGCACGTTCGGGAGATGCACAAACCGTGCTCTCGAATTTTTGCACACGCGGGAACAGAATACGGTTTTCCGCTCGCGCGGCCGGCGAGGTTTCCAACATGGTAACGGGTGATTTTATCATCAAAATTAGCCGCTTTAGAGAAAACAGTAATAATGTCCTCGAAGGGCATGCGCACATTCACGAGAAACGTTGCAAGGTCGAAACGAGCCATGTGGGGAATGTTCACGCCGGACGTGATGTCAGTGTATAATTTATCCATGCACGGAGGAAAGGCTTCAAGGGAGAGACCGGACGTGATAACGGATTGCGCCTCCTGGGTGCGCATGGATTGCACTCGGGATTGGGCCTGAATCAGAGCATCTGCGAATACGCGCGGCAACCCCTGCGTATCTACGGGAAGAGTAGAGAGAATGTTCGCGTGCACTTTCTCCGCAAGCCAGCGGCACGCGAGATTCCATTCCAAGTGAATGGTACCGTGGTCGAGGGATTGATGAACTAAATGCAATTGCGCATCGCGCAGAGGAATGGACAAATACACCGGCAATTCGAGCGAGATGACGGGAACATCATCCAAGGATACGCGAACAGGAACATTCAAATCGCGCGCCAAGTCAGAGAATGCGGAAATTTTGTCTTTCTCGGCATTCAAATATTCAAATGTCAAATCACCCATCAACTGGGCAAAGCGCTCATAAAACTGAGGATGCTTGAGCTGCGAGAGAATAATTTTAGTAAGAGGAAACGCGAGAATGTCATTCTGCAAAAACTCCGCATAGGAAAGATCGCGCTTGGAAAAATGATTCTCCACAAACTTTCTCCGAACTTTAGGAGACGTAGCCGCGCACGCATCCACTAAAACAAGGGCGCTCTCAAACGAAGAAGAATCAATTTGAGAAAGGTCGGGAACGAGCTGTTTGACCACACTCTTCGCGTGAAGCGAAAAAGGGTATTTCCGCGCGAGCTGAAGTTGAGAAACGGGGACCATACCATACTTATTCAGCGGAACAGGCATTAAAACGTGTGGGAACTATTATTTATTGAATGAAAATCCAGTTCCATTTCTATACGCCCTGGACTATAATCACGCAACTTCCGAAAACCGAATTGAGAATAGTAACGTGATAGAGAGGGATTTGCAATCAACAATAAACGGCGCACCCCACTCAGGCGAGCCTGTTTTATGCTTGCCTCAACAACCACACGAAAAAACTCAATCCCTCTATCAGTAATAGGCGAAGACGAATCAATGGAACGCATGACTGCCGAGGCCTTATCAACCCACGCAATTACCAACGCCTTACGCGCAGTATCTAATTCTAAAAACGCACGACCCACATCAGATTGTTTTCCACGAACAAACTGAGTAAAAGCAAGTTCCCACTCTCCCTTTCTATTCGAAGGAAGAATGACTGATTTGAAAAGCTGGCCGCGGGAATTATAAAAATAAGAAACATTAGTTGCCGTTGGAATATCACGAACCATCCTCACGCGGCGATGCGCAAGAATGGCAGAGCGCTGAAGCAATCGACGCGAACGATTTTGTTCGCGCACTGATGTTGTTTTTATCGGCAAAACAAAACCTCACAAAATCATATGCGCAATGTAAAATTGCATCTTGGCTTTGCCAATGGGATACGTTACGCGCATGGGGGCGTCGGATTTGAACTCGAGAAGAATGGGCGAATCATTATCGGCTTCCTTGATGACATTGGAAAGAAAATTGAGCGAATATTTACTGGTGACACTCGTGTTGGTGTGAACATTAATCATGTGCGATTGTTTTGAAACCGTTTTGAGTGCGCCGGGAGAACCCTTTGCTTCCAACCCAAATTTCCCATCCTTGACTTTGACGACAACGCTGGAACCAAAAATCTGCGCGTCTTTCAAGGCTTCCTTTAACAGGCGCGCATTGACTTCTACTTTTGCATCAAATTGTTGAGCGGGGAGTTTGAGCTCTTTTTCATTCTCGGAAACGTCAATTAATGGAAGATTGAATGTGCGCGAAAAATCGCCCTCCAAACTTAAGGTGATTTCACTCTCGCCCACATCCAACAAGAGTTTATCGTTGGGCAACGAACGCGCGAGCATGCGGGAGAACTCCACCACATCTACCCCAACGAAAGTGGGTTCCAACGCGTACGCGGAAAAAGCATTTTTTTCAATAAAACAATCCACTAAAACAATTTGCGACGGGTCCACCGCGCGCAAACTAATACCTTTCTCGGAGAAGCGAAAATTCCCTTCGGAAATGAAGGAAGAAATGGCATCGATGGCGCGCTTGAAACTGGTAACATCCTGGGTCTCAATCATATAAATCCGGTTTTCCCCGGGCTTTTAGCAAAAGGCCGAATCATACAGTTAAATACACCCCGGATGTTTAAAGAAATACCGGGTGAAAACACATGACAAAAATACCAAAAATGGGAATGGGACACTGGGCCGCATGGGTTCTGCGAGCGATTTTACTCATTGGAATGCTAGGATATTTGGCAGAAGGAAAAATCGTCCTAGCCGGAATACTATTGATGAGCTTTGCAGGGAGCGGGCTCATTTACTATGTGTGCAAGCACTACTTTGGAAAAACAGGAGAATATTTGGACGTGCTATTTGCCTTACTGGTTGTTTTCAATAATTATTTTGGAGTAGTACTAGACTTTTATCACACGGTGCCGGGATGGGATATTGCCACGCACTACACGACGAGTTTGTTTCTCGCGGTATCAGCACTTGTTTTGATGCAGCGCGCGTATGGAGTCGTGTTGAATGAAGCGCCGCCAATTATTATTGTGATGGCAATGGTTTTGTTTTCACTTGGATTAGGCGGACTATGGGAAATTGGAGAATTTGCGAGCGATTATTTACGCGGAACGGACTTTCAACAAGGATTAGTGAACACGATGCAGGATTTGATTGTGGATATGTTTGCAGGGCTAGTAGTGGGGATTGCGTGGGTGAAGACGCACAAAAAATAGCGCGCAGATATCACTATTACGAGTGATTTTGAAAAAATCACGCGCTCTCAATTCGCGGTGCTAAAAAATACCGCACGCGTGCGTCGCCGATGTGATAATTCAATTCCACGGGAGCATTTTCTTTGATTTTGACGGTAACATCCGTGTCAGAGGCAGCGGCTTTGAGCATGTCGCTGAGATAGTCTAATGGAAACATGGAGGAGCAATCCTTCTTCACACTCAAATCAGGCAAGGAATCGCTGCCCTTAGAGGTTTCATTCAAGAGTTCTCCCTTACTGGAGGTGGCTTTGACGTAAAACATTTCCGTTTTAGCCCCTAAAGTGAGGTGAGTGGACAAGAGAGAAGCATCTTTCAACGCGTCCTGCAATAATGCCGCTTTGATTTTCACGGTGGCATCAAACTCAATCTTGGGATTGGGCAATTCGCCGGAAGAAATGTCAATAAGTGGAACGGAGAATGTTCGCACGGAGTTACCGCGGAACGTGACACTCAATTTGGAAGAATCATCATCGAGTTTCAACTCGACTTCATCACTGGGTTTGGAGCGGGACATGACCTGATTCAAATATTCTAAATCCATTCCCATGCGCACCACGCCTTCCACGTGAAACTTTTTGAAGGCTTTTTTTTCTAATTCAAAATCAACCATTGAAATTTGAGAAGGGTCAGTGGCTTTGAGGGACATTCCTTTATCGGAAATCTCAAATTCGGCTTCATCAATCAACACGGCAATCGCATCGACGCTGCGCTTTAACACATCGGCACGTTCCAAGACAATATGCATCATACTTCCAACCCCTTAATGTAAATGATTAACCAACCAACTGGATACGTAGATACGACGCTGAGAGATATAAAACTACGCTAAATGCGGGCATTTTGCCACGAGTCAACGAGGAGGAGTTTAATGTATCCTAAGTAGGGCGCCCACACCAAGGCTTTCCCGCGAACCTCATTCAGGGAAACGGGATAAGGCGAAGGGCAGGATTTGGCCGTGATGATTTGGGGTGCCGAATTGCCGGGAACGAGAACCGTGTCCACTTTTCCGCAATCCTGGTCGAGATTAGGATTGTTATCCCCCTTCGTGAGAACGAAATATTCACCATTGGAGCGGATTTTTACCACAGCGCGGTGAATAATTTCCAAGCGCTTGTGGGAAGAGTTGTACACGACAATGTCACTCGTTCCACGTTTAGGAACGAAAATGGTTTGAGCATTTTGTTTGAAAGTAATGTTCCACCCGCCCTCTCCCGCTGGAGAATTATCTGCGAGTTCAAGCAACGAAGAATTGCGCACGTCCACGCCATCCAACACCACTTCAGGAACGTTGAGGTGAGAACCATTCACGCCCTGCAACACGACTACATCGCCGCGAGCCATGGTGGGAAGCATGCTTCCGGACACGACAATGACTAAAGGGGAGGCCGTTTGGAGAATGAAACCAAAAATACTGTATAACGAATACGCGAAAACAAACGAGAAAATAATGTACACGGCCCAATTGATGATTTCATTTCCACTGGGATTGAGGCGGGGAAGAATGTAATCATCCACGTATGTAAAAGGGTCGAGTTTTTCCAAGAGAGAATGATCTTTTTTCTTGGAGGGAGGAGAACGTGAACGGATGGACATGTTCAAAGTCAAACGAGAACGACATTAAAAAGGAAAGGGAAAGCGGAGTGAAAGCACTCTTATTTGAGTGCTTTGTCCAATGCAGACTGTAATTCTTTCACGTCTTCTTGCACGCGCTTCGCGGCGTCCATGAGAACGGTTTTGGCAGGCTTGCCTTTTGTCTTCAACACGAACATGGCATCCTTATCCATGGGGTGCTCGAGCTTGTACGCAACAAACTCGACGTGTGCGTCATCCACTAAATGGGATTTCAACAAGTTAGCAAACGTGTGGGTTTCTCCGATGAGTTTGAACTCAACGTGATTGGCTGCTTTTTTCAAAAACTGTATCTCCATGCGTGATCACTCCTGCTCCGTTCTTGTTGCGCGAGGAAACGTTTCTTTTCCATCGCGCGAATCCTGAATAACATCATCTCTCGACAAAATTTTTCCTAAACCTTTGTCCGCAGTCATGAGTTCAATTGAATACGCATTGACGCTAGACACTTTTGCTCGGACAAAATCGCCAATCTTAAACAAATCATGCATCGAGCGAACAAAATCGCGCGACGCGCGGGAAACACCGATGGCTCCCGTTGAATCAAAAATCTGGCGCTTCTGACCATCTTTTTCGGCGTAACCAATGTTCAACAACGCAACCGCATCTTTTACCAAACTAATTCTTCCAACCACAATGGAACCGACTTCAACGCCTTTGGCGTTATGATGGGTGTTGTGCACATGCACGGCGCGCGAATCTTCATCAAATTCCGCGTGACCGGAAGTGGAGGAAATGACATTTCCCTCGTCATCGGCAAACGTATTGGTGCCGGGTTCGTATTCTTCCTCTACGGTCAAACGTTGACCGGGTAAAACAACCTTTTTGGAATCAGCCATGAATAGTCACCTAAATGAACCAGCTATACCGAAAAGGTCACGGAATGGTTTTAAATACCCCAACATGGGCGTTGCGTAATGGTCCTTGAAACCCTCCTTCCAAGCAGTGTAGCCCGGCAAAAACCGCATTATATGATGCTGATTGCCTTCCTCTTTGCCATTGTGGGAATGTGGCTGGCGTACTTCATTTTCCCCTTTTCAGCGAGCATTTTGACGATTGCATTCATTGTCATTGCGGCTGAACCCTTGTTGAGAAGGACGTTTTTGCAGGAAGAAGATGAGGAAGCACGCAACCCGGGGTCGGCGGCCACATTCTTGGAAAGACACTTTGATTTGATTACCATGTATTCCTGGTTTTTTTTGGGACTCGTTTTCGCGTTCATGGCGTGGTATATTATTCTCCCCGGAGATTCGCCGGAGCGATGTTTAGTCGGAGGAATCTGCGGAGAATTCCCCACGCGTGAAAGTATTTTTGCAGAACAAGAGAGACAATTGTTTGGAATTGCACAGCTGCGCGATAGTGCGCTTCCCTCAACGGGAAATGTGGTGCTGCCCTTCACGGGGTTTGCCGTTCCCCCCAATGTGCAGGGAGATTATTGGGGAATTGTAGAATTTTTGTTCGCCAATAATACTACCGTGTTGTTGTTGGCAATATTATTTTCATTCTTGTTTGGAGAAGGCGCGCTATTTTTGATTTCATGGAACGCGAGTATTATTGGAACAGTGATGGGGAAGATTTCCGCACAAGCTATGGCGGCCAGTGCATCGCATGATATTTTTTCGATTATTTATTCGCTCGGATATGGAATATACCACGGAATTGGATTTATTCCCCATGGAATACCTGAAATTGGAGCGTATTACATTGGTGCGATTGCAGGCGGAATCATTTCCGCAAGCATGGCCAAACAAACATATCGAAAGAACGAGTTTAACATTATTGCAAAGGATGCAGCAGGATTGATTGTGATTGCCATTCTGCTATTGTTCGCGGGCGCGATGATTGAAAGCTATTTGTGGATGACAGCGTGATGTTTTGATCAAACTTTTTTAAAAGTTTGAATTATTTCTTCGCTTTCTTTTTCTTCTTTCCACCAAGCTTGCGTTTGGGAGGTTCTTTCCCGGCTTGCAATGCTTGATAGAGCTGCGGCGCGTATTGTTCGAAAATGTTTTCCAAATCTTTCTTTGAGTGAGCGTCGCCCGTTTTCTCGGAGAGTTTGTGAATAAGACCGGAGAGTTCAAGCGGGAAGATGAACTTGGTACTGGCGCCCTGGCCGAGCATTTCCAATGCCTTAATGTAAAAGTATGAGAGGGACTTGTCATCGAGTTTTTGTGCTGCCTCGCGAATGGAATCAATCTCGGCCTGCATTCCCAATGCTTTCTGCATTTGCGCGAGTTTGCCTTGTTCGGCAGAGGCGCGCTTGGAGAAGGCTTCCTCAATTTCTTTGGGAATAATTAACTCTTGCAGCTCAACACTTTCCACGGTGACACCCCAATTGGTGGCAATTTGAACCAATTGTTTGCGCAGCTGGTCGTTGAGTTTACCAATATCGGAAATTAATTCCTGCAACGTGAGACCGCCCGCGACATCACGCAGGGTGGCTTGAACAAACTGCGAAGAACCCTTCTTGTAATCATCCACCTCAATCACGGAGTTGATGACGGACTGATTATCCTTTTTGACAAACAAGTAAATGATAGCATCCACGGTGACCACGACATTATCCTTGGTGATAATCGTTTGAGGCTTGACATCAATGGTTTGCGTGCGCAAATCAACAATTTTGAAACTCTCAATCGCCGGAAGCAAAAAAGTCCAGCCGGGGCCCCCCACACGGTTGACACGACCAAAACGGAAAACGACCGCGCGCTCGTATTCTTTTAACGTGAGCAAAAAATCGTACTGCTTCACGAGGAAAAGGAAGAGGACGAAGCCCCCCACCAGGAGGATGGTGTTGGCGATGAGATAGGCGTGCGTGAAAACGAAATAGGCCGCGACAATGAGAACAAGGATAATCGTAGCAAAGAAGGCCTGCTTGACCTTGTAACTTTCAACCTTACCAAAACGCTTCGTCATATGGGATTATTCTCCAAATACCTGGCATAACCGGCATAGGTTAATATTTTCCCCTTTTTAAGTAGTGGTATCTATGCCTGAAAAAGCTATTGCCGTGGTCTGCGTCGACCGAGATAACGATTTTGGACGAAAAGCAGGCATTGACGGGCCCATTATTGGACGCAAGGATAACCTCCGCGCGGCCGTCAAATTGGCGCTTGCCGACCCGGAAGACTCGGATGCCAACTGCCTATTCATGGCCATCCAACAGTATGATGAATTGAAAGAAAAATATGAAAATTTGGAAATAATTACACTTGTGGGGAGTAAAAAATTCGGGTTTGAGAGCGACGTTCGAATCAATGAACAATTAGACGCATTTTTGGAAACATTCCACGCGGAAGCATTTGTACTTGTAACGGATGGAGCGGAAGACGATCAAATCACCCCCATCCTGCAGAGCAGAGGACCCATCATCTCCAAGCGCACGGTGATTATCAAACAAGCGAAAGAAGTGGAAAGCACATTTTACACGATTAAAGAAGCGTTGCGCGACCCATTCCTCGCACGACTGGCATTTGGAATACCGGGAATGGTTATTCTGTTGTATTTACTTTTGCCGACGATTGGATTACAACTTGTCGCGGGAATATTGGGCGTGTATTTAGTATTGAAAGGATTTGGAATGGAAGACCGCATTCTCAATGTGTTCAAAGAAATGGCCTCATCCATCTCAGCGCAACGCGTGAGTTTCCCATTCTATGTGGGAGCCATCATGTTCGCCGCATTTGGATTATTTTCAGCCGCACCGCATGGAATTGACGCATACTACGCCGTGCAGAATGGGTTGTATCAAACAGGAATTGAAAGCATTGGCGTAGCAGTAGACTTCATCCTGATGTTTGGCACCATCACAGGAATAGCATTCTTAGTGGGGAAAGGAGCGGATGCGGTGCAATTGAAGAAAGCGTATTTGATGCACACGTACTTGTTATCCGCCGTCGCAGTTATTTTAGGGGCTATTTTACTAGGCACTGCAAAAGGAGTATTAGTCGGAACAACCACCCTGAATTGGTTCCTCGCACTCTTACTCGTGTCATTCGCCCTATTCTTCGGAGCGTATCGCGCCACCAGCGTATTCGACATTCGAAAGAAAGTCACCACTCTCCTCATTGGATTGCCCGTGTACTCGAAAACAGGAAAATGGTTAGGAAAGGTTGAGAAGATTTCCCGCGAAAAGGGAGTGGTGGAGTTTACTCTCAAATCGAAGAAAGTACAATTGGGAATGGATGAATTTAGTTTAGAAAATGGAAAAATCCTCGTGCAACGAAACACGACACAACTAGCGGGAAGCAAGTGAGCGAGCATTAAATATTCTAAACACATTCGTGCAGAATGAAACCCACTCCGCGGCCGGACGCGAGACGAAGAGCCTATTTGAAAGACCATTTTAAGCGATTCAAACTGAAGGAATTTCGAATAGATGCTCCTCATTTTTTGCGACAAATACAAAGGGAATACGCATCCGAAAAACTATCTGTTCGACGAAAACTAATGTGGGGAGAATTGTATGACCACATTGGAAAAAGATGGACGATTTCACAGTTTGATCGAAATTTACTGCAACACGAACTGAATAAACGAAAACAAGTACAACAATTTTATGACGGAATGCTGTATCGACACCACATCACAGAAAGAGGATTCGCCGCATTCGCTAAAGCGGCGTTATCTGCATTGCACGCAGGAATCATTCTATCAAAAACCACTAAAAAAAAGAACCAGACGCCGCATATCGATGGAATGCAAAAGATGATGGAACTTGCGGCAAAAGGAATCGAAGAAACTCAAGCAGCAGCAAGGAGAAAGGAACCTATTCTCATTACACCCAGCCTTGTTCAGACGGTGCTGCAGGCACACTTGCTTGTATTACAGAAACAATTTGGACCTGAATTCAGCTCACAAATCGCGGAAGCCGAACGATTCACACATGAATGGTTATCGCGGCAACGCTAGAAAATTTTTTGAAAAAAAAATTACATGCGCGGAATGGTTTTTTCGAGCATCTTATTGATGGGCTCGGCGACGTTGAACGCAATAAGCTTTCCTAAACCCGAGAGAAAGGAATCCGTCTTCTTACTGCGCACGAACGCATTATCCAACACATCCTTGAGGGTGGAGGCGGGAATAATGGTAATGTTGTTCAACTCTTTTTTGGAAAGAACAATGTCTGCGAGATTCGCACGAGGAACAATCACTTCCGCGAAACCCGCGCGAGCGGCAGCGTACACCTTGCTGGTAACGCCACCCACCGGCAACACTTCGCCGCGGACACTCAAACTGCCGGTCATGGCCATGTTTTGTTTAATGGGAATCTGTTCAAGCGCAGAAATGACAGCCGTTGCAACAGACAACGAGGCCGAGTCGCCTTCTACTCCATCATAGGTTTGCAAGAATTGAATGTGCACATCATGCTTCGTAATGTCTTTGCCGGAGACTTTCTTGATTAACGCAGAAACATTCTGAACGGCTTCCTTGGCAATTTCCCCCAATTTTCCAGTCGCAATGAGCTTTCCTTCGCTTGAACTCTGCGCAGGAGCAATCTCCGCTTCAATGGGGAGAATCATTCCAGCGTCACCATCCCCTGATACAGCGAGACCATTCACGCGGCCAATGGCAGAGCCAATGGACTTGTAGACTTCATAGTCTTTCTTCTGCTCCAAGGCTTTGTTCATCATTTGTTGCTCGAGCGTGCGCGCGGTGAGACGAGCTTCATACACATCTTCGGCAGAAACCAACGCGTGACCGCGTTCTTTGGCTAAATCACCCGAGGCACGAACCAATCCGCCCAAGTCGCGCAGCTTGAGAGTGAGTTTTCCTTTCCTTCCGGCGCGGCGTTTGGCTTCAAACAAAATAACTTCAGTGGCTTCTTTGGAAAAATGGGGAATCTTCCCATCTTTACGGACTTCCTGCGCCACAAACTGAACAATTTTCTTTCGATTGTCGGGTGTGTCATCCATGTCCAAGTTCATGTAGACTTCATATCCATATCCGCGAATACGCGAACGTAATGCGGGATGAACATGCTCTAAATCACCATAATTTCCCGCAGCAACTAAGACAAAATCACACGGAACGGGTTCGGTTCGCGTCATCGCGCCAGAAGACATTTCACTCTGGCCGGTAATGGAATATTTCTTCTCTTGCATGGCGGTAAGAAGCTCTTGTTGTGATTTCATACTGAGAGTGGCAATTTCATCCACAAACAATACGCCACCTGAGGAGCGGTGAATCAAACCGGGTTCCACGCGCAAATGAGCCGGCGTTCCAAGACCGCCGCTTTGCAAGGGGTCATGTCTCACGTCACCCAACAAGGCGCCTGCTCTTGCTCCCGTTGCCTCGGCAAACGGAGCCACTTTGCGTGCAAAATTATCAATCAACAATTTGGGTGTTTGCTTCACGGAGGGGCGGTTCATCTGCGTTCCTACGGCAAAACCGAAAATTAAGAGACCGCCGAGAATCAATGTGGCTGCATACACGACATCCGGAACCCAACCTAACGCCCACGCCACGTAAGAGAGCAAAAACCACCCAATGGGAAAAAGCATTCCCATCAAACGCATATTGTCTTCGGCCTTCTGCGCTTCTAAACGAGTGCGGTAAATAATCTGTTTTCCCTCACCGGCACGCACCACGCGAACACGCGGATTGTTTTGGTCTTCCTCATTGGGGTACATTAACACATCATACAATCGCGAAATGGGGAGAATTTCACTCATAGCTTGGGCGAGCATACTCTTTCCAATGCCCGGAACACCAATCAACAAGACGTTTCGCTTTTGCGCCGCGGCTTTGCGAATAATCTCCACGGCTTTTTCTTGGCCAATGACCTGCTCTACAAGAGAGGAGGGAACGTCCACTTCCTCGGTGGATTTGAAACGTAAGGGGATTTCCAACTCGGAAAGCTCACTCGGAGTCATTTCCTCTACCGGGGCACTAGTGGCAGCGGGAGAAGGGGTGGAAACAGGAGAAGGTTCTTTTTTGGGAGAACGAGGCATTACTACTAAGGGGCGGGAATTGAATATAAATCAACGCCAAAACCAAAGCAGATGGGCTTCACCCCCCACGCAAAGACGCGTTTTATAAGGGGTTTTTGCCCGCACTAGTGTATGAGCATCCAACTCACGTTCCTCGGAACGTCGTGCAGTACACCCACCCCGCAGAGGAATTTATCGAGCATGGCACTCACGTACCGCGGGAACTGGTTTTTGTTTGACACGCCGGAAGGAGTGCAGCAGCAAATCATGCGCACGGGACTCTCGCACGTTAAATTAAATCACATTTTCATCTCCCACTTTCACGGCGACCATACATTAGGATTGCCCGGATTGCTAGCCACGATGACCACGCACGAACGCACAACTGATTTGCACGTGTATGGTCCGAGAGGCATTGGAGAGTTTGTCAAATTGAGCGTGCAGCTCGCAGACTTTTTTCCCTCATTCAAAATTATTCCGCATGAGTTGCAAGAAGGAATTGTGGTGAAAGACAATGAGTTTACGATTGCAGCGGTGAAAATAAACCACTCATGCACATGTTACGGGTTCTTTTTCGAAGCGGAAAGCAAATCAGGAGAGTTTCAGCGAGCAAAAGCATTGAAACTAAAAATTCCCATGGGGCCATTATGGGGAAAATTGCAAAAAGGAGAAACGGTTACGCACGCGGGAAAAAAATACACACCTGAAATGGTGATGGACTATTCCAAAGCCATGAAGGGGGCGCGCATCGCGTACATTATGGACACGTTTCCTCACCCCCATTACGTGGACGCGCTGACGCACGCAAACGTGGATGTGCTCGTGCACGAATCATCTTTCTTAGAAAGCGAAAAAGAACGCGCGGTGGAAGTTAAACACTCCACGGCGAAGATGGCGGCGGAAGTGGCGAAACATGCCAATGTGAAACAACTCATTTTGACCCATTTCTCTGCACGCTACCCCAATGGAAAGGACATGACGAAGGAAGCGCAAAAAATTTTTCCAAATGTGACAGCGGCGCACGATTTATTTAGCATGGAAACGCCGGAACGATACCCTGTTGAAATAAAGAAAAGCAAAACGAGCACGAAAAAAAGAACTAACATGCAAAAAAATAAACAGTAAACTATTTTAGAAAAAATTATACCACTTTAGGAAGAGTAAACTCGAACCGCTCATTAGGCGCCAACACCACGGGACGGGTTTTCAAATTACTTTTTTCAATTTTCTTGGCAAACTCCTCCGGAGAGGCTTGGCAAATGTCAAACGTGTTATAGTGCATGGGAATCACGACGTCTGGTTTGAGGACTTTCGTGGCCTTCACAGCATCAACAATGTCCATCGTAATATTTCCCCCAATGGGAAGCAAAGCGACATGCGCATTAAAATCAGGAGAAAATTCCTCAATCAAATCTGAGTCTCCTGCATGATAAACGGAAATACCATCGCCTGTGACCACATACGCCATGGGGTAAAACGCTTGAGGGTGGTGTGCCACTTCAACGCGCACGTGAACACCGCGCAAATTGAGAAGCATGTCCGAGTTTACGGCACGCTTGCAGCGCGCGGGAATGTTCAACTCACTCAAAACAGAATCGTGGGCCGCTACACATGTGTTATCGCGCGCGGCGAGGAACTCAATGACCTTCTTATCAAAATGGTCCTCGTGCTCGTGGGTAATGAGAATAAGCGAAATTTTGGGCAAATCCTCCATCTTAATGGGAGAAGGAACGCGACGGTCGCTCTGGCCGAAGGAAACACAATGAATACACGGGTCAATTAACACTGTTGAGTCGGCAAATTCAAGAAGAAAGGAAGAATGACCGAGAAAGCGAACGTGCATGCATACTGCATACGATTTTCAAGTATAAAAATGAACGAGAACGCACGCATCAAAACAGGCGAATGGAAAAGAAGACAGCGCGACAGTGCGCGCGACCCCACCGGCTATGCGGATAACACCCCCACGCATTAAAAACGAGTGGAGATACTATCTTAGCGTATGGTTGGGCGCGCAATCAAAGGAATACTAGCCGTCGCGGCACTCATGATGATACTCTCCGCGAGTGTGGGTGCGCAAGAAGTCGTTAATCGCGTCACGGAGAAACGAATAGGATTTCATGGTATTGATGTGTTTGTCAGCGAAAATGGTTCTGCGACTGTTGAAGAACGATTTTTTTTCAATTTTTTAGCAGGAGAAGCAGCCCAATTTGAAAAAGACTTTGTGGAAAACAACCCGAGTGTGGAAGAATGGAAAGAAGATTATCCATTCGTGAGCCCGCACATTGGATCTGTGGGACAAGTTCGAAACGTAGAATTTTTACTCAACCGGACTGCGAATGGAGAACCCACGCTCACCATGTCATACGCGTATCCCACTGGATTAGTGCAGGAGATTACGACTGATTCGCAGGGAAGAAGCACGCGATGGAAAATTACTGAAATTGCATTGGTTGATTTTATCGAGAGTGCGAACATACGAATTCCATCTAACACGCAAATCAAATTTCATTTTCCAAGCAGCGCGGTAGTGGATGCTACGCTCCTCCCGCAGGGAGTGAGCGCGGTGAATGGAGTGGTGACACTCACCAACATTCAAACAAATGCCCTGCGCATCGAATACTTGCTGTTTACTCCCATTGCCGACCCCATTGATTTAGGGCAGATTGTGCAAAATTTTCAGCAGAGCCCGCTGTTTATCCTCATTATCGCCATGGTGGGAGTCATTGGATTGTATGTCGCACTCAATCGCGAAACGTTTTCCAAAAAAATTGAAGAATATGTGATTGAACACTCGGAATTCAAAACCAAGCCAAAGCAGGATATTGACGCTGACTTGGGAACGGAGGAATAACCCCCATGGCGGAGAAGCCAAGTTTGCTGATGCTGAGCGTGCTAGCAGGAGTGGGAACCGCGCTGCTATCCCCACTCAGTGTGAATGGACTTCCGATGGTGGTGCTGGTGATTCCATTTGCTATTATTGCGAGTATTTTGTATAATGCCGAATCAGGAATTGTAGTGGGGGTTGCGGTGAGTGCGCTGAGCGCGCTCCTCGTGAGTTCGTTAAACGAATGGGACTTTATCTCATATGCCATGGCAGCGGCGGTGACGGTGCTAGCGTATGATGCCGTATACCCTAAACAAAAAAATGATATTTCAGCCGTGTTGTTTGTGGTGATGGGAACGCTCATCCACCAATTTTTACGCGAACTATCCGCACGCGAAAACATCGTGTTTAGACCCGAACTATTTACGGGAACAAGTCCCGAATTGGGTTTGCAAATCATTGCCAATGTAATCATCATGGGCGTGCTGCTGAGTTATTGGAATACGCCCGGAAAAAAATAACATTATATAGCGCGCAGACCCAATCAAGATAGATGAAATCACGCGCACCAGTAAGTCGGGGAATCGTAATCATTACTCCACCGACGCAGACGTATTATCCGGAGAGATATCCGATGCCGGGAGATAGCCCGGATGTTGTTATTACAAAAGCATTCATCTTGGCAGTAGGAACTGCACCAAAAAACGGATTCTTTATTCAAAGCCCGCGTATGGAACGAGCCATTCATGAGAAACAATTGCGGGACGGGACATTCGCATATGTGAGTGTGGAGATACGATTACAACCCAAGGGAGAAGGTTTTGTTCCTATCGTGACGCGGGAAAATATTCAATTCACCAATAAAGAATATGAGAATGCCCTTGGAAAGGATGCATTGCAGAGACTAATCGGAAAGAGAGTAAACCGAGAAGTGAGACGAATTATTCAGGTTACGCGAGAAAGGCACCACCGCTTGCAAAAACAAAAAGCAGAAGCTGCACGAGAAAAAACGCGGCATAAAAATATACGTAAACTAGTGATTGAAGAAAAAAAGGAAAAAAGAAAGCCTTCAGTAAATCAAAAAATGACTCGCATGCAGAGAGCATTGAAAGTGAATGCAGTGCGCACATGGAGAGTAATCGCTGGAAGACCTCGACCAGGCGTCCGGAGAAAATAATTATCTAAAACCAAAATTGCTCAAAATTTCGCGCCAAAAAATATCGTATCGACCACTAAAAATATCCACCCACGTTGGACCGGAGAAATCAGACCAGTGCATTAGAGCAAGAAGAATCAAAATCAAGTAGACCCAGCGTTTATCCACGTTTGTGAGCCAGAGGTTGAGAGCGTAGTATAGCACAATCAGCTCGAAAATGAGCGAGAAACCAAAGAGGCCGGGGAGCATACACCAATACTCTGATGGAAAAGCATAAAACCACCTTATGTAGAGGTTCGCTTTTTAGCGAAAGTTTTGGCTTTTTTGATGCCTGACTGCAACACCCCTGAGAAGGGGATTTTTCTCCATTTGAGGAGGTTTTGAATCGAATAATCGTCCGTGTACACTTTCACTTTTTCTCCACGCTCAACAAGTTCTAATGCGAGACCAATCAGGCTTTCATCCGCGCGCGAGAGGCGAGAAACACCATATTTCCGAGCGAGGGATTGAACAATTTGAATGGTCGCCATGCAGGGGTCTTGAAAGTGAAAGGAATACTGGGAAGAAGCCGCCTCCAGACGCAAGCGGGCGAGATTTTCCTTCACCTCGGCATCGCACGCGAGCGTGAGATAATAGGTGTCCTTTGCCGAAAAAGGAAACGAGGTGGCGTTGATGAACACGGCGGAATCAAGAATAATGTGCATCAAAAGGAGAAAGCGTTAAAGTTGATAAATGCAAAGGATGGGAAAAGAATATGCCCTCATTCAAAGTACAGCTTCAAGAGAAACTCGCCCACGCCCTGACAGAAGACGAAAAACACCTGCTTCCGAACTCGTTCCAGCGATTAGGACACGTGGTCATTCTGCGATTGAGAAAAGAACTCACACCCTACACGAAAATAATTGGAGAAGCTGCCATTGCATGCGTTCCGGGAGTAAAAACCGCGTGCGTGAACACCGGAAAAATTGACTCGGAATTTAGGCAGCCCAAAATAGAATACGTGGCGGGAGAAAACAATTTACTGGTCGATCATCACGAACACGGATGCGTGTTTCGATTTGATGTGAGTAAGCTCATGTGGTCCATGGGAAACATGAATGAACGCAAACGAATGTATGAACTGGTTAAACGAGGAGAAGTGGTGGTGGACTTTTTTGCAGGAATAGGATACTGGAGCATCCCCATTTCCAAACACGCGCAACCAATGCACGTGTATGCCATTGATGCCAACCCGGATTCGATTGACGCATTGCGCGTGAACCGCGCCCTCAATAAAATTTCCGAAGAAAAAATGACCGTGTTACACGGGAAGTGTGAGGAAGTGGCACCCATGCTGGGAAGAATCGCGGATCGAATTATTTTGGGATATTTTCCGTCGCCCGTGTTTGCATTGCCAGCAGCGTTTCACACACTCAAAACACGAGGGGGTGTGTTACACTATGAAGGAGTGTGCGAGGAAGGAAAGTATGAGGAATTATTTCACGAAGTGCGCGCGCAGGGAGAGGAAATGGGATGGAGCGTTGAGTTGATTCACGCGCAGCAAGTCAAAAGTATGGCGCCAAGAAAATGGCACTATGTGTTAGACATTCGTGCGACGCCCATTACCAAAGACGAGGGTGCCGCGAAGGACGAATAAATAATTCAACTAAATTTCTACTGCAAACTAGTTCTCGCGAATAATATACAAGCGCAACTCTTGCGTGATGACACATTTTCCATTCTTCACGTGCTGTTTCAAAAATGCCATGAGAGCGGCTTTTTGTTCGTTCGTAATGTCCCTTCTCACGAATGTGTTGGAAAAAACCTCAAACGCCCACTCCGGGGATTTGAATTCAAACAAAAGAGGAACTTTTTTGATTTCCACCTGCCAATCTTGCTCTTTGCACCATTTTGGAAAAAGAACATCAAACTCTTTGCATTTTTGCACGTGCGCGGGCTTGGAAAGCTCTTCCATTTTAGGCAAATCTCCCTCGCCGGAAGAAAAACCCACCACGATGGGGCTTCCTGCGCGTGTGACGCGGACCATTTCTTTGACGATTTTATCCCAGCGCGATTTGTCGTGATGAATAATCCACATACAATACGTGGACTCGGATACGCCGTCATCGAAAGGCAACCCCACTAAAGGAGCTTGAGCGACTTGAACGGTGTCGCCCAACCGGTTCTCGCGAATCATTTTGCCCACGGCGTTTACCGTCCAATCGGACTCATCAACAGCAGTAATGGTGGCAGCGAGTTTAGAGAAAGGGATAATGAGGCGACCGGGGCCGCAGCCCACGTCCATGACGTGCTTACCTTGGATTTGAGCGGCCTCCGCAATGGCCGGCAACTCTTTCGATTCGCGCCAAACCGAGGCTTTGACCATCTCATTCCAATAGTCCCAATAGACGGAGTCTTTCTTATCAGGAGACTTAGGTGCAGGAGCAGGGCGGGAAGGCATACTATGACTGCGGAGAAACCGCTTATAAAATCAAACACTTGGATGCAGGTATGATGACGCAAAATATGAGAAAGTTTGACACGATTAAAGCAAATGCCACTCAAACGCTCCACACGGCGATACGCGAAAAGAAAATTGACCCCCTCATGATTGGCATCTCCCAATTCATGGAACGCACAACAAACTTTTTCACCACATCCACGTGCTCGGGGCGCATCACATTAATGGACTTAAATGAAAATGAAAGCAAAAAAGAAAATGTATTCTATCGAAAATGGCACTCTACCGTGAAATTTTCGGACGTTTGGAAAGGGATTGAAGCGTATTCAAGCAATGGAAATTTGTGGTTGAGGCAGGATGCATTTGTATATGTGATTGGCACCAACACCTGGGAGAATGTGAAAAAACTCATCCGCGCGTGCCAAGAAGCAGGCGTTAAACGATACGGGGTTCATCATTTTGAAGACGAAAAAATACTCATGGAAATATTTGGAACGCAAAACATGAGCATTCCACTCATGGTGCGTGGAAAAATGATTGCCGACAAAAAAGCAGTAAGCGAATGGGTGAAGATTGCCAATCGAAAATGGAAACAGAATGAAGCCAAACGAAAACAGTTTGAAAAAATACTAAAAAAACACCTAAAAAATTAGCACACGGAAATTATTCCACGACAATAATTTTAGGCGCATCGCGGGAAAGATTCCACGACATTTCGGTGCAATACGCTCCCGCGTTCTCCACTGCAATCAAATCCCCTTTCTCTAAAACCGCGTGAATCTGACCTAATTCATCCGAGCCAAACATTAAAGGGCCGCCCAAGCGAACCGAGGATTTTTTTCCCTCCCGCTCAACCAATGCAAAAAAACGATATGGATTCATAGTGACGCGGGGAAGGATGTTGATGCCCGCATCCAGCAGCGCGAAGGATTGACCATCCACATGCTTGAGGTGCTGCACGCGCGACACAAAAACAAGCGTGTCCTCCACTAAGAAGCGGCCGGATTCCACATATAGGGTGCGCGTGCGGAGAAACTCCCCCAGCTGCTCGCGAATGATAGCGATGTATTGCTCAATCTTCTCTTTTCGCTCCATCAAACTCGTTCGGCCGGGGAGACCGCCGCCAATGTCCACGCCCTCGAGGAAAGGATAATCCTGCACCACTGCCGCAAAGCGTGAAACAAAATTGCGATACGAATTGAGCGTGCAGCTAGTTCCCGGATGGCCGTGAAGCACAACGACCTGCAAACCCAGATTGGCCACGTGTTCAATGGTTTTACGAATCTCACTGGGAGCAAAACCAAAACGATGGTTATCTAAGCGCACGCGCAAACCCACGCGCAAGGGTTTAGTTGTTGCGAGTCGAGCCACTTGCTCGGCGTGCGAGAGAGAATCTAAAATGATCAACGCATTTTGAGACAACGCCTCCATAATTTCAGCATCGGTGGACGCACAGCTGTTGAAAATCTTTTGACCGGGAAGAGATTTTACTCCCAGCAACTCTCGACCGGAAACGCACTCGAAACCCGATTCCATTTTTTGGAGCGATTGAAGAATAGCCGGATGAGGATTGGTTTTGACCGAATAACAGATGCTCACCCGCGAAGCAACACCCTGCAGTGCGTCAGCGAGTTCAAAATAATGCGATTGAGCGATGCGGGGCATCAACACGCCAAAAGGAGTCGCATGTTCAAGGGCGAGCTCGGCCAACCACTGCTTATCGCGGGCATTCATAGGAAGGTTGCCTGAGCAAACCCTTAAAGCCGATACGGAACCCCATTTAGTGCGATGAAAACAGGAATAAATCGCCCCACCCCCCAACGAAGAGGGTTTTTGGGAAGAATTCGCGCGTATTTTAGACGCCCGGCACAGCACGGGCATGTGGAGGCGCGCACCCAATGGTTGGTACGACAGCACGGTCGACATCCGAAAGTGTCGGCATTTACCGAGATGATTCGCCTCTCGCGCATGTCTGAAGAAGCGGCCAAAGGACGAAATGCGAGCGAAAATGAAGAAGTGAGCGTGCTCGTCAATCCATCCGAACGCGTGCCGCGGAGAACATTGTTTGAATTAGAAAAAACAGTGCTGGAAAAAGGAGTCGAAGAGGCCGCGATGGCGGTGTCAATGCAATATCCATCTCTTGCGGAAATATTACTGCAAAAAAATGACTATGTGGAGTTTGTGAATGCGCGCTGCTCGCATGAAAAATGGAAAAAAAACTTACTGCAACTTTCGGAAACAAATCCAAATGTACGAGCGGTGGGATTACTGCTGTATTTGAGAAAAGCCTACCGCCCCGTGAATGAAAAAGCGCGCGAAATATAATCAACCAAAAAATTTTGACAGAGAAGTCTGCTTCTTAGCATCCTCCTCATTTTCCTCCACGGGAAGTTCTTTTTCGGGCGCAGGAGTGGGTGCAGGAATGTCTTTTTTCTTTGCGCGAGAAGACTTGGCGGGAGTTTTTTCCTCATCTCCGGAAGCACGGGACATTATTTTCTTTATTTTAGCGGACGTGGGATTGGTGTTGAGGAGGAAACCCAATTCATCTTCATCAAAACCATAGGAACGAACCCACTCTTCGGGATGAGCATCATTTTCAAGAAAGAGGGGCCAAAAATACAATTCTTGCGCAATGCGCTTGCGGGAACCATACGTGTGCAATTGAATTTTTTCAATGGTTGTTTTCTTGGAGGAATTCTTCACCATGCTCAAACGCTTCAAAATTGCTGGAAATTGATACGAAATGAAACCGTGCGCCCGCTCATTGGTGCGCAAACCCACACTTGCAACAAGATCGCCGGAATATTTGAGAAAACCATAATGTTGTCTCCGAAAAATGCGGCCATCAAACATGTCCGCGCGCGATAGCGCATCATATGCCGAGGCGAGGGAAGGAATCATGGGAAATTGCCGCGGAATATTTTCATCCACCCACTTCTTCAGCATGTCCGAATCTAAATCAACTGTATTTCGCGCGCGGCGAATTTCACTTAAGGAAGTGGAAACAAACAACGTGCGAATGACATTGAAAATATTATCCGTGCGCTCGCGATAGCCGGAGGATTGAACATCCTCTAACGTGATTTTATTTCCATTTCGCGAAAGGGATTCCAAATCCAACAAGGCTGCGCGCATATCTCCGGAGGAGTTTTTGGCTAATTCATTAATAGAAACCGCATCATAGTCCATGCCTTCTTTATCAGCAATGTCACGGAGAAACTTTGCAATCGTAGGATAGGGAATTTTTTTGAGCTGAATGACTTTACAATACGTGCGAATTCCAGCGAGGCGCTTGTCGCCGTAAATATCATTAGCGGTGAGAATAATGGGGTTGCGCGCGTCGCGAAGAACATCTAAAATAGCGGAGAGACCGCCCTTATCATCCGTGCCATGAATGCCATCGACTTCATCCAATAACACGAGACGCAACGCACCGGTAAAACTCGCATTCACCGCGGCGCCGCGAACCACTTTATCAATCACGTCTTTGTTTCGCGTGTCCGAAGCATTGAATTCAACGAGAGACCAACCATATTCTTTCGCCACCGTGTGCGTGGAGGTTGTTTTTCCCACGCCAGGAGGACCTACTAAAAGCAAGGGTTTCTGGGGAGAGCCTTGCTTCCACGCGCTCGCCCACATGCGCAACTCAGTAATGGCTTCCGCATTCCCCACGAGACCAGAAAGGGAAGATGGAAGGTGCTTCTCAACCCACATACACGATTAAATAGGTCAATCCGCATAAAAAGAGAGTATGGGCAGCGTAGCAAAATCACGAACAAGACGATTACCCTCGCCAATGGAAATACGAGGAAGGTCGCGCGGACCACTGGCCCGACCGCGAGCACCCACGCCGCATAACCGACCAGTCTTGCGAGCGGCGGCACGCTATCGAAGAGTTGGAAAATTACAAGTGGTGCGCGGGGGAAACTTTATTTTTGAAGTACAGACGCTTGAAAACAAACGCACGGGGCGAAAAGAAGTGCTCGTGCAGCGGTATGACCGACAAACCAGCGAAAGAGATTGGAGAATCATGTCAGTGACAGAGTATAACACGCGAATGACACGACGAACGGGAAAAGATAATCAAAAAGTTCAAATATTAACTGCATCCGCATCCATGCTCGCGCGAAACCCGGAAGTTTTTACCACGCTCGGAAAAGATGTGGGAAAAAATCTCATTGATATTCTCATGTCCATTTAATTTGATAAAAAAAGTAACAAAAATTATTCTACACGCACAACAACAGGATTTTGAACGGAATACAAGCCATCATACCCTTGCGTGGAGCAGTTGCGCAGCGTGATAATGGGAGAATCGCCGCGCGCCACAAATAATGCGCCGCCGCTTCCTTGGAGAGTGGAGCCTTGGCAGTCAATCACGACATCACTCTCAACTAACTCAAAATAATCCACATAGTGAATAGCATCCGAACACAAGAGGAGAGAAGAAGTCACGACAATGGGCTGGGAGGCCGGATAGGAAATACAATCCTTTGGAGGCAATGAGAGAGTTCCCCCGGCGACTTGACCTACTGCATTACGCTGCTGCGTGAACGAGAAAAAAGCCACGACGGCAAGGACGATAAGCCCCATGAACACCCAATCCATCCACGCGTGACGCATACCCGCTCAACCTATCACAAAAATTCCACATCCCCCGTGGATTTTCCTTTCAATGATTTTAATTTCTCTGCCAACTCGCGCATGGATTGAGATGCATTCTCCGCCTGTTGAGCAGGAGCAGCTGAAGGAGTGGTGCGTGGAGCGCGGCGCTTAATCTCATTAATTTTTTCCATGGAGCCCTCGGGGAAAGGACCCGGGTGCGAACATTTTCGGCAACGCTGACCATTTTGAGTAGGCGCAAAATCCATACTCCCACACTGCGGACAATATTTGAATTGCATTCACGTCACACTCCCATCAAGCGAAAAGCACACACCATTATTCGTGCATCTCCGGAAATAACTGCGCTTTCGTTTCATGAGAGAGCTTGTTCTCTTCCTTCTCAACGATTCGGCGCATGACTTCCAATTCTTTATCCTTGTTTTGCAAGCGCTGCAAGCAATAATAATACGCGTTGATAATGGCATCAAAGTCTAATCGGCGTTTGAAACCTAACCGCGCAATCTCTTCAAAATACAGGCGCGTTAAACGAACGGCAACTTCTTCCACAGGAAGTTCTCCGGCGGGAGTAGCTGAATGAGCAGGAACATGTTTGACTTCTTTGGGCATGGGATGAGCCTCCTTCTCCATGGAACTGACTTCTGTTTTTAATGCTGAGAGTTCACGCATGACTTTGTTCAACGACTCTTTCGTCTCCGCCGAAATAGTTGCGGGAGAAGGGCCGTGCTGGTACATGGGAACTTTTCGCACCACGACTTTAGGAACCTTCTTCACAATCGTGCGCGTTTTAGTAATCGTGCGCGTGCGAGTTTTGGGTTTAGCACTGGCAAGTTCGGGATTCTCAATCATTTTTCGAGAAGACTTCCATAATTTTACAGCATCCTCAAAACTTTTTCCCTGCTTGATTTGCTTGCGCACGAATAAATTGTACATGGAGAGCTCGCGCTTGGGCTGAGTACCCTTACTTTTCATATTTTTCATTTCATCCGAAAGTTTAGCAAACTCGGCTTTGAGATCTTTGGTTTGAGATGCCATTCGTTTGGAAGCGCGATCCATTTCTTTGGCAACACCCTTTTTGACATCTTGCACGTCGCCCTTCAACGAGCGAACCTGCTTACGAATCTGTTTGCCCGCAATTTTTCCGGGACCCTTCATTTTCTTGGATGCTTTTTTGGCCATACCTAAAACCCTCTCAACAAGGCATAACGGGTTTTGATACTTTTAAAGCCAACGCCGAAGAAGAGGAATTTAAGAACGCCAAACACGAAAAAAAGGGAATGGAACACGCATGCGAGCAGTGTAATGAGAAAATGTACGAAAACAAGTGCAAAACCGTTTGCCCCAACTGCGGGAACAAAATGGACTGCTCGGACTTGTTTTAGAAAAAAATCGCAACCGGTGTGCACGTAGTATAAAAACCCCGAAATTGTTTCGAGTGCATGCCCGCATCCAGACGCGCCCCTCGAATGAGACTGGTTGGCCGCCCCACTCAACTGACTATTGAGCCATCCCGCACTCCTGGACCGAGAATTTCTAGAAAAAAACTTCACCCCATCCGAATCCCAAAAATTAAAGAAAGACCTGTTTATCTGGGGCCTTCCGCCATGGAGAGAGCATCCATCCCACTCGCATCATACGCGCTGCGCGTGAATCGAATGAATAGGCGCAGCACGCTTCCACAACTTACACGAGAAATGATTGATGCTGAAATAGCACGCATTCGCGGGATGCAAACGCCCAAAGAATGGAGAAATTATTTGAGCACACTCGAAAGGGGAAATGAACGATACACGAGACCTGGGAAAAAAAACGGGGAAACAGTTTGGAAAGAAGAAGAGCGCAAGAGTATTCGCATCGGAAAAAAGAAAGGTGAGGCCGTTAAGCAACTTTCGCTAACTAATTATGGAAAGTTTGAGAAACTATACATGGATCCGGCAGGACGAGAATGGAAGCAGATGACGCCGGAACACCAGAAAAGAATGGCTGATTACGTCATCACTACTATTGACAAATATCACTCCAGCACGAAACAAAACTTTTCAGACGGAACATACCGGAGAATGAAAACAGACGAAGTAAAAAGTGCCCGCATACCAACATTGCAAAAAATGATTGGAAAAATATTCAACCAAATTGAAAATGACACGTATGTGTGGAATCAAATGAAAAAAGAGGGAAGAGATCCCGTCATGACGCGAGAAATGGAAAAAACCATACGCGGAATGCAAAACCGAATGAGCATCCTCCAGGGAGTTGAGCGCGCGCTTGCCGAAGGAGCATTCACCCCAAGCAATAAAGCGAGAGGAAAAAAGCGAGGAGCAGAAAAAAATCCTGGGACTGATCCGAATATTGTTGAAGGCGGGAGGAAAATAGTAGAAGGACGGGCGCAGCGTGCCAAAGAGCAAATGCTACTGCCTGCCGTAACAGCAACCATGCGCGAAAAATGGAGAAAAATCACTCCACTCACTCAAGAAGAAGTGCAAGAAGCAGTGCGGAGAAGAAACACGTATTTGAAAGAAAAACAATTAGAAAATGAATGGGACAGAGCCATCAGGGCAGGCGACCCCATCCGCACTCGAATAGCACGAGAAAGATATGAAGGAGAATTAAGAAGGCGAGCGCAAAATGCTGCGCAAAAACCAATCATACTGCGCGCGGAAGCGAGACAAACCCCGGGAAATAGACGCGTGGCTTTGACACAAGAACAAGCAGACCAACTCTACGGAGGACCAACCGGAGTGGGTTACCATCCGCCCGCACAACCCAAACGATTGAAGCGAATTAAAACAGGATTTTTCCGCGCAGTAAATAGAATAATCGACAAACTATTGGAAACACATCCAGATGAATAATCATTCTCCTGCGATTGAACCACTAACGCATTAATACTTGTGAATCAATACTCGAGCATGGACGCCATTATTCTCGCCGGGGGAAAGGGCTCGCGCATGAATGCGGAGAAACCTAAAGCGCTCGTGGATGTGAGCGGGAAACCCATTCTAGAATGGCAGTTGGAATATATCCTTCCACACGTGAAACGAGTCGTGTTAGCGACGGGACACAAAGGAGAAATGGTGGAAGAGTTTGTGCGAAAAAAATATGCACAGTATGACATTGTTTGCGTGAAAGAAGAAGGACCATTAGGAACCGCGGGAGCGCTGCGCAATGCGCTTGAACACACGAAGAGTGATTTTATTCTGGTGATAAACGCAGATGATTTGACGAATATTCCTGTGGAAAAATTGTGCTCCGCCAAAGAAAATACGATTTGCGTGTGCCATCCACGCTTGCCATTTGGGTTAGTGAAGTCACGCAACGGCTATGCAGAGTTTGTGGAAAAACCCATTTTGAAAGAACGCGTTTCGTGCGGATGGTATGTGTTCAACCGCGCGCACATTGAAGCCGTGCTTCCCAAAAAAGGAAGTTTGGAATACGATGTTTTCCCCTCCCTGCGATTGAAAGTTTTTCCCCACAATGGTTTTTGGAAGCCGCTCAACACGCCTAAAGATGTGGAAGAAGCGAACACAATGGATTTGAAGAAAGTGCTGCGCTGACCAATTTTTTTCGCCAACCTTTTTTTCTAAAAAAGGTTGTATTAGTTCTCCATCACTTGCTCGGAAAAGTTTACCGTGATGCGCTTTGTACGCCCGCGGCCGGAAACATCCGTTGTTGTGGTCACGGCTTTGCGCTTTTCCAATTCAACTAAAAGTTCGCGAATGCGGCGATCGCTCAAACCAAAGCCTTGCGAAGCGAGTTTAACATACAAATCATTGGAAGGAACATTTTTTCCACCCAATAAGAATAATCCTTTGAGAACCATCTTGTGCGAATCCGAAAGATACGGAATGGATTTCTGCACGGCGTGCGTTTCAGGGTCCTCAAACGCTGCGCGGACGTGTTCATCGGAAACCTGTTGAGCGTTCGCGCGCTCCGCATTGCGCGCGGATTTACGAAGCGTTTCAATCGCCACACGGCAATCGCCCCCGCGTTTAGAAGCGTGAGCGGCAATGAGGCCCAATGCATCGGGAGAAAGCGCGTCAGGAACAAGGGCCAGCGAGGCACGTTCGCGGAGAATATCCTTCAACTGCACGGGAGTGTAGGGACCGAACTCCACACTCTCGTGACCAAAACTACTGCGCACGCGCGCATCCAACCGCGAAGGAATACTCGTGTCGTTGGAAATCAAAATAACCGGAATAGCCGTGCGGCCATTTTCGGGAATGCGGAGAATATCATACAACAAATCATTCCCATCATTTTCCATCAACTGGTCAAACTCATCAAAAACAAGCACGGGAACAAAATTAGCAAACTTCAACCCTTCCAAGACTTTCTGATACAATTCACTTGTACTCATGCCGCGCGCGGGAACCGGACGCTCCACGATTCGCGTGAGTTCGGCGAGAACAGACTGGCGCGTGTTGTAGCCGTAACAGTTCAAGTACACGGGCTTCACGCGGCCGGAAAATTCTTTCAACTGACTCACGACGTATCGCAATGTAGCCGTCTTTCCCGCACCGGGGGGGCCAAACACAAACACATTCGTGGCTTTGCCGCCTTCCGCGAGGGGCTTAAGGGCGTATACAAGAGAGTTAATTTGAGACTCGCGGTGAGGAAGGACAGCAGGAACAAAATCGGGAGAAAGAGCCCGCTCGTCGCGAAAAATAGTGTTTTCTTTAGAAACACGAGCAAACACGTTTTGAGACGCCATGCTAGCAAATGGCCGCCGTAGGTTATAATCCTCCCTGTTTTCACGGCGGAACGGCCTCTCCTTCCTCCGCTATATAAATGGGTGAACGCATGAAGTGTCATTCCGCACGGAGGTGGAATGTATGAGCTTGGAAAACTGGATGAATACACGAAAAATGATTTTACTCACGGAAAAGAGCGAGAAGCTGTTTGGCCAGCTCACGCAGACCAATAACTTTCAAGGAAAGCGCGCGGAGCTGTATGATACGCTAAGCAAAATGGCTCACATTAAACGAGGGTTTGTGACGATTGCGCCCGAAAATTGGGGCATCCCCATGGTAGCATAAACACGCGATGAACACTCAACATTCCCTCACGAATCACGCATTACACTACAAAAGTTCACCTCTTTTGTCAAGTATAGGAAGGGGCTGCGAGCGGCAGCCACCTTCCACCCTCTCCCTCAAAATTTTTCCCTAGTTTTAAACCATTTTTGGTAACCATAAAAGAGCATGAAAACATGCACCCACCCTTTCTCAGAGACGCGCGCGCAAATATCCATTGAACTCATTATTGTAATGGCAGCGGTGGTGGCAGTAGTATTGTTGCTCGTGACACAATTGCAGGACTCAAGCGAGAAAGGAGTCACCAAACTCGCACGAAAAACACAGGATGTGTTTGATGAGATTGATGCCATCGACTAGATAGGGAAAGCAAATGAAAATAAAAAATAAGGAAAAAAAAGGGCAAGTGAGCATTGAAGCACTTTTGCTTTGGGCGGCTCTCGCAGGAATGATAGCACTATTTACTCCTGCTTTTGCGCACGCAATGGATGCATACACGTTGCACGCACACACCAACCAGTTTATTTCATTCAGCGAAACCCTGCAGGAAACCATTTCAGGAATTTCATTTGCAGCGCCGGGGACGCAAACACTCCTACAGGTGCCGCCAATTGAAAACATGACGATTGAAGTGAGTGGAAATGAAATTCATTTGACGCTTGCGCATGCACAACTGGCACACGACAAAAAACGCACCATTACGAGCGCGTGGCTCATTGAAGGCACACTCGCACCAGGAGAAAAAATTATTTTGCGGCGCGAAGAAGGAAAAATTACCATTCAATGAGAATGTAAAGAGACTCCTCCGCCCCGCGCTGGAAGCGAAGAGCGTGGCACGCAAAGGATTGCTCGCGAGAGGAGTAAATAGGAGTAGAAGAAAGGGAAAAGGATGCGTCCGGCAACCACGCGCGAGCGAGAGAAGAAATATCCTCCTCGCCAGAAACCCAGAGGGAGAGCAAATCATAGCAGCCCACCTCCGCCACGCGCGAGGGAAGAGAAAAAGAGGATGCGGAAAAATAAGATTGAGCGGCTGCGTAGAATGAGAGGAAGAGGAGGAGGGCGATTACTAATTCAAAGAGGAGAAAAAAACCTTTTTTATGCGACACAGGAACGCACCTCGAGAAAAAACACTTCATGCGAAAGAGAATCGCGCGCGGGGCGGCGAAGAGTAACACAAAAAGAATTTTCATCGGAAACAGGAGACGAAAAATAAATGAATGAAGTAGAATGAAGAGAAAAACGTGAAATGAACGTGATGAAGGGAGAAGAAGGCGGGTGTGCGGAAAGCGAACGAAGACAAGTGTCGCTTACTTCATGCACGCGCACGCGGCGAGTCGAAAAATCATACGCGGCACAACCCGACCAAGGATTTGTCGAGTGGTTTCGCAGCAACGCATCGCTGGAGGAGAGAGCGGTTTCAAATGCACGCGCGGTTTTCCACAAATCAGATTGAGCGTGTGCGGAAAAAGAAGCATTCGACCAAATGACGCTCAACACGAGCAGCCACGCGAGAAAAATCAAAAAGGCTTCGATGCCCAGCACGTTGCCTCTATTCATAGTGATTTGCATCCCCGCCCAAAACGAGCCAAAAAGGAGAAGAAGGAGGAGAGAGAGCGTAGGGATAATGCAGGCAGGCGCGGGAAGAGGTTAATGTGTAATGATGCGCCGCCGCATCCGAGAGGGAACTGCAACGCAAGGCGAACCATTTTTCATCCAAGGCTTGTTGAGCGTGCACCATAGAAGAATGGTGCGAGTGAATAGCATGCGAAAATAATGCGAGTGTTCCCAAGAGAATAGAAAAAATGAGAATGAATTCAAAAGAGTGCATGACTATCCCCGCTCCACGCACGGCCACGCCGGTTGAAAGGTAGTGGTGCAAATTCGATAACCGGAAGGAAGAGCGGCGAGTGAATTGAAATCGCGCGCAACCATGCGGGTGTGCACAATGGTCGAACCCGAGAAGCCGCCCGTGTACACGTATTCGGAATATTTTTCAGTTTGTGAAACAGGAATCACCACCACCAGCGAGTGAGCATTGAGCGAAGGAATGGAAATAGGAGTAAGAGGTTGGGAGAGGAGAGAAAGGTACTGCGTGCGGGAAAGAGACGATAAACCGGAGGAATAGGAAATGGCATCCGCGTGTGAAAGTGGGAAGCCAGAGAGATAGTTGAAAATGCGCGCGTTGATGCGTGAACGGATGATTGCGGGGGGAAACCCTGCGCGCGTGGAGAAAAATAATTCTTCCCGAATGTGCGCATCGAGAGCGGTTTCCCACTCCAAACGACGCAGGGAAAGAAGGCGAGGGGAAGAGGTTTCTATTCCAAAGGAAGGAGAGTGAAGCGAGACGAGGAGCAAGGGTGAAAGGAGGAGGAAAAAGAGAAATGAAACAAAACCCCGAGACATTATGTTGGAAACAAGGGGGAAGGGATAAAAAACTAGGGAAAATTTTCCCGAAGAAAAAAACGACCTAATAAAAAGGCTTTTTGCGTGGTTAACGTATATGAGCTTAGGCAACCAAGAACTCACCGATTTATTGATTAGCTGGATTTCCCTCTCCGCAGCATTCGCGTTCGTTTTCTCGGACGGCGGATTAAGTGTGACAAGTTTTGGAAGCGCACTCGCTATTGCCGCACTCGCGGTGGGAACGGGATTTTTGATGCACGAATTGGCGCACAAATATGTGGCGATTCATTTTGGAGCAAAAGCAGAATATCGCGCGTGGAACTTAGGATTGATGATTGCATTGGGAGTGGCTATTTTTGCCGGATTCATTTTTGCCGCGCCGGGAGCTGTATATATTTTTGGAAAAAAAGTTTCTGTAAAAGAAAATGGAATTATTTCCCTTGCGGGACCGGCAATGAATGTGGTGGTGGGAATAATTGCATTTCTCATTGCGGGAGCATACTCCACGTCGCAGATTGGAAACGTCGCTGCGGTGGTGGGGAGCATTAACTTCTATCTCGCCTTGTTCAACTTACTTCCCGTGTTTGTGTTGGATGGCGCCAAAGTGTTTGCGTGGAATAAAGCCGTGTGGGCCGCACTGTTTTTTCCCCTCGCCTATTTCGTTTTTTTCATGTGACAAAAAAGGAGAATAGAACGTATGGCAAAAGTCATTCCAGAAGACTATTCAGGGGATTTGCGCACCATTCTCGCGAAAGAACGAACAATCTTAGCACACCAAGGAGTACAATTGACAAAAATTGGATTATCCATGGGTGTGTTTGGATCCGGATTGGCGATTGTGCGATTCATTACCACGGATGAACATGTGGGATGGGTGTTTGCGCTAGTGATTATGTTTCTCTCATTCTTAGTGGGAGTACGCGCGTATTCCAAATATTATGCGCTGGCGATTGATTTGAAGCGCGTGGAAGAAGTCGAAGAAAAAATGGCGCGCGGACAACGAAAAGAAATGCTTGAAATGCACGCGAATAGACAGAGAAGACTAGGCAGCGAATAAAAAAAAAAAAAAACTATCTAACGTAATTAGGTTTGAAACCCTCTGGGGATTTCGATTTCTTGTAATCGGCGTACGCTTCTACTGCTTCAGGGGCAATAGAGGAAGTAATCTTATCGAGGATTTGATCGAAATGCTTCTTGGTGATGGGAGTGGGTTTCATGTCACTCTCACTTAAAGCAAGCATGGCCGCTTCACGAATGAGGTTGCTCAAATCGGCACCGGAGAAATTAGCCGTACGCTTGGCTAAGTCAGAGAGGGAAACACCTTTGGCAAGAGGCACGCCGCGCGTGTGAACTTTCAAAATGGCCTCACGCGCACGCTCATCGGGGACTTTGACTTCAATCACTTTGTCAATTCTTCCCGGGCGCATCAAGCCGGGATCAATTAAGTCCGGGCGATTCGTGGCGGCAATGAAAACAACATCCTTGAGGGTTTCGGCACCATCTAATTCAGTAAGGAGCTGGTTGACCATGCGCTCACCCACACCGGAATCTCCTTGCGTGCCGCCGCGAACGGAGGCAATAGCGTCAATTTCATCAAAGAAAACAACCACTGGAGCAACCTGACGGGCTTTCTTGAAAACTTGGCGCACGCCTTTCTCGCTTTCGCCCACCCATTTTGAAATGAGTTCAGGACCCTTAATGGAAATAAAATTAGCCTGCGACTCGGTGGCAATAGCTTTGGCTAGAAGCGTTTTTCCGGTGCCGGGAGGACCATATAACAACACCCCGCGCGGGGCGCGGATGCCCATCTCTTCAAATGATTTAGGATGTTTGAGGGGCCATTCCACGGCTTGCTTGAGTTCGGCTTTCACATCCTCTAATGCACCAATGTCATCCCACTTTACATTTGGAATTTCCACCATGACTTCACGCAACGCCGAGGGCTGAATTTCCTTTAATGCATCTTCAAAATCTTTTCGAGTGACTTCCATTTTCTCCAACACGCTCTCGGGGATTTGCTCATCCTGCAAATTAATCTCGGGCAAATATCTGCGCAACGCTTTCATCGCCGATTCTTTCGCCAGCGCGGTGAGATCTGCTCCCACGAAACCATGCGTGATGCTGGAAAAATAATCCAAGTCAACATCTTTCAACGGCATTCCACGCGTGTGAATCTGCAAAATTTCTTTTCGACCATCTTTATCGGGAACACCAATTTCAATTTCGCGATCAAATCGTCCCGGTCGACGCAATGCTTCATCGAGCGAGTTAACACGATTCGTGGCCGCAATCACAATCACATTTCCGCGGGATTCCATTCCGTCCATGAGGGAAAGCAATTGCGCGACAACGCGGCGCTCGACTTCTCCAACGACTTCTTCGCGTTTGGGGGCAATGGCGTCAATTTCATCAATGAAAATAATAGAAGGCGCATTTTCTTCCGCTTCCTTGAAAATTTGTCGCACGCGCTCCTCGGCTTCCCCCACAAATTTGCTCATGATGGTTGGAGCAGACACGGAAATGAAGTGGGCTTGCGTTTCATTTGCAACGGCTTTCGCGAGAAGGGTTTTTCCCGTGCCGGGAGGACCGTGAAGCAGGACGCCTTTAGGAGGTTCGATTCCAAGTTTTCGAAATAATTCGGGATGGCGCATGGGGAGTTCAATCATTTCGCGCACTTTCTGAACCTGTGAACCCATGCCGCCCACATCTTCGTACGCGATGCGGGGAACGCCCTCTAATTCTCCCTTGATGGGCTCGTCTTTCAACACGAACTGGGTGAAATCAGTGATTTTAACAATGCCCCGGGGAGCGGTTTCAATGACGCGGTAAATGAAGCCGGAACCAAACACGGTGATCCACACATTGTCCCCGCGCGAGAGGGGGCGACCAATGAAGGTTTTTTTCAAAATACGTTCATACCCGGACGCAATGATGTGAACATCCTGCGTGGGAGCGAGAACAACCTTCTGCGCTTCCTTGAATTGGGCGGGGCGAACAATGACTTTTTCTCCTAAATTGACTCCCGCATTGTGACGAATCAAGTTATCCATGCGAATGAGGTCCTTGCCCTCATCTTCCGTTCGGGCAGGCCAAACAATCGCAGCCGTTTTTTTGGTGCCTTCAATTTCTACAATGTCCCCGCTCGTGATGCCCAACACTTGCTTGGATTTTCGATCAAGTGTGACGATGTTTCTCCCAACGTGCGTGGGGGAGGGTTCCTGGACCTTTAATGTGACGGCACGCTTGTCTGGAAGAGGAGCGGCGTTGATTAAGGGGTTGGGGAAATTGGACATACAATACTATTACGCCAAAGGGGGTTTTTAATCCCTCCAAAAGCAGAACTACATTACTTCTTGGAAGAGAGAGGGCGCGAGGTAAACTCTCCAGGAGGAAGGGAGGCGACTAATTCGTCCAACGCCACTAGAATGGGAGGAGACTGTTTTTCCAACCACTTTTGATAGGACTTTGCCACATCGGTCTTGGTTTTTTCCCCCACGGAGAGTTCCATCACGTGAAGTGCATGTGCTTTAACACACGCGAGGGGACCGCACAGGGCGCGAAAACCATCCTTCACTTCTTGCACGCCCCACCCCATCTTGAAATCGGGATCGAACCATTTACGCTCCCCCGAAATAATGAACGCACCGCGGCCTAAACTTTCTCCGGTAGGAGCTTTTTTAGAAACTTGAGAAGGTTTGACGGCATACACGCGCACGCTCAACAAACCTTTTTTCCAAACAGAGGAAAACAATCCCGCAAAAGAGGCAGCATCTTCGAAATCTTCTTTAGTGGGTTTTGTTTTGTCGCATTTCAAAATACAGTGGGGCGCTCCATGCACGTCGGCGTGAAAATACCAATCATTGTCTTCCATGTGACGTTTAACCAATGCTTCATTGGAGTGCGCATCGCGGCCTCCAACAACTAACAAACCATTTCGCGTGTAGCACCAGCGAAACTTCTCAAACCACTCTTTACTGCGGCGCTTCTCGGGAGCTTTTTTTTCCGCGGAAATGGTTTGACGTTCAAGTGCCGCGAGCTTGTTCTCTACTTCACGCACACCAGACACGGCACCCTTCATTTTATTTTTCAAGCGCTTGGCTTCATCAAAAAATGCTTGCGCATTTTCCTGAGCCGATTGGCGAAAGTGAAGAATAATTTTCATACTACGAAGAAGGAGAAAGGGGCTTTTTAGAGGAAACGGTGCGCGGACGGGAACGGGAAGGGGATTTGGGAGAAGAAGGCGTGGTGGAATTGAGAGCAGAAGATGAGCGAGGAGAAGATGAAGCGGGGGGTGGAGAAGAAAAGGAAGGTGACGCGGGCGAAAGAGCTTTTTCGGCTTGGCTCTTTTTCCACGCATCCTTGGAAGGGCAATCAAAGTTTACACAAATTTCCATTTTGAATTTTTTCCCCGCAAGCTTAATGAGGGGTGCCTTGTTACACGCAGGACAGATTTTGTTTGTAGGATAAAGCGTTCCCTTTTGAGGAAGAGGAAACGTGGTGCGGCAATTGGGAAACTGGTCACAGCCGAGAAATCGTTTTTGCGTGGCTGCAGCTTTGCGCATAACCAATTGTCCGGCCGCACAATTGGGGCATTTGCCCATCGTATCCTGCTTGAATAAGGCTTTTTTCAACTCCACTGAAATGGCGGATTGATTCGTGACAAGCGTGTCAAGGACCTTCACCAAAATGGTGCGCGAATCGTTGACGACTTTATCTTTTTTTATTTTTCCATTCGCAACTAGGTCCATTTCCGCTTCCATCTCCGCCGTCATTTTGGGTTCGGTGACAATGGAGCAATGCTTCTCGAGAGAATCAATCACCGCAAATGCAATTTGATTGGGCTCAATACTCTTAATGCCAGAAATGTACTGTCGCGCATACAATTTTTGAATAATATCCGCGCGCGTGGCCTTCGTGCCTAAATTATTTTCCTCCATGAGTTTGAGCAACGCTGATTGAGAATAACGCGCCGGAGGCTGCGTCTCCTTACGAGGCATCTCTATATTTTCCACGTTCACGTGCTCCCCCTCGTTGAGCGGGGGAAGAATGGTTTCTTTCAACTCGGAAAAAGGATACACGGCTTTCCATCCCGCGAACAAAATGGTTTGACCTGTCGCGGAAAAGGGTTCGAGTTTGATTTCTAAATCCACGGACGTGTTTTCCGTCTCCGCATCAGGCATGAATGTGGCAAGAAAGCGACGTGCAACAAGGTCAAAAAATTTCCACTCTTTCTCACCTATTTTTCCGCGATCGGGAACTTTTGTAGGGTGCACCGGAGGATGATCCGTAGTGTTTTTGGCGCCTTTAGAAGGATTGAGGGGCGCGGCGAGGATGCCCTCGACAAAAGGAACATACTCTTTGTGATTTTTCAATTCTTCCAAATGCTCGCTCAGATTCATCGTGTTGGGATACGTTTGATTATCCGTTCGAGGATAGGAGATGTAGCCCGCCATGTACAATGATTCGGCGGTATTCATGGCTTGACCGGCGGTAAAACCTAATGCGGAAGCAGCGCGGAGCATGGTGGTGGTGTCAAAGGGAGTGGGGCGTGCAATCATACGCTTTTTTTTGGAAACTTTTTTCACGAGAGCGGTTTTCTCGTCTTTTATTTTATCGAAAATGACACGCGCTTCTTTTTCATCAAATATTTTTCCTTTTTTGTGAGTGGCATCAAACTTTTTTTGATTCTTTTCCGCGTGCGCGATGATCTCCCAATAGGGCTGTACCACAAAAGCAAGGCGTTCTTTTTCACGATTGACAATGAGGGCGAGCACGGGTGTTTGTACACGTCCCACGGAAATGAACTCTTTTCCCATTCGGTTGCCCGCAATGGAAACAAAACGCGTTAGGGCGGCCCCCCAAATCAAATCAATTTCTCTGCGTGAGTCGGCGGAATCGGAGAGGTTGTAATCTACGTTAACGAGTTCATCAAAACTTTTTTGTAATTCTTTTGGAGTCATGGCAGAAAAATACGCGCGCTCAACTTTCACATGCGAATTAACTTCCTGCACAATGCGCAGGGCTTCCACACCAATACTTTCTCCCTCACGATCGGCATCCGTGGCAATAATGACGCGAGAGGATTGCTTTCCAATGTCTTTCAACAGTGCGGCGATTTGAGCATCATTAGGTAAATAGAGAATGGGGGCGCGAGCCAGCTCTTGGAGGGGAGTGCCTTTCCAATAACTATACTGCTTGGGAAAATCCACTTCAACAATGTGGCCGCGCAGGGGAACAACCACGTGTTCTTCCGCGTTGCGTGTGAATGTGTAATATTTAGCAAAGCCTTTGGCTTGCGAACGAGTGGTTTTTCCACCGAGGATTTCGGCAATGCGCTGTCCGGCGAGGTTTTTCTCCGCAATGATGAGGGTGGAGGGCATGCTACCATAGAAGGAGAACGGGGTTTATTAGAATAGGTTGAAAAAAAGAGAAAAAGAAGAGAGAAATGATAAAACAAAAAAAGGATTGAAAAAAGATTAGAACCGCTTCTGGAACGAAGTAGGGGGAAGGGCGTTGGTTTTTTTCACGACGTTTAACACGGGCATGCTTCGCAGTTCGCGCACGCCATCAATGTAACCCAAATCATCCATCATGCGTTTTACGTGCGTGAGGTCCGGACACAACAACTTGAGCATAAAATTATGCTCACCCATGAGCTCATTAAACTCAACCACGGATTCCATTTCGCTCAGGCGCTTGACAATGTGCTTATTTTTCCCAGGCTCTGTTTTCAACAACACAAAAACGGGCTTGGCGAAACCAAGAACATCAAGATTCAAATCAGCAGAAATAGTGTTGATGACACCCTGCCTCTTGAGGCGCTCAAATCTTTTTTTGATAGCCACATCCGTCAAATTAGTTTCGCGCGCGAGTTGTGAGAACGAAGAGCGGCCATCCTCCAGCAAACGGCCGAGGAGGAGAAGGTCAATTTTGTCAAGGGAAATCATGCAGAATAAACGCACGCGCGCTATAAAATGGTTTGGATTTCATACTGACATACGAATGGAGGAAAGGTCGAAATAAAGCATTTTAAGGCAAAGCAATCCAAAATAGGAATGGTTATTCAAAAAAAGACTTTGAAAAGCGAAGGAACGAATAAAACGCGCAATCATTACGCGGCGATGCAGGAAGCGCTTGAACAGGCTGTGAAAAAAAATACGCTCAACGCGGAAAAGATTGGCGTGGCATTCTCAGGGGGAGTGGACTCGGGAGTGATTGCTTTTCTCGCGGGGAAGTTTTCGAAAAATGTGGTGTTATTGAGTGTGGGACTCTCGAATAGCTCTGATTTAGCGCGCGTGAAACCGCTTGCGAAGAAAATGAAAATGAAAATTGCCACACACATACTAAATGAAAAAGAAATAATGGAAAATTACACACGTGCGAAGAAAATTTTGAAGACGGATGATGAATTGCAATGCACGCTTGGCGCAGTAAATGTTTCCATTGCCAAATTAGCACAAGAGAAGGGGATTCGAGTAGTGTTAGTGGGGTCGGGTGCGGATGAATTATTCTGCGGATATGGTGCATTTGACCGTGTGAGAAATGATGAAAAGGCGTGTGAAAAACTACGCGCGGAAAAAGTGGAAAATGTGGAAGAACATGATGTGAAACGAGAGAAAGCATGCGCGAAAGCCTTTGGAATAGAGGTGCGCGCGCCCTTTTTGGAAAAAGAATTTGCTGCACTCGCACTGCAAATTCCCGCGATTGAAAACTTGCGCGGAAAATATGGAAAAATACGAAAAAATAGTTTACGCACCCTCGCAGAAAAAATGGGAGTGCCAAGAGAGATGGTGGAAGCACCCAAGAAAGCCATGCAATATGGAAGCGGTGCGCAAAAAATTATTGCTAAACGCAAATGAAAAGCGTGGGAACTATGTGAAGGCTTGATTTACATCTATTTTTTCATAGCGGTAACCTGAGGGATTATCCCCGAGAATATCAAAAACGCTCACCACGCATGCTAAACCATTTGAGGAAATGCGCACATCTTTCCGGATGACGAAAGGGCGTTTAATGGTGAGCGCGCCCGTGGCAGTAGAGCGGGAGCAGGAAAGCAAACCGTAGGAACGTTCTTCATCTAACACGGAAGGAGCGGGCAACGTTATTCCTTCGACGAGGTTTTGCACTTCCACACTCAAATTAACATCACAATTTGTGCCAAAGTTGTCATTGATGTGCTTTACTGCCTCATCCCAGTAGGATTCGACTTGCGTCGCATAATCTAAGGAGGCAAATGATTGGTTGCAGTTTCCTAATGAAGGAGCGGGGTTTTGCAATGCGATGTGTTCAAGGATGGCATCCGAAGCAAAATTGGCGAGTGCGTTGCGGGTCATAAACCAGTCTTTAGAGAGGGATTGCTGTATGACACTCAACTCGGCCGCGTGCGAGTCGGTTTGATAGTGAACGGATTGAGAATAGAAGAATGAAATGAGTAGGACAACGGCGAATGCACCTACAAAAATGGAAAAAAAACCGCGGGACATTATGGGGCCCCCACACAGACTTCTTTCTGAACCCACGAACTCGGCAAACTTGGCGAGAGAGGATCACTCGTGACGCGGGGACGAAAGCCCGTGTCGCACGCGCACGCGGAAGAAACGGCCGGACACTTATCTGAGCCGGGAACGCCGCCGTAGAACCAATTCATGACCGCATCTTTGGCTTGAATTTGAAGAATCTGATGCTGCGGCGAAAAAGAAGGCTGGTTGGCGTGAATGAGAATAGAAAAAAGCAAGACGATGGCAATGGCACCGTAGACCATATCAATGGTGAAAACAAATCCCCGCATGAATCACACCCCCCAAACGCGGATGTTGACATCCGTTAAATGCTGCGGACAATTCCCATCGAGACACTCGCGCAAGTCTCTCGCGTTAGGAACAAACGGAAAAATAACCACGCGGCGGCGAATCATAAAATAAGGTTCGCCTCCTGGCTTGGCGGTAAAAAACTTAATCGTGTTACCATCTGAACGAAGAGCATTCAAGTCGACATAGTAATCGGGAGAAAGACCTAATTGCATGTGACGGATGGGGCTGGAGTTATCCACTACACAATTTTCGAGGCCGGAGAGTTCATTATCAAATAACCAACCACGGGCAAGCTGTGACAATGAAGGGGGAGGAGGATTGGAGGAGGGAAAAACAGCAACGTATTCCGCATTGGGGCCACAGCGAACATTAATCTGAGAGTTTTGCACGTCTAAAATATTACAATCTGGCAGACCTGCACATGCAGGAGGGCCGGTGGTGGAGCAAAGTGCGGGGTTTCCGCCTTGCAAAGGGTCGCATTCGCGCGGAGTGAATTGAACGAGAAAATCGGCTTGACTGGTAAAATTATTTGAACCTAATAGGGCCGTGAGAAGGAGATTGTTGGCATTGCGTTCTTGCTGATTGTAAAAGAGAGTCAATTCGGAGCTGCTGAGGAGGAGACCTATGGCTAGTGTAAAAACGGCGGCGGCGAGCACAACATCCAATGACCAAAATTGTCCGCGCGAATTCATGGGTCAGCCTCAATGGTAAATTGATTAAAGCAACCTGAAAAAATAAAGGTGTGGTTATCATCCATAAGATTATTGGCAACCGTGGTTCGGTTGACATCAACCGGATACGATAAACCCGTTGAAGAAGGGGGCGCGCTGACTTTGAACTCAACCGCTTCCGCGTTGATGTCCCAAATGATACTACAATCAATCTCAGTTTGTACACCTGTTGCGCGAACGGGTTTCAGCAAAACGGTACCGGATGTGCGCGCATAAGCGTTGGTGCGCGAGGATAATGCAAAACCCACCGGCACTGAAGCCGTTGCGGGGTATGAACTAATCTCATGAAATTGACTCGCCGCATAGGAGGAGAGCCAGTGGATTTGGGAAAGATTTTCACGCAGCTGCTGGCGAATGGACATCTCTTTCTGAACTTCTTCAAAACGAGTGAGAACGGAGGAAAACACGGTGAGAACAATGAGAAGGACGAGGAGGCTCAACAAGAGGTCGAGAGCGGATTGACCGGAAGAACGCATACGTCCACCACCCGTTCGGCGTTTTTAATCACATCCGGCGCAGGGAAAAAAAGCATTAGAGGGGTGCGTAAAAATAGAGGATAGATGGGATAAGGATGAAAGTGCCATAGTCAAGAGAGAAATGGCCTAATTGGAAAAGGCGGCGAAGCGAATAACTCGCAAGCACGGCGCACACCGAAATAAGACCACCCACCCAAAAAATGCCCGTGAGATGGATAACCACCCACCCCCACCGAGGAAATGAAGGAAGGGAAAAGGGGGAATATGTGTAAAGGAAATAAGCCGAGGATAAACACCACCCCACTGCCGCGAGGAGAACAAACCAGGGAATACTAGAAAGAGAGGAAAGTTCAGCAGCAATGGCACTGCGCACACTCCCATGAGACGAAAGCAAACCAATGGAAAAAATGAGATTGCTGACGCCCATCGCCGGAGAGGATCGGCCGGAGAGCCAAATAGCATTCATGAGACCGGGGCCTAAACCAGGGAGGATTGCGGAGAAGCATCCGAGGCATGCGTCGCGCAACGGATGAGAAGCCGTTTGAGTGGAAGAGGGAAAATCCACCCACGCTAATCCCCACCACCCCAGAAAAAAAGCGGGGAGCGCAGCAGGAATGGCACGTTCATGAAGCAACCAAAAACCGGCCGCGCACAAAAATAATCCCCCCACCACGTCGCGGGGACGAAAAGATAGAGTGGAAAAAAACCATCCCGCGCACGCGAGCAAAAGAAGAGGAAAAATGAATGTGTCAAGAAAATTTTTTGGAATGAGAAAAACATAAAACGGAAAAATAATGCACGCGGAAAGAAAACCAATGAAAATGTGTTCACGCGAAAAAGAAGGGTGAGTGAAGGAAAGGTGAATGATGCACGCGGAGACGAATCCCACTAGAAACCATGCGAGAGAAGAATTTTCAACGAGAGAAAACCAAATGAGGAGAGGAAAAACGGATGGAAGACCAACACGGGAGAGGAGAATTCCAACCACCATTCCGAGAAAAAGTTCGAGGAGCATAGAAAAAACTCACGGGGAAAAAGGGCGAATGGAATTGACCACGCACAACCTTCCCTGAAGGGTGCGAACGAGCGTGGCGCGAATAAAATAATTTTCATCCGGAAAAAGAAGCGTGAGAGGAGGGGGGTGGCGAAGGTAGCACGTGAGTGTGCCCGCGTGAACAGCATCAAAAACAAGCGCATTCGAAGAATAACGAATGTTTTCGACTCGCGCGGAAAATTCTACACGGTGGGGAAGAGAAAGAGATTGGGCGTGAGAGAGAGTAGAAAGGGGAAGGAAAAAGGAATCAAGCGACTCGACTAAAATGCCTGCAGAGACAAGGAGAATAAACCAGGGGAGCGACTCAAGCACGCGCATGAAGCGGGAAGGAGAGGGAAATGAATTAAAAACTAGGGAAAAAAATCAACAGGAAACGCTGCCACAGTAGGGGGCATCATTGTGCGACCAATCAAGATGCACGGCTGAATACGCATTAAGATTGGCAACGGCATTACACACTTGCTCACACCCCGAAGGGCGCCCGGCAGTGGGGAAGCTTAGTTCCAAATCAACATCATTCGACCAGCGGCCGGTTGTTTTGATGTGAAGCGTGATTTCATTTTGAGCGGAATCTACTTCTGGAATGACTGAGTTTAGTTTAATGCGCAGGGAATTTTTTTCAATGAAAGGAAGAATAGTGAGCTTAGCCACAAATGTGGCGTTGGTGATGTTCTGATTGTCCACGTAGGGAATAACAATAGCCAGAGAAACAACTAAAACAAATGAAACAACGAGCAGGACTTCAATGCTTGTTTGACCGCGTGAACAAACCATACACTACACCGCGTTGAAATCAACCACATACAAGGGAGTGCCACCAGGAAAGTAACGCGCAAACATTCGAAAGCGCTGAGAGAAACCAGCTTGCCCCGTCTCGAGCAAAAATCCTCCTGTGGAGAGTGCATCGCCTTGGCAGCGAAGCTCAGCCGAAGCGGGAAACGAAACACTTTTGGAGCAGAACATAGCAACGGTTGGTTTGAAGGGGTCCGTGTTGTCGCTGCAATCCAGCGGAATAGAACCCGTGGCATCAAACACGTCCGTGTTGAGGGGAAAGGTGATGTTGATACTGTCGGTACTATTGTCACATGCGAGAGAGCTTCCTTTGGGGAGATACACATCCACAAACTGGCGCGATGTGCCCGGAGAGAGGAGGAGATTATTGAGCGTGGACTGAATCAAATTCAACCCCGCATCGGAGAAACTGACTTTACTCACATCCTCCATGGCAAACTGAATACGCTGCCCCAGCGGAACAATGACTGCGACAATAATGACAAGCATGAAAATGAGAACCAAAATAAATTCCAAACTAGCTTGACCGCGAGACGAAGAATGCACGTGATTCATCCAAACCACCACGCGAGAGGACCATCCCCCAAGATAGTCAAAAGAAGATACGCAATTAGTACAGCTGGAGCGAAAGGTGCAGAGGCTTTCACGAGAATCGTATTTTCCAACTCGCCTTTTTTTACGGCAGCCTGCAAGCGGGCAATGTCTTCAGGATACACTCCGGCTGCTTGTCGCGGGTCGGCCCACGCATCACCTTGAGGTCGTAAAAAACGCATAATGGTTTCCAAATCACGCTCAACTCCTGCCTTAATAATGGTTTGGAACGAGACGGGCAAACGACGCGTGAGTTTTCCACGCTCAACACCTATCCACTCGCCGGGAATATCCCCATCTTGCAAATCCGAAATTTTCTTTTTGATGGTGAGAACGTGGCGCTGGGCAAAACCATACCAGGAGAAAATAAAATTAATAGAAAGAAGAACCCAAAAAAGAGAAACAACATCCGAATGAGAAATCAGCGAGAGAAAAAGCAAAACAAACGAGAAAATACCCACCACGACACGGAAAGCACGGTGAAGAAAACCCGCTAGGAGGAGAAGGGGAAAAAGACCCCACACGGGAAGCGAAAAATAGTGAAGAACGAAAGTAAAGGCACTGATGACAAGTGCCCATTCTACTGCGCGAGAAATAGCACTGCTTGAAAGGGAAAAAAACTCTTGACGAAGAGAAGGATTACGCAAGCACGAAAACGCAAGCAACGCGGAATAAGGCATGAGTGCAAAAACGGAAACAATGAACAAATTAAGCATGAAAAAAGGAAGCGCGCTCACGATGAGCAACTCGCGGCCGCCCCATGAGAATGAAAGATTAAGAAATTCACCCACGATGAAAGGGTTGAATGGATTGAGGGCCGCAAGACCCGTAAATAGTTTTACATCTCCACCCGCCCACGCGCCCGCGCGCCAAAAAATGTAGGCGAGAATGAAAACAGCAATGGTTAGGGCAGCGGACCAAAACAAAGGAGTGATGGATTGAGTGGAATAGGATTCATACGCCGCCAGAGAAAGGCCTGCGAGAAGCATGCCGTGGGAAACCCAATCGGGAATGGTGCGGGATTTGAAATCCGTGTACGAGGCATACGTGAGCCCGGCAAGTGAGATGACAAATGAAAGAAATGGAAACATGGGGCTAATCCCCCAAAAAACTCAAAATAGTTTCTTGACGGAATTGCTCAATGTTTTTCTCCGCGACTTGAGCAATGCCCACCACTTGAAACGCAAGCAACGCAGCGACGGTGGCTAACACTACTCCAAAAGCCACCGTGAGGAGGTATTCCAATGCGATTTGCGCGCGCTGCTCCATAAAATAAAACCAACTCTAAAATA
>CAYZPC010000007.1:24265-56312 GCA_964480705.1 uncultured archaeon | reverse complement strand
TTCGAATATCGCCAAGTCCTTTCCAATGTTTGCTCCCGGAGCTACACCTAATCCTCCAACGAGCCCTGCGCACAAGTCCGAGATAATGTCCCCGTACAAGTTAGGCAGGACTAAAACGTCGTACACTTCGGGTTTTTGCACGAGTTGCATACACATGTTGTCCACGATTACGTCTTCAAATTGTATTTGAGGGTATTTCTCCGCGACCTTTCGTGCCACGTTCAAGAATAATCCATCCGTGTGTTTCATGATGTTTGCTTTGTGCACGGCTGTAACCTTTTTGCGTTTGTGCTTTACTGCGTACTCAAACGCGGCGCGCACAATTCGCTCCGCTTTCATTTCCGAAATGGGTTTGATGGATATTCCAATGTCTTGCGGAATGATTTCCTTCGGATGCGTGCGATTAAGCATGGAAATTAATTCTTTAGTTTCAGGTTTTCCCTGCTCAAATTCTATTCCCACGTACACATCATCCGTATTTTCGCGGAAAATAACCAAGTCCAAATTTTCATAGCGTGAACGCACTCCCGGATATGATTTGGCCGGGCGTAAGTTGATGTACAAATCCAAATCCTTTCGCAGTTTTACATTCACCGAGCGAAAGCCCGTGGCCACGGGCGTGGTGATGGGCGCTTTGATCGCCACTTTCGTGCGTTTGATGGTTTCAATCAACGTATCGGGAAACGGGTCTCCTGTTTTTTCAAAAACGTCTATTCCCGCTTCTTGTTCTACCCAGTTGAATTTTACTCCCGTCGCGTCCAAAACTTTCTTGGTTGCGCGTGCTAATTCGGGTCCGGTTCCATCTCCTAAAATCAATGTTACGTCGTGTGCCATTTTTGTTCAACTCCTGGGTTTTTTCTCCAATTTTTTGGTTATTATTTTTTTATGCTGCGTTCTTGCTCTTGGTGTAGTTCAAGAGTCCGCCCGCGAGCAGCATTTCGCGTTGTCGTGCGGTGTATTCTTCTTTCACCGGAATATTCACATTCTTGGTTTTGTTTACTAAAACAAGTTCATGCGAATTTCCTTTCAAGTGTGCGTGCAATCCATCCAACACCAACACGTCTCCTGCGTTAATTTTGTCATAGTCCGTTGGGTTCACAAACTCAAGTGGGAGAATTCCAAAATTAATTAAGTTGGCTTTGTGAATGCGCGCAAATGATTTCACAATCACGGCTTTCACTCCTAAATACATGGGGGCTAACGCCGCGTGTTCACGACTTGAGCCCTGCCCATAATTGTCTCCCCCCACCACGAGTCCACCGTTGTTCTCGCGTGCATTTTTGGCAAAGTTGGGGTCAATGGGCGAAAACACATATTCCGAAATCTTTGGAATGTTGCTTCGGAGAGGCAAAATCTTCGCTCCCGCGGGCATAATTCCATCCGTTGAAATGTTGTCTCCCACTTTTAACAAAACTTTTTTCTCAATCGTGTTTGGCAATGCTTCAGCCAGAGGCAATGGAGCAATGTTGGGTCCGCGAATCACTTGAACGTTTTCCGGGTGCAAGCTCGGCAGAATAATCATTCGGTCATCCACCAAATATTTCTCCGGCATTTCCACTTTAGGATAGTCTCCTAGCTTGCGTGGGTCGGTAATTTTTCCATAAATGGCGCACGCGGCCGCTGTTTCGGGCGAGCACAAATATACTTTATCATCCGGCGTTCCGCTTCTTCCAGGAAAGTTTCGGTTGAATGTTCGCACCGATACTGCTCCCGAGGGTGGGGCTTGTCCCATTCCAATGCATCCTCCGCATCCGCTTTCGTTTACACGAACGCCTGCGGAAATGAATTGCAATAATTTTCCCGATGCAGTAATATTTTCCAGCACTTGTTTCGAGCCCGGGTTCACTCCCATGCTCACATGCTCGTGCACCACTTTTCCATCTAAAATAGATGAGATAATGCTCAAATCGCGATAAGAAGAATTGGTGCAACTCCCCACAAGCACTTGTGCCACGGGCGTTCCTTCCACTTCGCTCACTTTCTTCACATTATCCGGAGACGATGGGCACGCAATCATGGGTTCCAATTCGTTCAAGTTAATTTCAACATGCTCATCGTATGTTGCTCCATCATCCGCGCGCAGTTCGCTCCAATCGTTTTCTCTTCCTTGCATCGCTAAATATTTTTTCGTGATTTCATCCGAGGGAAAAATGGATGACGTCGCGCCGAGTTCCGCTCCCATGTTGGTGATGGTGGCGCGTTCGGGCACGCTCAAACTTTTGACTCCATCTCCATAATATTCAATGACTTTTCCGGTTCCGCCCTTTACTGTTAAGCGTCGTAACAATTCCAAAATAATATCTTTCGCCGAAACCCATTCTTGTAATTTTCCCGTCAATTTAACGCCAACAACCTTCGGCATGTTCAAGAAAAAGGGTCCGCCACCCATGGCTACGGCAACATCTAATCCGCCGGCTCCAATCGCGAGTGCGCCAATTCCTCCATCTGTGGGAGTGTGCGAGTCGCTTCCCAGTAATGTTTTTCCCGGTTTTCCAAATCGTTCTAAATGCACTTGATGGCAGATTCCATTTCCGGGTTTAGAGAATAATATTCCATATTTTTGCGCGACGCTTTGCAAGTATTGATGATCATCCGGATTCTCAAAGGAAGTTTGCAACATGTTGTGGTCCACATACGATACTGAAAGTTCGGTTTGAACTTTTTTCAATCCCATGGCTTCGAATTGCAAATAGGCCATTGTTCCGGTGGCATCCTGCGTGAGGGTTTGGTCGATGCGAATACCTATTTCTTTCCCCGTGGTGGGTGTTCCTTCCACGATGTGTTTTTGGATGATTTTTTGGGTAACATTCATCGACATGCTGTTTTCACCTCATTAGAAACAGGCTAATATACAATAATGGTGCGTCAAACCATTTTTATGCATTCGCGAAGGGGATGCGTATAACCCTGTTAATGGCTATTTCTAGGCTTATTTTGTCCATTCCCATTTTGGCTTTTCCCTGAATTCGGACGAGGGTTCCGCGGAGGGTTTTGTCTACATTTTCTTTATCCGTTTCAAACATGCTCAATAATTCTTCTTTAGTTTTCCCATACAGCGCAGCAACCTCATTCTCGAACGCCACGCCGCGCAGGGGTTTGCTTCCATCATCCAATAATAGTGACACCAGCAGCCGTGCGTCTATTTTTCCTTCCGTCATGCAAATGGGGCACGTTGTTTCTCTTTTTTGGAGTTTTCCATTGCATGCTAAACATCTCACGTAGTATCCTTTTCCCGGCAGCACATCTAGTACGTGCGCGTTGGTTTCAATCCACGCTCCTTCGTTTAATTCGGAGAATTTTCCAATAGGTTGAGTAGTGGAAACACTTTGCGTGGCAGTGGCGGATGAATTTATTTCCGTGCTCGAATTCATTTCTGCGTCATTTTCAATCGTGTAAATTCCATTATATCCTAATGAGAGTTGCGTCATTTGATTGAAAACCCCCACGCGCGCATTGGACAATGTCACCGTGCTTCCCACTCGAATATTTTTTTGCACCGCGTCATCGGCTTGTTCATTCCAAAATGTAAAGAGTGCTTCTCCCGTCTCATCACTCAATCGCACGGCCAAGTATTTTCCTTCTTTTCCATTTTTGGCGTATGTTTTCATTCTGTCGGCGTATTTCACGCGCGCCACGACATCAACGTTGTTCATTCCCATTTTGAGCTGGTTGAGTGTCAGTTTTTCATTTACTTTTTCAAACACGGGCAAGCGCACATTGAGTTCGCGGCTTAGCAACACGAGGGCGCCCTGCTCGGTGAGTAATCCAGAAAATTTGTCTATTTTTTCTTTCATGCGTGTGCGGATGTCTTCTTCATTCACACCGCTTTTTTCAACGAGTTGTGCAATGAGCGTGTTGGCATCCGTTTCCGTGCGTGCAGTCATCCATTGATTACGTTGTTTCCCTATTATAGTGTTACTCATTTGTCTGCACACGTCATCGTCATTTTGGTCTGCGTGTGCGTGCATTTTGTCGCGTGCGCGTGTTTGCACCTTACCTCATCCTTTTTATTTGTACATGGACTACTGGTTAGAATGTGGGAAGAAGTTAGCGAGAATATTTACGCATCATTTGGCACTGAAACGGCTGCCCATGCGTACCTCATTGTCGGAAAAAAAGTGGCACTCATTGACACGGGATTAGCCTCTTCTTCACGACAGTTGAAAGAAGGCCTCTCCTCCGTTGGCCTCACTCCCAAAGATGTTTCATTAATTTTGCACACGCATGGTCATGCGGATAATTTTGCGTTGGATTATTTGTTTCCCAAAGCAGAGGTGTGGATGCACCCGGCAGATGCGGCGTATGTGAATGCACGCGACCCCATTTTTTCTCTTTCAACGAGTTTGAATCTTCCTCTCATTAAGTGGCCCACTGTCACGCACACGCTGGTGGATAAGCAAGTGTTTGATTTGGGTAATTTTTCCATTCAATCTATTTTCACTCCCGGTCACACGAAGGGAAGTGTTTCGTTCATGGAGCAAACCAAAAAATGGTTGTTTTGTGGCGATGCATTATTCTCCACGGGCTTAGGGCGATGGGACTTGACCAGTGGAAACAAACCCCAGGTTATTTCCTCCGCGCGCAAGATTCTTTTTTCATCCCCCAAAATGATTCTCCCCGGACACGGCCTCCCCATTAAAGCCCGTGGCTCGGCGAGCATTGCGCGCCAACTTGAACGATTAATGATGGAAGAAGTTCCCGAAGCATTCTTGTAATTGGCTTTTTTTTGATTATTTTTTTAGAAAAAAGTTTACGTCAATCTCACGTTTTCTTCCCGTCGTTTTGACGAAAACCATTGTTTATATTCCCTCTTTCTCCTCTTCTTTTCATGCCCATGCACATGCAGCCTGGTGGTTTATCCAATAGCAATGGAAAGTCCTTTCCCACCGCTCCTCATTTAGGGGTCACGTATCAGAAGCTTCTGGAGCAATGCCAAGCATCTCCCGGACATGTTTTTGTTGTCATTGACCCTCCCGACCACACTCCTGAACAGGTCAAAGATATTGCGCGTGCTGCCGACCGCGCGGGTGTAACCGCGTTTGCCGTGGGGGGAAGTTTAGGCGCGCAGGGAAAGCTTTTGGATGATTGTATTGATGCGATAAAGAGCGTCTCACAAAAACCCGTGATTTTGTTTCCGGGAAATATTGCTACTCTTTCTCCTAAAGCGGATGCGGTGTATTTCATGTCTCTCTTCAATTCGCACGACCCCTATTGGATTTCCGGCGCGCAAGTTTCCGCCGCGTATCCTGTAAATAAAATGCGCATTGAAACGATTGGCACCGCGTATTTGGTGTACGAGCCCGGGCAAGCTGTTGGATGGGTGGGCAGTGCGAAGCTTCTCCCGCGCGGCATTCCCTATTTGGGTGCGGTCAATGCGCTTGCGGCACAGATGCTTGGTTTTCAACTCATCATTATGGAATCCGGCTCCGGCGCTCCGAGTTGTGTTCCTCCCGAATGCATTGCTGCCGTGCGCAAGCTCGTGCACATTCCCATTGTCATTGCCGGCGGTGTTCGCACTCCCGAAAGCGCGTACGCGTGTATTGCCGCAGGTGCGGATGTGGTTCACGTGGGAACATCTATTATGAAAGCCGCGGAAGGTTCCGTAGAAAAAGCCGAAACATTGATGCGCGATTTGGTGGCCGCGTGTAAACGTGCGGGTAAAGAGCGCGCGGTTTAATTCTTTTTTTATTTACAAACTTTCGTAATAATTTTTCAACAACAGTGCGTCCTTTTCTTGCCCCGGACATTCAGTAATGCATATTCCGCCCACGTTGAATGCTTTGAAACTTTCCGCCATGGCTTTCCAGTTCACCGTGCTCTCGTTCGAGTCAAAACTCGTGTGATAGCGTTCTCCTTTATCCGTGAAAGTAATCCCGCAGCACTGAATATGCAAGTCTTCCAAATATTTTTTATCATATTTTTCAATTTGTGCGAGAATTTTGTCAAATTTATCTCGTGTGGTGAGTGAACCGTTGCTCGTCGCGTGCGCGTGACCAAAATCCATGCACCACCCTCCCCTTGTTTCGCAGGCAATGTCCATGACTTCTTCCAGCGAGCCCCATTGCGAGAGTTTTCCCGCAAATTCGGGGGCGATTTTTATTTTTATGTTGTCCGCATCCAATCGTTCATATATTTGGTTGCACGCGTTCACAATTTTTTCTTTAATTTTTTTTGAATCATCCTTGTGTCTAAACGCCGCGTGCACGGCCACACTTTCGGCTCCACACAATCCGCCCATTTTGCACGCGAGATATAATCGTTCAATGCTCGCGTCCATCGTTTCCTTCTTCGCCGCATTCAAATTAATGTAATACGGTGCGTGCACACTCAAGCGCACTCCTGCCTTCTTCCGCGCTGCATTTACTTCCGCGGCCTTCTCTTCGCTTCGCACGTAAACAGATTGCACGAATGCTAATTCCATCGCGTCCAACCCCAATTCACGCACAACCTCAACTCCGCGCGCAATGCCTTTTCCCGCTGCCGCGAGGGGTATTCCCGAGGGCCCAAACCAGAGTTTCCTGCTCATACTCTGGTTAAACAACGTTAATTCTTTTAATGTCTGGCTCCCATACTACGTTATGCCTCGTTTATCCCTTTTGCAGCCTCAAGAAGTGGAGGTCTTTTTCATTCTTCCCGCCTTGCGCAGGGATTTGGCTCGTGCCATGCGGGAGCCCCCCCTCAAACTGGACCAGAAGTCCATTGCCAAGCGTTTGGGCATCACCGAGCCGGCTGTTTCACAGTATCTCAACAACAAGCGTGCGACTAAAGTAGTGTTCAACCCCCATATTCACGCACTCATTCATGCTTCTGCGCAAAAGATTGTGGACGATACCTCGTTAATTCGCGAAGTGCAATACCTTCTTTCCCTCGTTCGAGAAGAAATGATTACGTGCAAAGTTCACGAGCAACTCGTTCCCTCTCTTCAGGGGTGCCGTGCCTGCATGGATGCGAAGGGCCCGACGATTGTTCAACTCCGCTAATGATGCGCGTGAGCAAAACCTACTTAATCTCTTTCTAACTCTTTTTCATGTATGCCTTCTCCCAAAAAAGCAGAGTCTTCGCCCGCTTCTTTTTCCAAGCGTTTGAAAAACCCCCACGCGAGTGTAAAAATTCCCTCGTTTGGTTCTGTTTCCTTCTCTGTCACCATGGACGCTTCCCTCAAAGATAATAAAATTTCTGATTTGGGGTTTGAAACGAATGGTTCGCCGCGCTTTGTGGCTATTCTCGCGCAGGGCTGTTCCTATTTTATTGGTCTTTCGCACGATGAGGCTGAGATTTTTTCGCAGAGTATGTTTGCTCGAAAATTTGACGTTTCGGGAGAGGAAAAAGAGCTCGTTGATTATGCATGGTCGGCTATTCAGGATGTGATTTCTCGTCTTCCGTTTGACGATCCCTTATCCAAAGCTATTGGAAAAATTTCCCGCCTCCATGATGAGTTTCCTCTCGTGGATCAGTTTGCGGATGATGAAGATTAGTGTAGTGTAAAAGAAAAATAGAAATTATTTTTTGACTAGCTTTCCGCTCGCGACTAATTCCGCGTATGTTTTTTCGAGCGCATGTTGCGTGGTGTGCGCGGGCTTCCACCCTATTTCCATTGCTTTTCGTATGTCATACTCGCGATGCTTAAACAATCGTTTCACGTGCGCGGGGATCAGCAGTGGTTTTTTTCCAAAAAGTTTTCCCTGCGCTAAAAAAACATATCCGGCTGCCATTCCAACCATTTTGGGCACGCTTCCCACTTTTTTTACGTGCAAAATGTCCGCCACCATATCCACCACTTCGCGCAGCGTGTGGGTTTCGTTTTCCGCGACAATGTATGCTTCATTGTACGCGTTTTCATTTCCCACGCAGCGCACAATAAACGCGACTAAATCATCCACATCCACCATCTGCCAGGCGTTTTCTCCTTTTCCAATGAGGGGAAAACCCTTCTGGATGGTTGAGAATATTTGCTTCCAATATCCGCTCGGGCCCACCACGAGTGCGGGTCGAATAATCGTAATGGGAAAAACTTCCTGCATTTTCCACACTAATTCTTCCGCGTCTTTTTTGCTTCGCTCGTATGCTGTTTGAGGGTTTAATTCGCTTTTTTCGTCTAATTTTTTGGTGGTCTCGCCGTATACTCCCACGCTGCTCAAAAAAATAAATTGCTGCACATCATTTTTTTCCGCTGCTTCTAACAAGTTGCGTGTTCCTTCCACATTTATTTTTTGCAGATCTTCTTCTGCCTTCGTTTCATCCAATTCAGCTGCGGCGTGAATCACCACATCCACATTTTTCATGGCTTTTTCGCAGTCGGTTGCGCGAGTAATGTCTAATCCTTTTTTGCGTGAAAACTCTACAATGGTGTGCTTGCCCTCTAATTTTTTCACGAGGCGGGTGCCAATCATTCCCGTGCTTCCGGTAAGTAGAATGCGCATACTCGTATGAGGTGTTGAACGTATTAAAATAGCACAGGAACAATGGTTGAAATCCATTCGGGATAAAGGTACGTCACTCCCATTCCCGCGAACAAAAATGGTGCAAATCGCGGCAGGTCACGATACACGGGAATCGTGTGCATATTGGCGTGTTTCAAACGCAATATGTCTTCTCTCCCAATCAGGTTTGGCACATTTTTTCCAAATTTTTCTTTCTCTTCATTTGTCAAGTGTTCCACGGCTAATACTTCATCATCTTCTAATTGTTCCAGCGTAATGTGTTTCAAAAATGCGTGTTTTTTTATTTCTTCTTCAAATGCGTAAAAAATAATTCCGGCGAGAAGCGAAACGCCAATCAACACGCTCATCTCCAGCGGCCAAATTCCTTGGTGTGAAAAATACGCCATGAATGCTCCCGCAGCGAGAAAGAGAAGTCCCGCAACTATTTTTCGTTTGGTTTTCCATTGTATGCGTGGGCGTGTGAGTAAATATTTTCCCACGTAATAAACGCTAAATCCCGCGCACGCGAGGAGAGTCCCCACTAATAACACGGCAAGCGGGAAAATCATTCCCTGATAGAGCGGCTGAACAAGTGCTATTCCCGCGAGAAGTTTGATGTCTCCTCCTCCAATTTTTCCGGTGCGATACGCCAAAATTCCCATTCCATAAATGGCGCCCCCCATCACTAAACCCAGCCACTGTCCGGTGAATAATGAGAGCACGATTCCCAATCCAATGAGCGGATATGTAATGTAATCGTAGATGTATCCCGTCTTCCAATCCGTGTACGCTGCCGCGGCGCCTGCAATCATGTTAGCACCAAATGCAATTTGTTCGAGCACCATTCATTCACCTTTTTTTTTTAATTACTTCAACGTAGCTTAATTTTCTTTGGTTTTTGAAACTGTTTCATGAGTTTCTGCATTCCTTTGGGATTCTTCAGTTTTTCCTCATCCATGTGTTTGAATTGTCCCATCATTTTTTTGAGTTGGCGATAGTGTTTGAGTAAATCGCGCACGTCACTTTCCTGCGTGCCGCTTCCTCGTGCCACGCGGGCAATGCGCGCGCTCGTAATCACTTCCGGGTCGCGCTTTTCTTGTTTGGTCATGGAATCCATCATTGCTTTGTATTTGTCTAATTTTTCTTCTCCCACTTCTAATTCGGATTTAGGGATGTTGGCGCCAAACCCTAGCATTTCTGCGACTTTTGATAACGAACCCATTTTTCGGGTGCTTTCAAGTTGGTGGTAAAATGTTTGCAGTGTGAATGGTCCTTCCAAGGGGTTGGCCATGTTCACGTCTTCGAGTTTCAAATCTTCCATTTTTTCGAGTAGCCCTTTCAAGTCTCCATATCCCATGACGCGGGAAAGGAACCGGTCGGCGTGGAATGCTTCTAAGTCATTGACTTTTTCTCCCATTCCAATGAAATACACCGGGGAGTTTGTGGCGCGGCATGCGGATAATGCTCCTCCACCCTTGGCACTTCCATCCATTCGCGTCAAAATAACTCCATTTACTCCTATTGCTTCGTGGAATGCGCTCGCTTGCTTTTTGGCTTGCTGTCCCACATCGCCACCTAACACTAACCACACGTGCTCAGGCTTCAACACCGTGTGAATGCGTTTGACCTCATCCACTAATTCAGGGTCGAGCGCGCTTCGTCCAGCCGAATCAACAATGATGGTGTGCACACCCTTGCTCATGAGTTCAACAATTCCTTCTCGCACCACCTTGGACGCTTCTTTCTCGTTTCGATTGGCGTAGAATTGTACTCCGGGCAATTGTTTCACGAGTTGTTCGAGCTGGTCAATCGCCGCTGGTCGAAAGGTGTCGGCGGCAATAATTCCCACGCGCAATCCGCGTTTTTGATAATAGTGAGCGAGTTTGGAGCATGTCGTTGTTTTTCCCGAACCAAATAATCCAACGAGTAGTATGCTCGTGGGTTTTTCGGGCGCAGAAATGTTTTTTCCACCTAACACATCAACAAGTGCGTCATACGTGAGTGAAATCAAATGCTCCTTTCGGGTGAGTCCTTTGGGGATAGTTTCGGCCAGTGCGGCTTGTTCAAGCTGCTTGCTCAGCGAAAGAACCGTTTCAATGTCCACATCCGCGGAGATAAGTGCTCGCTGCAATTCTTTGGTGAGTGTCTTCACCGACTCTTTATCCACTACCCTCAAGTTGGAAAAGGCGTCGAATGCCTTTCGTAAGTTTTCTCCAAATCCCATGCGTATCCACTATTCTTCGTCCGGGAATGATTAAAAGAAGGGTGTTTTTTCCCTGTTTTGGCAAAGGAATCATAAAGCATCGTCTCCTTTCCGTTGGATGGACACCTCAAACAACCCTATTCAACCCCCCACTTCATTATCGAATGCTGCTAAAGAAAACGAGCGCGTGCGTAACTCATTGTTCTCTGCTCGTCCAGCCAAAAAGGGAAAGTCTGCTCCATTAGATGAGGAGCAGGAAAAGGCCCGACGCAAGGCGCAGGACGAATATATGGATCGTCTGGATAAGCAGTTTATTTGGCGCTAATTTTTTTTTTTTAGTTTCAATTAGCACAGAATGCGGTGTGTCGCATACATGAATGACACATCCGCGTGGTGTTTTTTGAGCACGTGAACTACTTCTTGATGCAACTCGTGCGAGCTCACGCGGTCTTTGGTCGAAATCCATTTTTTCACGCTCAACGAGACGCTTGCGGCTATTTTTTCGGCTTGTTTCGTGGAGAGTTGTGCTGCGTGGCATGCTTCATACACGCTCGCATAAATTTTTCGTTCATCAAATGCTTCCACGTGGCCGTGTCTCTTTACTACATGTTGGGCGGAGAATTTCCGTTTTGCTGGTTTCTTTTTTGTTTTTGCTGCCATTTGCTTCACCCGAAGTTAATCGTCCCATTGGAAATCAAAATCAATAACCAACCCATGGAAATGAGCAAGAGTCCAATGAGCAGTCTCATGTATCCCTTGTTTTCTTCCTTGAATTTTTTGAAGTCCGTTACTTTTCGTCCCGCGGCCACGGCGAGCAATATCACAATGAGGGGGGACACAAACAAAATGTTGTATAGCACCAGCATCATCAACGCGGTAAAGTCAAAGTATTGCGAGAGCAGGGTAATGATTGCCAAGTATGGTGCTCCCGTACAGGGCAATTCGACCGCGGCGACAAATGCTCCCAGGAAAATGACTCCCGGCACGCTCACATTCTCGGCATATTTGTTGATTTTCTGCGCATACTGGGGTGGGATTTGCAGCGAGAATCCTTTTCCGTACCAGAAAAAGTCTTTCACTTCCAACAATCCCGCGAACACGATGAATAGTCCTACTGCGATGGAGATGTATTCGGCCACATACAATGGAATCACGCTCAAAAAGTAAATGAGTCCCAGTCCCGCGAGAAAATAAGTAGTGGCAACCGCTCCAATGTAAAGTCCACCGAAAATGAGCATATCTTTTGTGCTTTTTTTCTTTCCCAACATGACGGTAATCATCAAAATCAGCACGCCAATCGCGCACGGATTAATGGAATCAATCAGCGCGGTCACGACAACGGTTGTGAGTGTGGGGAGATATGCTTCAACGGCCATAGAATTCACCTCTATTCTCTGCGGAATCATACGACGCGCAGCGTTTTTCAGTGGTTTCTTTCACGGGGCCGTATTCAATAATGACACAATCTCCCGGAGGAACATTTCCATATGGTGCCATAATCACATCAAATGGGTATTCTATTTTGGTTTGCGTGTAGGACCAATTCTTTGCATTTTCGGGGTCGGTGACGCGGTACAAATACCCTTGCAACTCGGCTCGTTCACCATTGCACATTCCGCTGCGCGGGATGAATACATTTCCATTTACCGAAGGAAAAATCATCCCCTTCTCGTCTAGTTCTCCCCCCACAATTTCAAAGAAGTGGTGGAACGTGGCTTGTTCCATGTCCAAAATAGTTCCTTCGATGTGCATGCGTTGGTCATTATGCTCGTGCACTTCCCACGTTCCCACGCGATTGTCTATGCCTGTAGGATCAATCATGTCTTGTTGCACGCCACAATTCCACACTTCATAGTCGGTGTGCCAGTGCACGGGTCCCCCGGTCGGAGAAACCATGTTCGTGTAAATAGTCGCTCCCGCGAGATACAAATTGGAACCCACGGCCAAAAATGCAATGCTCCAAAAGAGAATTTTTTTTATTTTTTCTTTGCGGGGTTTTTTCTTAATGGAATATACTACGAGCACAATCAACCCGGCTGCGGTGAATCCCACTACATTGTACGCATTTTCGCGCAGGGTTTGAGCAAGTTGTATTTCGGGAGAATACGTCTTCGAATTGGCTCCCGTTTCATCGGTGGTGTGTGCCCATGCGAGAGGGGTTATCATCACAATGAGCAAAAAAATCTTCCAAGCAATGTGCATGGTCCCATCATTTTTTTGGCCTTTAAAAATAACTATCGTTTAGTGCGTGTTTTTTTGGGCCCCAGCACGGCTCCCATTGCGAATGCAAACACACCCAACACGATAAAAAATAGTAAAATGATGGGCAGCGCATCCTCTCCCCCTACTATGTCTTTATCGCTCACCAATGAAACGGCTCCCGGGTTTTGGGTTAGCAGAAAAACCATTCCCAGCAGGAGAATGGCTCCCCCTGCGATGATTCGTTTGTCCATGCCTTGTTTTCATCTTTCGGCAATAAAAACGCGCTGGAAAATTATTCGTTTTTTTCGGGGATGAGTCGTTCTAAAAAGTCTTCTAAATCAAATGGAATCAAATCCTCGTACGTTTGTCCCACGCCAAAAAAGAGAATGGGCTTCTTCACATTGTGCAAAATGGAAATAACGCCCCCTCCTTTCGTGTCTGTGTCTAATTTAGTTAAAATAAATCCGTCAATTCCAATCGCCTCATTAAACGTTTCAGCCTGCGTCAAAATAGCTTGTCCAGTGTAGCTTTCTCCTACGTAGATTTTGGCATGAGGCTGAATCACTCTCTGGATTTTTTTTAATTCTTCTAATAAGTTTTTGTTCGTGTCCTGTCTTCCCGCGGTGTCAATGAGAACAATGTCCGCGTTCTCGGCTCGCGCGGCGCTTACGGCATCATACGCCACCGCTGCTGGGTCCGCGCCATATTGGTGTTTCACCAATCGCACGCCTAGTTTGTCGGCATGCGTTTGAAGTTGCTCAATGCTTCCCGCGCGAAACGTGTCGGCACTCGCGAGAACAATTTTTTTTCCCATTTTTTGAAAACGATGCGTGAGTTTTGCAATCGTGGTTGTTTTTCCCGCGCCATTTGGCCCTAAGATGAGTACAATTCCCGGTTTTTTTTCGCTAAGCGTTCGGTCTAAGTCAAAGGGTTGCACGTCAATAATTTCCTGCAGCGCTCCCTTGATTTCGTGCAAAATGGCTTGTGCGGGGTCTTCTCTGCTGGAGATGACTTTGTTGCTTAATCGTTTGCGCATCTCTTCAATAAGTGCTTGCGTCGTGGAAATTTCTACATCTGCCTCAAGGAGGGAGAATTCAAATTCATCCAAGAAAGTATTTACCGTGTTCTCGTTGAGCGTAATCGTTCCCGTGAACACGCTTCCAATTTTTTGAAATAATCCAATGTTTGTTTTGATTTCTCTCTCGTCGCGTTGTTTGATTTCGGGCAATGGTGCAGCGGGCGCCGGGTGCGAAACAGGATTTATGGTCTCCTCTGCCGGCTGGTGTTCTTCCGGCTCATCTTCCGATTCTGCCTCGTGAGTAATGGTGTCAGCGTATGCGGTTTCTTCGTCTGCTGGAGAATTATTTTTTTCTTCGACAGGGTGTTCTATTTGGTGTACTGCTTTTTCGAGGGGCGCAGAACTCGTTTCTTTTGCAGTTGGTGCGAGTGTTTGGTTTGCTTCCGCGTTTCCAATTATTTTTTGAGTAAACCCGCTTATTTTTTTTCGGAGCAGGTCAAACATACGTGAAACCTGCTTACTCTTTCTTCGCCTTCTTCTTGCTCATTTGAAGGAGTGCGGTCATGCTGTTCACGTTCTGCACGGTTCCCTGCATTTCTTTTTCCAATTGTGTCATATCATGCGTGTACACTTTTTCGCGTGCTTCTAATTCTTTTTTCACTTCTTCCATGGACGCGGGCAAGACAATGTTTCCCGGCAGGGTGCGTTTGAATGAGTTTGCGGTAATGCTTCCGCTCGCATACACTCCGGCTCCTAATGGGATGATCGCGTCTTTGGTTCCTTTTCCTAATTCGGCCAAGCTTTCTTTGACCACCGTGTTTTCATTCAGTAAGCGCTGCGTCATGCGCATTCGCTGCGAGAGTTGTCGGAGCTTCTTTTTCTCCATCATTTGCAAGTAGCGCATTTGTTGAATGGAGATGGTTTTTTCGGTAGTAGTGGTTTCGGCCATAATATCATCCTCAAGAGGGGTTGTTCACCAATACTGGCTCAGCAAGGCAATTAAACCTATTTTTTACTTGAAAAGGGGTGCAGTCCTTCATCAATGCGTGCTAATTCGGGTCCGCTCGTGCGTTCCCCTACGACAATACCATACGTGTTGGCAATAATCGAGTTTCCGGGGAAGGGGTCGCCATAGTTTGCTGTGGTGGTCATTCCGGGCACGTGAAAGATGCTTTCCAATTGTTCCATTTCTTCCGGTTCTGTTTTGGGGTGTGCTAAAAACCCTTTTTCGGTGGCTAAAACGCAGGATCCTGACAATTCGCTCTTGGCGACGGGCAGCACGTGCAGTGTGATTCCTAAGAATTTTTCAATTTTTTTTCGTTCTATTTCAGGAATGAGGGGCGAAATGACTCCGCCATTTTTTTGAATACACATGAGGTTTCCCACAGCGGTGATTTCATCCATGACATGAACGTGAATGCCGTGTTTTTCTAATTCGGCAACTTCTTCTTTTGAAATCGTGCTGGCTACAATGAGTTTTTTTCCCAATCCTTTGGCTAAAACTCCCAACAAGTGTGTGTCCGCGATGGTGGTGACAATGGCTTTTACGTTGAGCGTGTCTTCTAGTTTCTTCACGTCTTTTGCTTCCATAAAAGAAGGAACGAGTGCGAATTCATCCGTTGCCACACAGAATAATCCCACGTACGGGCTTCCTCTCAGGGACACGGTTTTGATGTTCATACACGTTCAACTAGTTTACTGCACCTTATCTTTCTTTTCAACAGGCGCTTTTTCTGCTTTCTTTGCGGGAGCCTTGCTCACGGCTTTTTCCACTGCCTTTTCGGTTTTCTCCGAATCAGCGGGAGTTGTGGGTTTAGCTTCCTTTGCAGGCGCCTTTTTGGCTGCGGCTTCTTTGGCCGGTTTTTCAAATGCTTTCAAGTCTTTTCCTTCAGGTGTAAACACATACGTTTGGTCATCTTTCTTTCGGAACACGACTTTCAACTTGTTGATTTTGTGGTTTTTTCCGCGTGCCCACACTAACTCGTTTACATCATTCGAAATGTGAATGTTCTTCATTCCTGCGTGCGTGTGCTTGTTAGTATATTGCTTAATCGCAAAAATCGCGCGGTTCGCTTTGCGCGTGTTGGGGATTCGTACCACGTTGTTCAAATGGATAATGTGTTCGTGTGCCATGTTTCATTCACCCATCGTTAGTCCTTGTTCATTTTCTTATGCATGCGGTGCTGGTTTCGGTTTCCTTTTCCGTTATTTCGTTTAGTTCCCTTGAACCCTTTTCCGCGTGTTTGTTTTGTTGTTTGTTTGGTGAACATCTTTCCTAAGTCGATGCTTCTCCAGTGTCTCTTTCCTTTTTGATTGTAAATTCGCTTGCGTTTCTTCTGCATGGCGAAAACAGGGGCGTTAGTCAAGCCTGCGGTAATCTTTTTTCGCGTGGAAATAATGAACTTTTTCATTGCTCGGTCTTTGTGGCTGGTCATGTTTTTTTCCCTCTATTTGCGTGTTATCGTGATGTCCTTTTTGGGTGGAGTGAGTTGCGTCAGGATGTGTTTCAATTCCTCGTCGGAAATTTTCCCGTGTATTCGTCCCGTTCGCGCCATTTGGAGGATTGCTTGGGCGGCTTGCAAATACTTTTCAGTATTCACCAGTCGCACATTGGTAATTCTCGTTTTGGCTTCCGGGGATAATACTTTGGTGAGGAGCATGTCCAATTGCCGTTCAGCAGCTTGACGGTTTTCCTCCGGTGTTTTGGAGTTTTCCGTCTTCGCCTTTAATTCTTCGGCTCTCTGGGCACGCCATTCCTCTTCATTCATCCCTACTCTTTCCCCTCCTTTTTCTTCTTTCCGTCCGTGCGGGGTTGCTCGTCGCTGTCTTTCTTTCCTCGGCGCAGCGCGTCTCGAATGTCTGAGTCGGCTTTGCTGGTCTTCTTGTAGACGCGAGGCTTCTTCACGTAAGCATTTGCTGCTTCCATGGCGATGCGCGACATGTCATTCAAATATTTTTGTCCTTTCGGAGTAATCGTTCGTCCGCCTTTCTCTGCTTTCTTGAGCAGGGCAGCTTTTTCTAATTGTTGTAATGCTAAGCGAATAATTTTTCCGCCGGCCTTGTAGTGTTTATGGGGCTTGGCTCCGCGGTTTTTTCGTCCACCGTAGTGGGTGCGTAAACTTTCGGTTCCCACGGGACCGTCTTTCAAAACGCGGTACAAGATGGATGCGCAGCGAGTATAGTACCAGTCTGGATCGTGCGGGGCACGATCAGCTTGGGCACCTGTTTTCACAAAGGGTGCAAAGTCAGGCTGTGTGACTGTTTTCTTTTCTTTCAAATCTTTGGATACCGCTTCCATGAGGAAACGTGCCGGAACGTCAAAAACTCCCATTTTATCACCTTGTTTTTTTTTGGAGTGCACCTTTCGGTGCATTTCGTTAACCAGCTCAAAAAGAGCCGTTATACGTGAAAACCCTTGGAAAGGGTTTATAAACGAACGGGGAACCAGTCACTTTGAATCGAGCTGAAAAGATGAAATTTGGGGTTATTTTTGATATGGATGGGACTCTCATTGATTCCATTCCCGTGTTATGGGAGTCCTACCGCCGCGTCCTCGCACAGCATGGCGTAACCTTGCCGGAAGAAGAACTGCCTCTCTACCGTGGCCTTTCCTGGGTGCATATTTTGGAACGCTGGAAGAAGTTGTACAATGTTACTCTTACCGGTGAGCATTTTTTGGACACGATTATTCAACTCGAAAATGTGAAGCTTTCGCAGGGGAGCTATGTCATGCCCGGCGTGGAGCGTTTTATTCATTTGTTGCGCGGAAAAAATATTCCTTTTTCGATTGGAACTTCCTCCACGCGCGTGCGCGCCCTTTCAAAGTTAGAAAAATCCGGCCTCGCGTCTTTTTTCGAAGTAGTTGTGACAGTAGATGATGTTCACGCCCCCAAACCCGCTCCACATATTTTTTTAGAAGCAGCAAAACGCATGAAAATTTCTCCCGCACGTTGCGTGGTGATTGAGGATTCAGTTGAAGGCGTGCAAGCGGCTAAAGCTGCTGGAATGAAAGTGATTGGTTTTGCTCCGCAGGAAAAAGACCGTGCGTCAGTGTGCGATGCGGACGTGATTATTTCTTCCTACGCTGAATTAGATGAATCTTTTTTTGCGCGCTGGTTTGCTGCGTGAGGTATTATTTCTTTTTGAAAATGGGTTTTCCATTCCATCTCCACTCGGGTTTTTCTCCGCGCGAATAGCAGATGAAGATGAGCACGACTGTTAAGAGCAGTAAAAATGGGAAGAAGATGTACGTGAATGCAGAGTCAGGTCTAGATTCAGCGAATGTTGCTCCCGAAATAGCAATCACAATGTACCCGAGCGTGAGCACCCACCCTTCCCACGTGGATGGATACCATCCCCATCCATAGTTTTTGGCTTTGAACCATAGTTGTTTGGATGTTTTTTCGCTCATGATAGTTTTCTCCGTGTGAGGGTGTTGCAAATTAAGCAATTTGAGTTGAGTGTGTTTCCTTTTACTCTCCGTTTAACATTTACGCCTTCCTCCCATAAATTTCCGCATGTTTTGCAGAACGAGTTTTTGATTTCGCGAGGAATGGCTATCCTGAAGCGGGTGGAAAAACCGCGAATGAGTTCAATGTATCTCCGGCTGCGCCGCACTCCAATGGGTTTCCATTCCGTTTTATTCTTTTTTAATTTTGCATATTCGCTGTATTCGTTTGTTCCTTCAAAATCTTTTTTCCACTCTTCTTTCGCGAGCTCAAACAATCGCCACATTCGTTCTACTGCGATGCGCTGCAATGGCGTCACTCGTTTTTCTCGTATTTTGGGTGGAACCATGCTCCTAGAGTAATCTTCGAGGATTTAATCATGCGCAAAAAGAGTTATTCCATTCATCGGCAACATGACGCTAATTCGCCAATGGATTATAGCACAATGCAGCGACCGGGAATCGAACCCGGACCAGAACCTTGGGAAGGTTCTATCATACCACTAGACTAGCGCTGCCGCTTAGTGACTCTCTCTCCCGTAGGTTTTTAATTCGCCTTTCACGCGTGGCGTTAAATACACTCAAAGTCGTATTCCTTTTCATGCCCGCTCCTTATCATCCGTTTGTCAAGCCCGGCGTACTGGAAATTTTTTCCGGCCCCATGAAAAGTGGAAAGAGTCTCGCGTTATTGCATCGCGTCGAGAAATTGAAGTACATGAAGGGCGAAAAGTTTCTCGTTTTCAAACCAAAGTTAGACACGCGCGATTTGGTGATGCGTTCGCGCTTTGGTTCTCTTTCGCATGAGTGTATTTTTGTGAACGAACACATTCCCGAGGAAATTTTTTCATATGTTGAGAATGACACCTCTCTTGTTGCGATTGATGAGATTCATTTTTTTGGCAGCAAAATTGTTCCGGTTGTGTTGGAATTGTTGAAGCAAAACAAGAATGTGGTCGTCGCAGGATTGGACACTGATTTTCGCGGCGAACCCTTTGGGAGCATGCCCATCTTGCTTTCACTTGCGGATGAAGTGCATAAGTTGAATGGAATTTGCGACTATCCTAGTTGCAGGGCCCCCGCGTCGCGCACGCAGCGTTTAGTGAATGGTGTTCCCGCCGATTATCATTCGCCTATTATTTTAGTCGGAGATGAAAAGGAAGGGTACCAGTGCCGCTGCTTGCAACATCATGAGGTCCCCAACGCTCCTTCTATTGTTTTCAATGAGATTCAGCAGGTTGTGCAGAAGAAATTGGAATAATTAGAGTTTTTTGGCTTTGAATTCAGGGCTTATTTTTTTGTACTTTAATCGGCTGGCATTAATTCCCCAAAATCGGTTCATTTCATTTTGTGTTTCTCTCATTTTTGCTTCATGTTTGGCCGATTCGTCAAATCCGGTGATAGGATTTTGATACGCTTCTGTTGTTTCAGGTCTTCTAAAATAGACGTATTCGTATCCCTGTCGGCGCGCATGCTCTTCGAGTGTTCGAATAAGAACATATGGCCATGGTTTTCCAAGTGTGTGGGTGAATTGTCCGCTTTCACGCGGGTGTGCATTTCCTTTGATAAATTCTATCACGAGAATTTTGGACAAAAATCCAATTTTGGCGCTTCCGAGTAATGTTCCGTTTGCAGAATACACTCCTGCTCCTATGGGTGATTCGTGGGTGGCTGGTAGTAGTTGAATGGTGAATTTTCCTTCTGCAATGCTTTTCGGAGAAAATGTTCGTACAAACCGCAGTCCATTCCGCATGATGGATTCCGTTGTTGCGGTTGGTTTTCTTCCAACTGGTTCGTGTTTTTTTCCTTCAACCTGGAGTCTTCGCCAAATTTTTTTGGGATGGGTTGGAAAGGGTTTGCTGCGGAGTCGTTGCATAGCAACTGTTGGATTATCGTCTATAAATGTTTGATTGAAAAGAATTAGGATTATTGCCTGCGATAACTGTTTTTCGCAGCCCGCTGAAAATGGCATGCGAGAGCCGGGATTTGAACCCGGGTCGAAACCTTGGCAAGGTTCCATCCTAACCACTAGACTACTCTCGCAATTTTTTTAGGAAAAAGTTTGATCAAAAATCGCCAAATTTCCCCTAATCGTATTCATTTTCCCTGTGGATGGTTTTTAATGGCTGTCCTATGCCTGCGTTTCTTTCTTCATTTTATCCAATTGCTTCTCTAAATTGCGTTTAATCATGCTGTTTTTCGTCGCCGCAATGAGTTCTTCCAAGTGTTCCGGGTCGGCTTCAATGGCTTGAAAATAGAGTTCTCCATTGGGTCCTTCCATGAGTACTTCGATGGTTACTGTTTTCTTTTTCTCGGGTGGAGCACTTGTTTCAGCGTCTTCGGCCATATGGTCGTCTCATTCCCATGGCGGGTGTCATGCGGTGCTGTCGATTTCCATGCGAGGGTCCTTTTCCTCCTCCGCCTAATCTTTTTTTCCGTGCACGTTCGCGTTCTTCTTGCTTCAATGGATTTGTTTCATCAAAATAGTTTGGGTTTGATCGTTCTACTCTGGTGTGTACAATGTGTTTTTGGCGTTCATTTTCTCGGATGACTTCGTTTAGTTTTCGTTCTCGTGCGCTTACTCGTTCAGCAAATCCTCTGCGCGATTCCATTCCTTGTTTTGTTCTTGTTTCTAAATAATTTCCAACTGCCCATTCAAGTCCTTCATCCTTGATTGTTCGTTGGATTGCTTCTTCTTTTTTGTTTCGAGGTTTTCCGTTTTCAAATAGACTTCTAAGCATGACTGCCATTGCTTTCACTTTGTTGTCATTTGTTTCTCTTCCTTCAATGACGCGCACGATTTGTTCTGCCAAATCTGATCTGGGTTGTTGGGTGGGTGTTCTCTCCATTTTTGCATGTTGTAATGCGGCCAGCGCTCTTTCAAAGTGAGTTCCTTTCAATTTGTTTAATGGTTTGTTATTTCGAATTCTCTCGGCTGATTTTGAAAATATTTCTTCTTCTGCGATAAAGTTGGTTCTCAGCAAATTTACATTCAGCGGGTTTCGAATAACCGATTCAAGGGCAGTTCGAACAGTGGCTATTTCGTCCAATGTGGCTGGAAAATCGATGAGTTGCGTAAAATTGTGTATGGTTCGTACGTCGCGTAATCCATTTCGGCGGCGCGTTCCTTCTAATAACCATACCAGAAATTTTGTTTTTTCGATTCGGTTGATGTTTGCCATGCCACTCTCATGCGTTTTGCATTTATTAGTGCGCCGGTTTTTTCCCAATAGATATCCCCGGGCAGAGTCGAACTGCCGCCCGCTCCATGTAAAGGAGCTATCCTAGCCGTTAGACCACGGGGATTTCCGTAAGAAAAGCCGTTAATAAGGGTTAAAAGCCCCCCTTTCACGTTCATGGTATGAGCCAACTTTCCTTATCCGAGATGGTGACGTTTTCCCCCAACAAGAATATTCCCATTCACCGCTGGTTCTACTATCGTGAGGGGTATTCCAAAGCGTTTGTGGAGTGGGCGTTGAAATCGTATCGCTTGGAAGGGCCGATTCTCGACCCTTTTTGCGGTGTGGGAACCACTTTGTTAACATGCAAAGAAAACAACATTCAAGCATATGGGTGTGATGTTTCCCCGTTGGCACGCTTCGTGGCGCAAACCAAAACGCGAAATTATGAGTTAGAGGAGTTGCAGAAAGAATTTTCTGAAATCAAAAAAATGGAATTCAAATTTCCGCGCGAGGGGCGCGTGGAGAGTTGGGTGGCCAAGCGTTTCAATGCCCAAACGTTTCGTGAATTATTATTCATGAAACATTTTGTCGAAAAGGAAATGAAAAAATCTCCCTTGCATGATGTTGCCTTGCTCGCATTAATTGATTCCACGTTGCGCGCGTCGAATGTTGAACGAATGGGCGCGAGTCTGCGTCGCTCGAATAATAAAGGCTATAAGCCCATCAAGAAGTTTTGGTTGCAAAAAATGGATTTCATGTTGAAGGATTTGAAAAAGTCTCTCAACGAGGGTCCCGAACCTGAAATTTTTGAGGATGATGCCCGTGTTTTGCGTCATTTTGCCAACGAATCCGTGTCTTCTATCATCACTTCTCCCCCTTACTTGAACAAAATTGAGTATGCGTCTGCGTATAAGCTGGAATTGGCATTGTTTTTTGAAGAGCCTAAAACGCAATTGCGTTCATTTGTGGGGGAAGATGTGAAAGAGCGTGAAGTCGAGAGTGATTTGCCTATTGTGGATGCGTACATGCACGACATGGAAAAGTGTTTGAAGCAAATGTACCGCGTGCTAACAAACGAAGGGAAAGCCGTCATTAATGTGGCGGGGGGAGCATTTCCCGACCGGATCGTTAAGAGTGATGAGATGCTGGTGGAGCGTGCCATCGAGCAAGGGTTTGAAGTCGAGGATAATATTGTCGCGCGCACCATTGATGCGTATCAGCGCCACTCGGGCTTCGTGGGAAAAGTCAATGAGCGCGTATTTGTGCTTGTTAAAAAATAGTTTTTTTTTTTTTTTTTTTTTTTTTTTTCTAAAAAATAAAAAGAACGAAGGCCTACTGCGGGGGTTTATCTCCCGCGAAGTAGTCCGCCGATTCGCCCGCCCTTTTAGGAAAAGGGCGAACAAAATCGCTGCCGCCGATTGGCGGCAGGTTAATAGCGCGTCTATTTCATCATCATGGGTCCGACTGCCTTGAGCAAGAACCATAATCCAACGACGGTCCACGGATTCCACCATGCGGGGGCTCCGGCCCACAATCCTAATCCCAACACGAGAAACAGAATTGCGAATAACCACGTCATTGTACTTTCCATATCTTTAGCCATAGTTTTTTCTCTCCTCTCCTTCCACGCGTGTGGAATCGGATGCACGAGCCAATATTCCAGGATATAAAAACGAATGCTTCACTAAAAAATCGTCAATTGTCCGTTATTCTTTATTTTTGATTTCGCGGCGCACGTTTTCTATGAATGTTGTTAATGTCACATTGTTATCCTGCTTTCCGTCGCGCGTGCGCAAGCTTACGCTGAATGATTTCTCTTCTTTTTCTCCCACAATTACCATGTAGGGAATTTTTTCCAGTTGAGCGTTGCGAATTCGATAGTTGAGTGTTTGATCTGTAGAATCTAATTCGCTTCGAATGCCGGCGCGTTTCAATTCCATGTGAACATTTTCTCCATATGCGCGGAATTTTTCCGATAGTGGGAGAACTTTCACTTGTACGGGCGCTAACCACACGGGGAATTTTCCCATGGTTTGTTCGAGTAAATAAGCGATGAATCGTTCATAGCTTCCTAATATGGCGCGGTGAATCACTACTGGCGTGGCGGGCTTGTCATTTTCATCCGTGTAACTTAATCCCACGCGCTTAGGCACCATGATGTCCAATTGTACGGTGGCAATCGTTTCTTCTTTTCCGCGAATATTCTTGCTTTGAATATCAATCTTGGGTCCGTAAAACGCTGCTTCATCTTTCGTTTCGATGAAGTCTTTTCCAATGCGTTGCGCGGCTTTTCGTAATTCGCTCGCGGCCATTTCCCATCGTTCGCGATCTCCGGAGTATTTTTCAGGGTGTCCTTCAAAGTCTGGTAGGGAGAGGCGGAACCAATAGTTTTGGACACCAATTTTTTCGTAGATTCGCATGTTCATTTCCAAGACACGAACCACTTCATCGGCTACTTGACTCATGGTCACATATGTGTGGGCATCATTCTGTGTGAATCCGCGCACGCGCGCCAATCCGGAGAGCGTGCCGCTTAACTCATACCGGTACACGTTTCCCGCTTCCGCAATGCGGTAGGGGAGTTGTTTGTACGATTGCACCAGTTCTGAAAAAATAGCGTGATGGTGCGGGCAGTTCATGGGTTTCAAATAGTAGTTTTCTCCTTCAATGTCGATGGGGGCGTACATGCTTTCCGCATAGTATGGAATATGTCCCGTGCGCTCGAACATTCTTCCTTTGGAAATGTGGGGCGTGCGCACGTAGTGGTAGCCGGCTAATTCTTCTTCTTCGCGCATATACTCCATGAGCGTGTGAAATAATTGTTCTCCATTCGGCAGCCATAATGGGAGGCCCATTCCAACATCATCACTGAATGCAAATATTTTCATTTCTTTTCCAATTTTTCGATGGTCGCGCGCATCTCGTTCTTCGCGTAATTGTAAAAATGCGTCCAATTCTTTTTGGGTGGGGAAGCTAATGCCATAAATGCGCTGCAATTGTTTGTTTTTGGCATCGCCGCGCCAGTAGGAGCCCGAAACATTCAGCAATTTCACCGCGCCAATTTTTCCCGTGCTGGGGACGTGGGGTCCCGTGCATAAATCAACAAAATTTCCTTCCTCATATAATGAAACAACTGGTTCCGATAACTCGGATAAAATTTCCACTTTGTAGGGGTCTCCTTTTTTGTCGAAAAAAGAAATGGCTTCCGTGCGTTTCATCTCGATGCGTTTCACTGGAAAATCTTTTTTGGCGAGTTCGAGCATTTTTTTCTCAATGGCTTCCAAATCCTGCGGCGTGAAACTGTTTTTGTAATCCACATCGTAGTAGAATCCTTCCTCTATCGCTGGCCCGGTTCCAAATTTGGCGGTTGGAAAGAGTTCTTGGATGGCGTATGCCATGAGGTGTGAGGAGGAGTGCCAATACGTGTCCTTTCCCTCGTTTGAGTTGAACGTGTGCACCTTAAACGAAGCGTCCTTTTCCACTTTGTGCGTGAGGTCAACGGGTTTTCCATCCAATGCTGCCGATAACGCGGCCTGTGCCAAGCGTGCACCAATCTTTTCAATGGCTTGAAACACGGTGCTTCCTTTCTCGACTTGCAGCGTTTTTCCATCCGGGAGGGTGAGTTTGACGGTGGTCATACCTTATTTCAGTGCCGGAATGGTTTAAATGATGGCTCTGCGAACGCCGAAATTATCTCGTGTTTGGCGTGGTTGCGTGGCGAGGTTGAAATACCTCTGTTTCGTAGGATAGTTTATGGAGCCCGTGAAACCCACTCCCGAAACGTGTGTCAAATGCCGCGGCCGGCTGTGGTGCGGTCCCACGTGTTGGATTTTGGAGAAGCATGAAACGAAACAGCGCAGCGTGGCGCAGATGAAGGAGAAATCCTTCTCCGGAAGCTCCCCTCCCTCCATTTTTGTTTCGCATTACGGCTATCCCAAAGTCAAAATCGCTCCCATGTCTCCCACGCAAACCATGGATGCTCCTCAAGCGGATTTGCTCGACAATCCCGAGCGTTGGTTTGGAAAAACACTCGAAGAATTAGTGGGGTATCGCACGCAACTCGTTCGTTCAAACATTCCCATTTCTATTCACGCGGCAAAAGACCCTCCAAAAGAGTTGCAAAAAATTCAGGAAATCGCCATGGCTTCCGAAAAAGTGGATGTGGAAGTGGAGTTGCACAAAATTCCGCAGATGAAACTCGAATTTTCTCACGATGCTCCCCCTATGGGTCCTACGGGAAGCATGAAAGAGTTTTCATTGCAAGAAAATGCAAAAATCCCCACGAAAGTGCAGTATCTCGTGTCTGACACACATGTGAAAGCCGCAACTGCGATGGAAGAGTTGTATGCGAAGGATATTCCGATTTATCATCTCTCTAAATTACTTTCAGCAGGAACGTTGGGTGTCAAAGAAAATAGAAAACTTACTCCAACAAGGTGGTCTTTAACGGCTACTCAAGATACAATTGGCAAGCAACTTATTAATCGTGTAAAAGATTTTCAGCAGATAAACGAGTATCGATTGTACGAGTCTCATTTCTTAGACAACCATTTCTATGTACTCTTGCTACCGCGAGAATGGGCGTTTGATATTTTGGAAGCGTACCGCCCTGGTTCATTCTGGGCACAAGAAATGAAAGAAGTTCATATGAGTTGTGACTATGAGTTTTATGATGGTAGAAAGGACTATGCCGAGAATGTTGCGGGTGGATATTATGCGGCTCGACTTTCAGTACTAGAACGATTAGATGAAATTAGAAAGCAAGCGGCTTCAGTTGTATTTAGAGAAATTGGTCCGGGGTATCAGCAAAGTTTGGGAGTTTGGCAAGTTTTAGAAAATACGCGCAATGCGATGAAGCATGAACCACAATTGTTTGAATCACTGGATATTGCGTTAAAAGTATTAGAATCGAAGTTGACTGTTCCAATGTCGCAATGGAAGAAAAATAGTAAGTTACTTGACCGAGTGCAGAATCAAAGGAGAATTTCAGACTTTTTCCAATAAGGGCGACTTAATTTATCAAGGATAATCCGGTCGATTTTGCCTTCTTTTTCGAGATCTAAAAGGTGCTCCTTTAGCGAAGAAGGCGCGATTGCTATGTGGCAACACAGTTCAAGTGCGCTCATTTGTTTTTCAGAAAGTAATGTCAAAATTTTCTGCTTTGTAACGCCATTTTTCTCACGTTTTAAAGTTGGATTATTGCGTTTTACTATACGATTGAATAATTCTTGTTTATGTGCTAAGTTACAAGTGGGAAACTCTTTTTCAATTTCTTTAATATCATTTGAAAACGCAATAACACTTTTCAATGAAATATATAATCGAAATTCTTTTGTATTCGTTTTAGATTTTACCCGGGGGCCATTGCAGATGTATCCGATAGTATCGGCGATATCACGAATATCTTCGAGTAATTTTAAGTTTCCTGAGTAAATTTCGATATTGTCTCCAATATGTCCTTCATCTATGATAAATGAAGTTAATCCCGTTACCAAATAACCTTTTCCCATTCGCTTAATTTTTTCTGGGATTCGCGCAATATCCCAACGTAAATCTCCCAGTTCAAAATAATTCATATAAAAGTCGCTAATTACCCGCGGGATTGGTGTTTTGAAGTCTTTTATTTCATTTGTATCTGTCTCAAAATTACCAAAAGAATTTAGCAATTTTTGTCTAAAATTTATTAATCCTTCAGCGTTAACTTGTCGATATGAAGAGGACTTCCCTATTGTATTAGCGAAAAAACCGTCACCGCACAAATGAAAGACAACTGAAACGAGTTCGGGAGTCAGCCGCATTGGGAATTTCCCGTGCACGTGAGTACTAAATCCTTGGCCGCAGTAATATTCGATGTTAGCTTCTAGTTCTTGCATAACTAAATTGTAATCATTTTCCGTTTTCGCAATGATTTTCGACATTTCTAAAACTACCCATAGTGGAATGTGGACAACTCGATTATTTGTCTTTACACTTCCTTTAATCCACGTTGCAGTCTGGCCTGATGAGTAGCTTTTCACATTTCCATATTTTTTGCTTTTCGAGTTAAGGTATTCTACCGCATCAATATTGGTTCTAAAAAACGAAATAAATCTTCGAATAAAATTTTCCCTAAAATTAGCATTTATTCGTAAATATGTTCGAGTTGGTGGAAAGTCCCAAATACGAATCTCGGGATAGGGCATACTATGTGAAGTGTTTTTCGAACTTCAATCTTGTGAAGGGCCATTTCGCCATAGGTTCCGAAAAAGAATTCAAAACTGTTGGATCGAATTACGCATCAGCGAAGAATTATGGATTTTTTCTAAGCAGTTTTACTTTCTGACTAAATTTTCTTCTCACTCACCACTAAACCCATTTGCGCGAGCATGGCTTCCAATTGAATGCGTTCGTTCGCTCCTTCCACGAGGCGAAAATCGTATTCGCCTATTTTGTCAATCAAGCGAATTTTGGTTTTGGAATCCATTCCTTTCTCGTCCCAATCCACCACTTCTTTGTGCACTTGTTTAATCACGTCCTCTCCCGAGAGTCCTTGTTCCAACATGAGTGCGTCAAGTTTTTCGCGTGCATTCAAGAATTTTCCCGCGATGGCGAGTTCGATCATTTCGCGCACTTCTTTGGGCTTGGCGCGGTTGGCGACGGTGAAAACAATGGTTTCCGTTATTTTGGTGTCCAATGCCGCGGAGGCTTGCAGCACATTAATTGCCTTGCGCAAATCTCCCTCCGCCACGTATTCGACAGCATTCACGGCGGCTGGTTCTACCACTAATTTTTCCTGCACAGCAATGTGCTGTATTTGTTTTTCTAAATCTTTTTTTTGCAGGGGTTTGAATCGAAACACGACGCAGCGTGATTGAATAGGTTCAATGATGCGCGAGGAGTAATTACAACTCAAAATGAATCGGCACGTTTTGGAATATTTTTCCATGGTTCTTCGCAGGGCTTGTTGGGCATCTTGTGTTAATGCGTCACATTCATCTAGAAAAATGACTTTGAAATCCGCGTTGAATGCGAGTGTGCGCGCGAATTCTTTAATCGTTGAACGCACCACGTCAATTCCGCGTTCATCTGATGCATTGAGCTCCAAAAAGTTTCGCGTGTATTCTTCACCGAATAATTCTTTGGCCAACGCCACGGCCGCGGATGTTTTTCCAATCCCAGCGTGTCCGGCAAACATGAGGTGTGGCAAATCCCGCGTTTTTACGTATGATTCTAATCGTTTGGTGATTTCGTCTTGTCCCACCACGTCGTGTAGTTTAATGGGGCGGTATTTTTCGACCCAGGGTAGTTTGAGTGTGGCTTTTTCTCCAGACATAAATACTCTAATGCACCGTTTCCTTTTTATGCCCCCGCGTGCGTGTTCTAGTATGTTGATCAAAATTCCCGCGCGCTATTTGACAATTTTGATGTTCATTCTCTCGTATGCGTTGCTGTATTTCCTGTACGCGTGGTTTGATTTTTTACCGGATTGGGATGCGTACGGTCGAATGTTTTTGACGGGCGTTCCCGCAACGGGTTATTTGTTCATTGATCCATTATTTTTGGGCATTCCCATTATTGGTTTCGGTCTCATGTGGATAGCCATTCGTTGGGCATTGTCCACGTTTGAAAATGATCAAATTCTTTCCTTGCCTTTTGCATTAGTCTTCGTCGCTCTTTCGTATGTGGCATTTTACGTGGCTTCTGTGATGTTTTACTGGAACAATGCGTATTTGGTTTTCCTTTCTCAAAATAATGCGTCTCCCCTCATTGCTTCGCTGGGTTTCACCATGGATTTTGTTCTCAAGAATTTTTTGGAGCAAATTTTGAAATCTCCTTTCTTTTTGTTTATCTTATCGGCATTGCTGGGATGGGTTTCATTTGTGCTGGTGCACCGCATCCTCACCCACTCCGCGATGCCCCATTCTTCGGCCTCGCATCATTCGGCATAATTTTTCCGCTTGGCAAAACACGTACTAAATTATGTTGAGCCTTTGGAAGGGGTTGAGCTTTTAAGTGTGTTTTGCCTTCTTACACGTGTATGGTGCAGGAAAATCTTTCACTGGTGCAGCAGGTCATGCGTCAATATCGCGAAAACCTCAAGCTGAGCCTCTCTTTCTCTATTCTGCTCGTGTTCATTTTCTTTTTTCTGCGCTTTAGTAATATCGCACTCTTGAATGGCACCCTCTTTTTTGATTATTCATTTGCCCCGCTGGGTTGGGAAGTCGTGATTGCTGAAGTAATTGCTGGTTTTGTGTTTGTGGCCATGTATTCTATCCTCCTCACCCTCCTTTTGCTTGCGGTGCGGAATGATTTGTCTCACATCAAGGTTCATTTTTATTTGCGCGAAATGGTCCAGCGTTTTTTCCTGACGGTATTTTTGTATTTTGTGTTGTTGAGCGCGCTGTTTGTTTTGCTGGTCACCCTTGGCGTGTGGTTGAATCTTCCATTAGTTTGGGTCAATGTGGTGTTGCTTATCATTTCATTATCACTGGTTTTTGTTCCTCAATCCTTAGTGATTGATGAAAAGCCCATTCTCGAATCTATTTCCACGAATTGGTATGTGATTCGCACGCACCCTATTGATTTTTTGCTCGTGGTGTTGCTTTCCGTGGTGGCGGTGGGTGTTCTTCCTTTGATTGAAGCGCTAGTTGATTCAGTGGTGCACGCTGGAAACTATGTGACTATTTTGCTAATGTTTGTAGTAATCATTCCTTTCATTGAAATTCTCAAAACGATTTTGTACATGAATCGTTTTGAACTCGTGCGCGGTCACGAATACGCGCGCAAGAAGCATCCCGGATTGCGCGGAATGGCATTCACTAAAAAATAATTTCTGTTATTTTTCTTCTTCCAATTGCTGTGAAGATTAATCTTTCGTATAGTAGTAATTTCCTTCTTTCTTCTGCTCGGCATCTTTTACACTGCCCGGTTTGTTGATGCGCGGCCGCTTGGTGGATTGGTCTCTTCGCACGGTGATTCCAAGTTGTTTCAGCAATCCATTCATTCCTTCTTCCATTCCCACGGGTCCGCGCACGCGTCCGTTGAGCGTGGGTTCTCCGTCGAACAAAAGCAAGCGGTCGGAGACATAGTCCATGAACATTAAATCGTGGTCCACAATCAGCACGGTCTTTTCGTGCACATCCACAATCGTTCGAATCGTTTTGGCTAATTCTAATCGCTGTTCCACATCCAGCATGGCCGAGGGTTCATCTAACAAAACAAGTGGTGCCTCGCTTCCCAGCGCCGCGGCAACGGCCACGCGCTGCAATTCTCCTCCGGAGAGGGTGTCGAGTTGTTTTTCATAGAGTGTGGGTAAGTGCAGTGGTTCCACAATCAAGTGCTTGGCTTCGCGCGAGGCGGTGCTCATGCGTGCGTGCAAAAATTCTTCTACTGTCGTGTTGGGGATGGGTTCCACATACTGGGGCTTGTATGCGACGGAAATTTTTTGGGGCAATGGTCCAGTAATGGGTGTGAGCAAACCCGCGAGTGTTTTAACAAACGTTGTTTTTCCAATTCCATTCGGGCCCAATATTCCAATGCTCTGGTTAGAATGAATGACTCCTGCGTCTGCGTGCAGGGTGAATTCTCCCTGTTTCACGTCAAATGCGGGCCATGTCAAGAGTGGAACTTGTTTTTTGATGTCGCGTGCGGATTTATCTTGAAACGTAATGGGGTGTGCGCGAAAGCGGTAGTTTTCGTCTTTCGCAAACCCTTCTAAGTATTGATTTATTCCCTCGCGCGTGGGGTGGACAGCCGACACTACTCCAAACACGGTGGGTTGTCCAAACATCATGTGTACGTTGTCGGATAAGTAATCCAGTAAAACCAAATCGTGTTCAATCGTGAGCACGCTCCTGTTTTCATTCACTAATCCTCGGATAAATCCTGCTGCGCGCAATCGTTCGCGCACGTCTAAGTAGGAGGACGGTTCATCAATGAAGTACGTTTTGGCATCCTTGAGTGCGCACGCAGCAAGTGCAACTTTCTGCAATTCTCCTCCGGATAAATGTTTGATTTCGCGTTGGGCAATTTTTTCTAATCCAAGCTCACGAATAATTCCAGGTGCGCGTTCCGCTGAAACAGAGTGGAGTAAATCATTTACTTTTCCTTCGTATGCGCGGGCAATTTTTTCCACTTGCTGCGGTTTAACTGAAACGGGATATTTTTTGGCAGCAATTTCAGAGAAAATAATTTGCCATTCTTTTCCGCGGTATTTTTCGATTATTTTGGAGTAATCAAGGGGTTTCTCTTCAATCTCTCCCAAGTTTGGAATAATTGTTCCCGCTAAAATGCTGAGTGCGGTTGTTTTTCCGGTTCCATTTCGTCCCACAATTCCGGTTACTTTTCCTTTTTGGGGAACGGGCAAGCGGTGCAGACGAAATTTGTTCATTCCAAATGAATGGATGGGTTCGCCGAAATCCACATCTAAATTAATGATGGTAATCGCGCCAAATGGACACACGCGCGGACAAATACTTTCTCATGATCGAAAAGTGCTGCGAAAAAGCTTTCTGTGTTTCATCAATACGCGACTACGGCACAATGAAAGAAGCCGGATCACTATCCCCAAATTTGAAGCCACCCTCGATAGCATACGGA
>CAYZPC010000007.1:0-24255 GCA_964480705.1 uncultured archaeon | reverse complement strand
GACAAATACCGCAGCCCGTGCAGAGTTCTTCTGAAATCAGTGCTTTTACTTTTACTTTTTCTTGCGTGATGCATTCTTGTCCGCTCCGGTTTACGGGGCATTTTCGCTGGCAGAGCCAGTTGCACTTGTCCGGGTAGCATTTGTCGTGGTCAATGACGGCGATGCGTTTTATACTCATTTGTACACCAGCGGTTTTTTTCCATCAACGCTTTTTTCGTGAAAAAAGGGTTGGTCGATTACGGCGATGCGTTTCAAGCTCATGTTTTTTTCATTCCGGGTTTGGTGGTGTTCACGTCACGCGCTCAAGAAGAGCACAGCCATGATAATCGTAAAAATCGCTGCCCACACGAGTCCGCCCCAAAACACCGCGCCGAGCATTTGTGAGAGTGCTGCGGCAGGTTGGGTGAATCCATTGTAGTGGTTGAAAACAAGTCCCCCGGCTAATAGAGCGAGGAGCACGCACACGATTCCAGCTTTGCTTAGCGGGCGCATACCAAATAGGGGCACCCTTCGAGTTTTAAATAAAAGGTTCGGATGCGTTCATTCTGCATGAAAATCATCTCCCTCAAACCCGCCGAGCATGCCTTTGCGGTCGAATGCCATTCCTCGGAGGATTTGTCGTTTGTTTCTACTCTCATTCAGTCCGGCGACCTTGTTTCGGGGGAGACGGATCGAAACATCAAGCCGCGCGAGCCCGGGCAGAAGGCTTTTCGTATTCCCATGCGATTAACCCTGCGCGTGAATGAAGTGAGTGTGGAGGAGAGCACCCCCTCCCTGCGCGTGTCGGGCGTTATTGAATCCGGCACCCCTGTCGAGTTTGTGGAGGTGCGGGCACAGCATGCGCTTGTTTTCAATTTGTTTCAAACCATTCACGTGCAAAAAAGCCAATTGTTTCAGCATGATATTTTGCGCCTGCGCGAGCGTGAGAAAGAGAGTCAGAAGCCCTTGTATTTGGGCGTCGTTTTAGATGATGAAGAAGCGCTCCTTGTTCAAGTGTCTGGTTCGGGTTTGAAAGAATTAGGAAAAATTAATGGGATGCGTTCGGGGAAGCAATTCAAAACGGAAAACAAAACAAGTGTGTATTTTTCCGCGCTTGCCGAAATTATTTTTGCGAGTCCATTACAAACCGTTATTCTCGCGGGGCCCGGTTTTACGCGCGAAGAATTATTGAGTTATTTGCGCGAGAACACTCCTAAAGGAAGAGAAAAGCAATGGTTGAGTGTGGCGACGGCAGACACAGGGCAAAAGGGCATACGTGAAGCGTTGTCGAATGCATCCATCACAAAGGCATTAGGAGAATCCCGCGTCGCGCAAGAAGCGGAGCTCATGCACGAGGTGTTGAAGCAATTGGGCAAAGATTCGGGATTAGTGGCGTATGGTCTTGCTCACGTGGAGCGTGCCCTTCGTGCAGGAGCCGCGCACACGCTTCTTCTTTCGTCGGGTTTTCATTCTGCTCATCCTGAGAAAGCAAATGCCTTACTCGAACACGCGGGGCAGATGGGGGTTGTTTCGCATATTCTAGATGAGAAATTTGAGCCGGGTCAGCAGCTGGCTGGTTTGAGTGGCGTGGCGGCGTTGCTGCGGTATGCGTTTGAGAAGGCATAAATACCCGGCATTCATTCCTCAGGTATGTCGGATAAGCCTGTTCCAAAACCTAGTATGCGAAAATTAACTCCTGATGAGATAGTTGATTTTTGGAAGCGCGTGAGAGAGCATCCGGATATGTATGCCCAGCATCAGAAATCCCTGGAACGATTGACGGAGACGAATTTTAAGCGTATCAAAGATTTACTCGAATTGGAGCGGAAGAAAGCCCGTGCCAAGAAAGCTGCCGCTTTGCGTGCAAGACGTCAGGCAGAACAACATACAAAGAGGGCGCAACAGGCGCGCCGAAAACCTTAATATGCGTGTGTTATTCCACGCGAAATTCATTCCATTCTACTTTTTTGTTTTTCACTAAGTCGCGAATGTTTTCCTGCGTGTGAGAAAGTCTGCTTGTGTTCGTTTTGAATTCGCAGAAAACAATTTTATCATCCAAGAATGCAATGCCATCAATCGGATTTCCCAAAAATCGAAACTTTTCCCGAGGATATGGAAATTTTTCCGAGAGTGGAATCCAGTTTTCGGACATTTTTCCATATTTTACGCTTTGGGATTGTTTGGAAAATTGCAGCGTGTTGGTGTATTCGGATAATTCTTGCACGCGCCGATAGAGAAATACGCATACTGCCCCCAAAATGAGTAATGCCGCTGCGAGGACGAGTTCAATCATTCCATTATGAACGGGGCTCGCATTTTAATATGTGCATTCCCCTCGTGGAGTATGGCCATTTTCAAGTGGTTTAAACGACGACAGCCGCACAATGGGGCGTTGGAGAAAATTAAGCAGCGAAAAGCCCATCGCAATCCCACGCGGGCAGACGTAAAAGCCCTGGCGAAGGAAGGGCGTTTGTTTGTTACTAAAAAAACCGCGGTTCGCTCCCAGCTTTCCGAAGCGGCGGCGCGCCGGCAGTTGGATGCCATTGTCACGGGCAAACTCCCCGTGTATGAGATGGTGGAGACCCTCGATGGCGGATACAAGTTTCGCCGTCGTTTTTCAAAATCATATATGATTAAGGCGTATCAGAAGTGGGTGGATTATGCGACCAAAAATTTTCAGTTATTGTCTAAACAATTCACGAGTCTAGATGCACTGGAAGTCGCCCTCCCCCGTCAGTTTGCTTTTGCTCAAATGTCGGAGATTTTCCTTGAGCTCCGTATTGAAGAGTTTCAGAAGCAATTGGATTTGGCATCCAGTGGTAAAAAGAAGGAAAAACTCGCGGAGTCGTTTCAGTGGGCGCTCAATCGCGCGGTTCGTGAAAAATCCATGTGGAAGCATCGTCAGACAGTCTTGCGGAGAATTGCTACCTTGGTGTAGCGCTATCACGAGTCTGAATTGAAGATTGCCCGTTTGCAAGAGGCGGAGGATTTTTTCAGCAAGGATGTTAAGCAGTTGATTCGTTTTACGCGCGTTGACCTAAAACAAGTGGGGAAAGCAGCGAAGGGAATCCAGGATTCCATCCTTCACGCGCTTCGCGAGCGGGTGACGTTATTGTCATTAGAACTAGAATTGTATCGGAAATATCATTATCGTTTTTCCTCTCAACCTATTTCGGCGATTGAAAAATCCGCTCATGATTTGCAAAAGGAAGTCGTCCGCGTGGCCGAATTCATTCACTCGCGCAGGCGTCATCGCTAAATTTTTTTCTTGACAAACGGGCCATTTTGCCTATATCCAAGTTTCTTGTAGTATTCCCGCACCCCAATTCCTGCAATGATGTTCATTTGTTCCATTCCATATTCTTTTTTGGCAACCGTTTCCGCTTCGCTCAACAACTTTTTTCCCCATCCTTTGTGCTGTCCCGATTTAGCGATGGCTTCTCCAATAGGAACGGATTGTCCATACACATGCAGTTCGCGAATATACGCTGAATCGTCTAATTCTTTGAGCGTGGGTTCATGCGGAATGCGCAAGCGGATGAATCCTACCAAAATGTCCTGCTTCACATCCTCCGCAGAAAGGAAAATTTCTTTTCCCTTGCTCGCTTCATACTCCCTTCTCACTAATTCAATCTTCTGCGGCAAAATTCCCTCATTCGTGTGTTTGAATCCTACTTCCCGGCAGCGGATGCAACGGCATACGAGTCCTTCCTTGCGCATGTGTTCGTGCACCGCTTGTCTCAAATTGGTTTTTTTCACTCCCGCGGAAATGTTCTGCGAGGGAATGTCTCGCTGCACGCGCATGACGCGCACCCATTCGGGGATTTTGGGTTTCAATTTAGAATAAAATTCCACGGCTTCTTCTTGCGTCATTTCCTCGTATTTTCCTTGCTTCCATTGCTGATACAGCGCGGTGTTTTCCACCACCGCCACGGGATAAAATTTGACCATGTCGGGTCGAAAGTTAGGATTTGTGAAAATTTCCATGTGCGATTGCATGTCCTTTTTTAGTGTTGAGCCGGGGAGTTTGCTCATCATGTGATATCCCACTTTCAAACAACTATCTTTCAGTCGTTGCGTGCTGTCAATGGTTGTTTGAATCGTGTGTTGGCGGTTGAGTGTTTTTAACACGTCATCATGCGTGGACTGCACTCCCATTTCTACTCGTGTAGTGCCCCATGATAGCATTCGTTTAATGTCATCTATTTTTGCTACATCCGGGCGCGTTTCCATCGTAATTCCAATCACGCGATTTTTGCTCTTTTCGCACGCCCGAATCGTCTGTGTGAGTGTTTCGTGTTTGCGTCCGGACACTCCATCTAAGCATCCTTGCATGAATTCATACTGGTACTCCTGCGGCATCGATAGGAATGTTCCTCCCATAATGATGAGTTCGCACTTATCCGTGCTTTGTCCCGTGGCATTGAGCTGGGCGATGCGCGAAGTCACTTGCTTGTACGCATCAAACTCATTGCGGTATCCACGCTGCGCCGCGGGCTCGTCTCCCGTGTAGGCCGGCGGAGCAGGATGGTGGATTCCTTTAGGGCAGTACACGCACGTTCCATGTGGGCACATGTGGGGTTTGACCATGGCGGCGAGCACGGCCACTCCGGAGATGTTTCGCACGGGCTTAATCATGAATAGTTTGCGTTGCTCGGGGGTTAATTTTCCTTTAATGAGCGGGAGTAAATCGGGGTTGGTGGGGAGGTGTTTGATGTTTAACCCATCCGCGAGTTCTCGTTTGCGTGAGTCCAGTTGATGTTTCGTGTGAATGCGTCCGCTCGACAAGTCTTCATAGACGCGCTGGGCGAGGGTGGAGAGTGCACGTGTTTCCTTTTCCATACTATTTTCGGAAAGGAAGCCATTATAAGTGTCGTCCCGCAGGGCGTTCCGTGTTGAGCGTATTTAGAGCAAAAAGCTCACGAATGCGTTGACTAAATAGTTTGCCACGAGTGAAATGCTGAAGAAGGGAAACCCATACAACCCCGCCGCGTACCTATCTTTCAGCGTGGGGTTGGCGACAATCGTCCCCTTGAGTGTGGACACGGTTTCTCCGCTTTCTAAATTAGTGAGTTTAATGTCAAATGTTTTGGGTCCGGCGAAGCGCGGGGTGACCGTGATGGGGACTTCTACAAAGGAGTGCGCGTCAATCGTGGTGGTGCGTGCCTGTGCCCAAATTTGGGGCAGCGCAGGAGTTACTTCCACGCGCGCGGGCGCACTTGAATCATTGACCACGAGAACGGTAAACGTGGAGGGTTCATTGACTCCTCCCGAGAGTTGATTCGCGGAGAGGCTTCCGTTCAATAATTTTTTTTGGATGGTTACGCGGAGCGTGTAGGTTTCATTCACAAGCACGCCTTCTTCTCCCACTAATTCGAGCGGAAAATCATACACTCCTTCAGGGGTGATGGAGCTGGTTTGCATGCGCGTGATGAGAGAATCTGTTCCCACATCCGAGTCGCGGGTCGCAAAACCATACACCATGTGCGTGTTGGAAATGCGGGCTTGTTTCCATTCAATGTCTTTACCGTATCCTGCATTTTTGTTGAAAATAATCTCAACGGCTTCTCCGGGGGAGATGCGTCCAATGTCAATGGTTTCGCGCGGCTTGGCTTTTTCCACGACGGGGTCAACCACGTACGCGTCCGCCCATGCGAGGGAGGAAAATAACATGGTGGTGAGGAAAAAAATACCCATTATTTCGCGTGTGTGCATGGTAGCATTCACGCGGTTTTGAATTATAAAGCGTGGGGTTTTGGGTGCGTGAAAAACGATGCCGCGTTATGTGTCCTTGTTCACGTGCTCTACTACGGAGGCAGGGTCAAAGTAGTATTGTTGGATGATTTTTTCCACTTTTTCGGACTCAAGTACGTTGCGTTTGAGCATCCATCGCAAAATTTGTTCGCGGACATTCAATTCTTGTTGAATAAACTGCCGGCTTTTCCCGCTCGCGTCGGATAATACCTGCATTAAGTGAGATGGGGTGTCGGTGCGCATAATCAAATCTGTTTCGGGGTTGCGTTCATACACATTGGATAATAGTACATTTTGGTCCAAATGCGATACTTCGGCAATTTGCATGACGCGGCGTTTCATTCCTTCTTTGACGTCTTGAACTTTTTGCAAAACAATTACCATGTTGAGTAAGTGCACCATAGATGAGGGCACGTTCATGGGTTCCGTGGAGAGTCGTACGAGCATTTCGCGTGCAGAATTTGAATGGAGTGTTCCCATACATCCCTGGTGTCCCGTGTCCATGGCAACGAAGAGTGTTTGAGCTTCTTCCCCGCGCACTTCTCCTAGGATGAGTCGGTCCGGCCTCATTCGTAATGAGTTTTGGAGCAAATCATTCATGGTTACCGCGGGAGCATTTCCGCTGGCGGGTCGTGCTTCGAGTGAAATCCAATTATCGCGGTGCAAAAATTTCAATTCTGTTGTGTCTTCAATGGCAATGATGCGTTCGCGATAGCGTATCACGGCCGCGAGTGCATTCAAGAGGGTCGTTTTTCCGGTTCCGCTCCCTCCAGTGATAATCACATTCATGGGGAGGACATTCATTCCTTCAATCATCACCCACAAAAAGGATGCGAGTTCGGTGGAGAGCATTCCATTCTTGATGAGCTCGGGAATAGAGAGCGTGTTGTGCGTGAACTTTCGTATCGTGAGCGAATGTCCTGAAAGCGTGACGCTTTCATACGTGGCATTCAAACGCGAACCATCCGGCAAGCGTGCATCGAGCAATGGTTCTTTGTCTAAGAATGCTCTTCCGGCGAATTTTGCTGCTTTCGCAATGATGCGGAGGAGCATCATGTCATGTTGCGGAATGAAAATGTCTGTTTTGCACATGCCGTATTTGGAATGAAAAACAAACACGTTTCGCATCGTGCCATTCACCATGACTTCTTCTAGTTGTGGGTCGCGCATGAGGGGTCCCAAGTAGCTGAACCCAATTCCCTCATCCAGAATGCGTTCAATGAGTGGATTAATGTTTGTGGCCGGCGACTCGTGTTCGCTGAAGAGTTTTCGCAACAGTTCGGACATTTTTTCCCAGTCTTCGTCTAAGGGGAGTTTGTCCACAATTTCGGATGTGTCTGCGTACGAGAGAATATTTGTTTTGAATGCGCTCGCAAATGATTTTGATACGGAAGAGGGGAGTTTGGCCGACCATTCATCGGAGTGTAGGCTTCTGTTTAGCGCTCCTGCGAGGGCGTGAAAAAGTTTGTCTTCATCTGGCGTGAAGGGGGTGCGTTTGAGCTGGTATTCATTGTAGGGGAATCCTTCCATGATGCGTGTCGTGGGAGTTTCGGCTAATTGTACGCCTCGCACCGTGGGAAAATCGGTTGTCATGCTCGTTGGAGACCGGGGGATTTTATTAAGACGATTGCTCCCTCCTCCTGGGAAAACGTATGGCATCCTCTTGGCGAAAAAGCGTGTTGAAACAAATTGTTCCTTCGCGCAGCGACGTATTGGGCGAGCAAAAAATGGTGCGTGCACTTATTCGAAAAATAAATGGGATGAAGGGGCCGCATATTGATGTGAAACTCGCGGGTTCACTCGCGCGAAACACGCATTTGCGCGGGGATAGAGATTTGGATATTTTTGTGTTTTATCCTCCAACGCTTTCGAGAGAAAAATTTGAGGCCGCGGGACTAAAATTAGGTCATGCGGTGTTTGGAAAAAATTTTCATGAGGAAGCGTATAGCGAACACCCCTACGTTCGTGGAGTAATGGATGGTTTCAATGTGGAGATTGTTCCCACGTACAAAGTGGAGAAGGCCTCGCAGAAAATTTCAGCAGTAGACCGCACGCCCTTCCACGCAGCGTACATGAAAAAAAATCTCTCTCCGAGGCAGTGTAATGATGTTCGTTTACTCAAGCAATTTTTCAAATCCGTTTCCGTGTATGGGGCGGATGTTCACTTTCAAGGTGTTCCAGGTTATTTAGTGGAGATTCTCATCCTGCACTATAAAACATTTGAGAAAGCCATTGAGAGCATTGCTCACTGGCGCGACCACACGGTGATTGACCCTGCTCGCGCGCACGGAAATGATTCCATTGCCCTCGCCCAATTCAACCACCCTCATTTGCTGGTGGTGGACCCCACTGATGCTTCTCGCAACGTGGCGGGCGCTCTTTCGTATAATCAATTCGCGCGACTTATTCTAGCGTGTCGAACATTCGTAAAAAACCCAAGTGAAAAATTTTTCATGAAGGAAAGAAGTAAGCCCCTTGCCATCGCTCAAATAAAATCCGCGTTGCAGCGTGAAGAATTAGTGGGAGTCAAAATGCCCTATCCTGATGGAATGCTTTCCGATGTGATGTGGGGGCAGTTGAATCGCCTCGCAAACAAACTTTCCAACACGGTGGAGCAGCGCGATTTTCACGTGGTTCGAAACTGGTTTTGGACGGATGAATCCAAGCACGCGTTTATTATTTTTGAAGTGGAAAATCCTATTTTGCAAAAAAGCGTGGTGCGAATCGGTCCAAAGGTTGTGGAGGAAAAGCACGCGGAGCAATTTCTCGCCGCGCATCGAAATCCTTTATCGGGTCCTCGTGTAGAAGATGGAAAACTCGTGGTTGAAATTTCCCGGAAAGTGTGGAAATTCACGGATGCATTGCAGTTGGAGTTGTCGCGCGCCGCGGAAAGCGAAAAAGGGGAAATTAAACCTGCATTGCAAAAAGCCGTTTTAGTGCGCGAGTCCGCGCTAGTGAGTCATTCTCAATCCGATGCCTCTTTTTTGCGCGCGTTGAGTGCATTCTTAAAAGGCAAAGAACCTTTCCTGCCATAATGGCGCGTGCGCACCTTGTAGTTGCGTCACCGGCTGGGATGTGTCGAGTATGGAAACAATGCCCCTTGTAGAACGCAAACGGATTATTATTATGGGCGCGGCGGGCCGCGATTTTTTTGATTTTTATCAAGTGTACAAGAACAACCCCTACTACGAGGTCGTGTGTTTTACTGCCGCCCAAATTCCAGGCATTGATGACCGAAAGTTTCCGGCTAAACTCGCTGGAAAATTGTATCCGAAGGGCATTCCCATTTTGCCGGAAGAAAAACTTACGAAATTAATTCAGAAGCACCGCATTGATGAGGTTGTTTTCGCGTATTCGGACGTTCCCCATGAGTATGTGATGCACAAAGCGTCGGAGTGCTTGGCTGCGGGGACTAATTTTCGCTTGCTCGGGCCGCATTCCACGATGTTGCAATCCACGAAGCCTGTGATTGCCATTTGTGCGGTGCGCACGGGTTCAGGAAAAAGTCAAACGACTCGAAAGATTGGCCAGTTGTTGAAAAAAATTGGAAAAAAGGGCGTGGTGATTCGCCACCCCATGCCATATGGAAATTTAGTCAAGCAGGAAGTGCAGCGATATGGAAAACTGGTTGATTTGAAAAAACATAAAGCCACGATTGAGGAGCGAGAAGAGTATGAGAAGCACATTCGCGAAGGGTTAGTCGTGTATGCGGGAGTCAATTATGAAAAAATCCTGCGTCAAGCCGAGAAAGAAGCCGATGTGATTATTTGGGACGGCGGCAACAATGATTTTTCGTTTATTCAGCCTAATTTGTTATTTGTGGTAGTTGATCCGTTGCGCGCGGGAGATGAAATGCATTACCATCCCGGTGAAACGAATTTGCGCATGGCAGATGCGGTGATTATTAACAAAGAGAATGATGCTCATCCTTCTCAAATTCAATCGGTGTTGAAGACGATTCGTCATTACAATCCGCGCGCTAAAATTATTCACGCGGATTCCGTGTTGAGCACGGAAAGTAAGGTTAGTTTGCGCGGAAAAAAGGTTGTTTGCGTGGAAGACGGTCCCACCGTGACACATGGTGGAATGTCCTACGGCGCGGGAACTGTTTTTGCGAAACAAAAAAATGCATTAATTGTGGACCCGCGCCCCTTCACGCAAGGAAGCATTACGAAGGCGTTTGAGAAATACAAGCAATTGCAGATGGTCGTTCCTGCGTTGGGGTATTCTCCTGCGCAAGTGAAGGAATTGGAAAAAACCCTCAACGCGTGCGAGGCGGATTACATTGTGTCCGGCACCCCCATTAATTTAGCGTCCGTTGTGCGCGTGAATAAACCTATTGTGCAAGTCAATTATGCCCTGCGCGAAAAGGGTGCGCTTGATTTGAAGAAAATCCTGAAGAAAAAAGGATTTTTGTAGTGCTAGCGGACGCGTTTCATGACGCGTTTTCTGCGCGTGACCATGTTGAATAGTCGTGGACTATCGTCTCTTCTCATCGCTTCAAAGACTGCTTTTGCTGCAGCGGGTGTGACGTGTGAAAAACGTTTGTATAATTGCGATGTGTTTCGCACTCGAATAATTTGATTGAGCGTGGTGTTTGGGCCAATTCTCTTGCTTGAATAGCGGTGGACGCGATAGCTTCTCTGCGTATGGGATTTTTTCGGTTGGTATCGTCCAGTGTAGTGTATGATTCTCCGGCTGTCTGCAAAGTCTACTGTGATTGTTTTTCCATTTAGGTTTATTTCAGTTGCCAAATGAAGCGTAGGGGATCCTGTTCGTTGTCCTTCGCGCTGTTCAATAACCATCGTGGGGCGATATCCTTTACGTTTGAGGAGTAGTATGAATGCCATCGTCATGTCGGGACAAGCATTCATGTAGCTGACTTGTCTGCTTTCGAGAATTTCGGCCGGTGTTCGTGTGCCGAATTTTTTTTCATATTCGTGTCCGTCCACACGCACGAGTTGAATATTTTTCTGCAGCCATCGCGCGGTAAATAGAATATCCCGGTATGGTGTGAGGGCCATGCACTAGCATCTTTCTTGCACTATTAATGGTTTACGCACGTTAACCTTGTTTGTGCGCGTGAACATTATATTCTCCGTATTTGTTGAGCGTGCATATGATCTCTCTCAAAGGTAAAGTCGCTATTGTTACCGGCGGCACAAAAGGTATTGGTAAAGGAATTGCGGATTTATTAGCAAAGTATGGTGCGAAGGTCGTGGTGTGTTCTTCCAAATCACGCGGTGGAAAACATTTTCATGTGCGCACGAATGTGTCAGAATTCAAGGATTGTTCTCACTTAGTTGAACAGACGATTAAGAAATTTGGTCGCGTGGATATTTTGGTCAACAACGCAGGAGTGTATCCGTTTGTTCCCTTCAAGGATATGACGCGCGAACAATGGGATCATGTCATGAACGTGAATTTGGACGGGGTGTTTAACACCACTAAAGCGGTGCTGCCGCACATGATGAAGCAAAAATATGGAAAGATTGTCAACATTGCTTCCATTGCGGGCGTGAGCGTGGGCTTTCCCGGATTGGTTCATTATTGCACCACCAAAGCAGGCATTATGGGTTTTACACGTGCACTTGCGTTAGAAATGGCTCCATACAATATTCACGTGAATGCCGTTGCTCCGGGCGCGATTCGTACACCGGGAGTAAAGGCCGGTTTGACAAAGGATGCAGCCGCGGGGTTGGTTCATATTATTCCGGAAGGAAGAATGGGAAAGCCCGTTGAAATTGCGGAAACGGTTGCCTTTCTTGCGTCCGATGCAGCAAGCTATGTCATGGGACAAACAATTATTGTGGACGGCGGTCTGACAGACCGCTGATTCATTTTTATTATTCTGCGTTTAATTCGCGGACTGTTTTTTCCAGTTCCTCATAAAATTTTTGGGGTTCAATACCATGTTGCAGGAGTGTCTTCTCAATTCGTTCGATGATGATTTGTTGATGGTGTGTTCGATTTTCTGTTTCGGGTGTTCGCGCTAAGTCAAATAATAGTGAATTCATTTCATCATAGAATAATTTGTTTTCAATTCCCTCGCGACGCATGACTAATTGGAGTGCAATTTTATATTTTTTAGCAAAGATGGCTGTGCGCAAATTTTTTTCAGCCATTTTAATAGGGTCTATTTTTCCTTTCGTTTTGTATAATGCGCGCGCAGCGAGCAGGTGACTATACAGGTGTTCTTTCAGTGAAAATTGTTGAATGCGTCGGCGCAATCGCGCAATGACTTCCGGTCTCACGTGCCGCGGTTTTGGATTTTGTGAGTGGGGCATTACTGCTGAATGTTCCTCTCCTATTTATGCGTAAAAGCGACCCCGGAGGGATTTGAACCCCCGACCTTCGGGTCCGAAGCCCGACACTCTATCCAGACTAAGCTACGGGGCCAACCGTGCTTTACTTAGAAAAATTGGTCAACAAAGCCTATTAAACGCGTGTTTTGAAACCCCTTATTTTGCCTGTTTATGCCTGTTTTTGGGGGGTCGAGAGTTTCGTTTATATTCATTTCCCAGGGGTTTTCGTCTATGAAGACCTGCACGAGCTGTAATACGCAAGTTATTGACAATTTTGTCGAGTTTCCCAACCCGGCTAACCCCAAAGTGAAGATTGTTCGCTGCGCCCATTGCCGAGCGTCATCTAAGACTTATTCCAGTGAAGGGTTTGTGGGACCGTAATTCTCCGCAGGGTGTGAACCGAATATGGGTAAAACATTCATTATTTTCAAGGTTAACGCCAAGGATATGGAAAACTTAGAAGCCACCGAAAAAGAGCTTCGCGCCTGCAAGAACGGAGAATGCAAAGACGTTCAACGCGCACCTATTGGTTTTGGAATTATCGTGTTGAAAGCCGGTTATTTGATTCCGGAGAAGAAAGACGATGCCATTGATTTGTTGACTAAAGAAATTGAATCCCTTCCTTCCGTTGAAAGTGTGGAAGTCGAAGGCATGACCTTGTTGTAAGATTTCAATTAATTTTCTTTTTTTTTCGGATTTTTTCTTCCCCAACCGTTATATTTCTCCGCGGCGTTAATCGTTTGAACCCGGATGATTGACTCTATTACGCTAGAAAATTGGAAGACCCACAAAAACTCTACGTTAAAGTTCCGCAAGGGAACAAATGTGATGGTGGGGGTAATTGGTTCAGGTAAGAGTAGCGTGACTGATGCATTATGCTATGGTCTCTTTGGAACCTTTCCCGCGTTGCAAAACCGCCGCGTGTCAACCGATGATTTGCTCATGCGAAAGCCCGTGTCCGCAGACCAGGCTCGTGTGGAGGTTTGCTTCCGCATCGGCGATAAAAAGTATCGTGTCGAGCGCGTGGTGAAACGCACGGGCACGAATGAGGGTCGTCTATATTTGAATGATAATCTTCTCGTCGGGCCCAAACCCAGTCAAGTTACGGAGCGTGTGGAGCAAGAGCTGCAAGTCACGTATGAATTGTTTTCCCGCGCTGTGTACTCTGAACAAAACCAAGTGGATTATTTTCTCAAACTTAATCCCGCGGACCGGAAAAAGAAATTTGATGAATTGTTGGATTTGCAAAAGTATGAGGTTGTGCGTGCGAATGCGAATAATGTTCTTAATCAGTTTAGAAAAAGCCAAGAGAGTGACAAGCACGTTCTTTCACAGCTAGACGCAGCAATGAAGAATCATGATGTGAATGAGCTTCGTTCACGTTTAGAAGAGCAGAAAGTCAAACATCGCGAGTTGGATGCGAAGAAACAATCGCTCAGTGAGGAAAAGTCTTTGCTCGCGAGTCAAAAGTCGGCGGCGGAGGAAAAAGTCAAGCAATTTGAACAATTTTCTCAAAAAGTGCACCAATTGAAATCCAAAAGAGATGTGTTGCATGGGCAGTGGTCTGCTTTTGAGAAACAGCACGCTGATTTAGCGGTTAAACCTTTTTCCGAATTAGAAAATGAAAAGAATTCTCTCGTTGTGCGTGTCAAAGAGTATTCGGCTAAGCAGGAGCAGCATCGTCTTCTGGAGTTGCAGCACCAGCGTGCGCTGCAGCGTAAAGAACTGGCTGAAAAGCGTTTGCAGGATTGGTCAACCGCGTTTGGGGGAACATCTTATCCAAAATTAGTCGAAGATCAGCAAAAAGTGGTGCAGCAAAAATCGGATTTGAAAATAAAACATGCTTCGGCGCTGGAAAAGATTCAAGAAATTGTTTCGGCACAGAAAGTGTTTGACGCGCAACTGATTGAATTGTCGAATGATGAGAAGTCTTTTGCTTCGCTGCATGCGAATTGCCCCACGTGCAAGCAGGAAATTAACCCTGCGCATAAGGGTGCCCTTGTTTCGGCGTTGAGTGAACAGAAGAATGCCATTTTGCAGCAGAAGGCGGATTTTTCGGCAGCCTATTCGAAAATTCTAGCGGAAAAAAATGGGTGCGAGGCTATTTTACACACCCTCGAAGAGGAAGAGAAGCGCATGGCGGTGTTGCTGGCGAAGGCTAAAGATGGTGAGGTGTTGGAGAAAGAGATTTCGTTTGCTGAAAAGGACGTGGCTTTGTCTCACTCTTCGCTTGAGCGTTTTGGTGCCCTTCCTTCTGCTGAGGAAATGGACCTGTTGCGCGTTCGCGGAGTAAAACTGGATAAAGCCATGGAAATGGTTAAAGTAAAAGAAGAATTGGGGGCAGTAGAGCGGCAATTGGCGGAAAATGAACACGCTCTTTTGTCTCTTTCCGCGGCGCGGGACGAGTTTCAAACTATTTTTTCGCGCTTTTCGACTATTTCGAGTGAAACCGAAGCGTGTGTGAGAGAGATTCACTTGGTTTCTTCCGCTGAAAAGGAATTGTCAGAACGCGTAGTGAGTGCAGAGAAATTAAACGAGCAGCGCGAGGCGATTTCGCAGCGCTTGGAGCATGCGCGGAGTGTGGAGGAAGTGTTGGGCGTGTTTTCCCAATCATTAGTGGTTACGCAGCAGCAATTACGCGAGGGTGTGATTGAGGCGATTAATGCTGCCTTGTCTGAGTTGTGGCCGAACGTGTATCCGTATGAGGATTTTACGCTGGCAAAGGTTCTCATTCAGGATAACGACTACGTGTTAACTGTCAAAGAGAAGCGTGGGGATTGGATCTCGGCCGAATCCTCTTTATCGGGTGGAGAGCGCAGCGCAGCCGCGTTAGCGTTGAGAATGGCCATTGCGTTTGTGCTCACGCGTCAGCTTTCGTGGATTATTTTAGACGAACCCACGCACAATTTGGATGTGAAATCGGTGCAAGCATTAACCGTCATGCTGAAGGATCGCCTTCCCGCGCTTGTGGATCAGGTGTTTGTGATTACGCATGCGTCGGAGATTGAGAAAGCGGCTACTGGATCGTTATACGTGTTGCAGCGTGAGAAGAATGAGGATGGTGTCACCATTCCGTTGAATAAATTGATTGATGCTGGGACGAAAATAATTTAGAAAAAGATTTGAAGACCATTGTTAAAAAATAATAAAAATAGAAAAAATGGGGTGAGTGAAAGAATGTGTTTATTCTTTCACAACTTCTTCGGCTTGCTTCTCAATGCGCATGTGCATGGTAGGTTGAGCGTGAGACTTTTTCATGTCGGGGTGTTCCTTCATGCTGGTCTCGGCCTTTTTTCGAGCGTCTTCTTTCTTTGTTTCCGCTTTGCGGATTTTTTTGAAGTGGCGCGTCATGAAACCAGCCATGACGTTGGTGGTCCATTTTGAAAAAGGTAATTTGAGTTCTTTGACTTTCAACTTGTTGTTTTCAAAACTTTCGTTGAATGATTCAGGCATTTCTTTCAGAATAATGTTGGCTTTGCTTTTGATTCCTTTCGGAACGGATTTTCCCATGCTTAATTCACCTCAATTCGAATGTGTTGGCCGTTGGGCAGGTTTCGAATAACCGATAATGGAATAACTTTTCCCTCAAATTCGGCCTTGGCCAAATCATAGGGGGTAATCGCTTTTTTGTCCACGAGCAAGGCGGGTGCGCCGAAGGCCAATTGGAGGGCTCGGGCTCCGATGATGCGGGTTTGTTCAAAGCGAGTAATGGTTGCCATATAGAAGAAAACCGCTGGGAAACGAATATAAAGCAACCTTCGAACGGGTGGAAAACGCGTATTCTTCCCTTTTGGAGGGGGTTAAATAAAATTCACTAAAATGCGTTTTTGGAGGCTTTTATTCAATTTGAGCCTAAAACGGCCTTTTCGACGAGTTGGGCGTGGGTGGCTTCTCTCCACGGTGTAGAATGGAAAATGAGGTGGTTTCCCAGGTTGAGTGCCCATTCCTTGGTTCGGCGTGCGGCGAGTGTATGCAATTGTACAAGCGGGTCCTTCTGCACTTGCGCGGTGTAGGCGAGCTGGAATTGTGTTAAGTAAGGCTGCGTGAGCGCGTTTTGGCGCACGTCATGTATTTGTGCTCGCGTGGAGAGGTTTTGGTTTATTTTTTCAAGCAGGAAGGGTTGTTTGGAGCATTTCCAATATGCATGCGCGAGGTTGATTTCTCCGGAGAGCGTTCCTTGTTTGATTTCATTTCGCGCCTCGTTGAGTGAGAGGGAAATGGTTTCATTTCGGAACAAGGGTCCAATGGGACATGTTGAGAGTCCAAATTCTTTTTGGCGGGCGAGTCGTTTTTCTTTTCCTGAATGTTTTTCATGATATCTTTGGCTTAATGCGTTATCATTCGTGTGAATGTACACTCCATCTTGTGTCACGCGCGCGTCAATGGTGCTTCCTTCATGTAAGGATGCGTGGAAAAGATTGGTTGGTTTACAACATTCGCATTTTCCTTCTCCTATTCCGAATGGGGTTTGATAAATGAGTTCATTCGCGCGGGTACGTTGCGCGTGCGACCATGTTGAAGTCGTTGTAAAATTTCCTTTTTGCAAAGGGAGGGGAGTGTGGTTGGTAAACAGGTGGTTGGCGAGAAGGGTTTCAAGTTGTTCATTGGGTGAAAGGGGCACATCCGTGTAGGGGAGGAATAATTCGTGACTGACTACCATTCGTTCGCGCAATTCCTGTTCGAGTTTGGGATTGTGGGCACGTGCGCCGTGGAGCGTGGCATATAATGGTTCAGCTAATCCAGGAATGGGAACGTCTGAAAATGCTTCGTTGAGCGGAGAGAGCGTTGAATCAAATGATTGAAAGTATCTCCAATTCTGCGTGAGGAGAAATTGTCTCTCGGGTTCAATGAGTTGAGGAAAATAATTGGTGTTAGTGTGAATGTGTTGCGCCACCTGTTTCAATTCTCTCCATGTTCCGCAAATAACTTGCGTAGAGTATTCATGTGAAATGGTTTGCAGCGGCGGGCGTGAAATGGTTTCGAGAATTTTTTCAAATGGAGTAGTGGAAGTGCGGGGGAGATAAAAAGAAGGGAAAAAGGGAAAGGGTTTGATTTTTTTCGTGTGTGAGTTTGTAAAAGTAACATCAATGGTTTTGCGTTCATCGCGGGCCGACACTGCCGTTAAGGAGTATGTATTGGGAGACATACAAAGAATACTCGTGTGCGCGTCGCACTATATCGTTGTGCAAAGGGTAAACCGCCGTTGGTTCCGAGAAAACTATTTTCAAAAACACGCAACCAAAACCAAAGTTATCTATAAGTATGATACATAACTTCCAATTTCGTTATAGCGCACAAAAATGTTTTTTTTTTTTTTTTTTTTTACAACAAATCTTCCGTTTCTTTTCTATTTTTGGCTTCGTTTTCCTCGTAGGATTGTGCCGCGTGTTCCAAGCTTCCTTCGTGTCGTGAGGGTTGTGATTTTCGCTGCCTTACTTTGAAAAACGTGGGCGCGTTCACCGCTTCTCCGATTAACAATCCTTCTCCCACTTTCAGAGCGGTCAGCATTCCCAAACTTTCCGCGGATAATCCTTCAGCGCTTTCTCCAATGTGTTTGATATCATATGGATTGGTGATGCGCAGTAAGAGTTGCGTGTTGCATTGCGATAATGTCGTGGTGTCCAGTTGTATGGGTCGCTGCGAGATGAGACACAAGCTCACTCCAAACTTTCGTCCTTCGCGCGCAATCGTGCGCATTATTCCCTTTGCAATGGATTCATTTTTGCTCGATTGGTTGGGGATGAAATTGTGCGCCTCTTCTAATACAATGGTCACGGGGGGAATTTTTTTGCTTCTTCGTTCGTAAAACAACCGCTGCGACAAATACGCCACAATCACTTGCTTCTTGTGCTGGTGAATAATATCCGATAAATCCACTACCGTCAACACTCCCGGCTGTACCAAATCCAATAACGCAGGATTGTCTGCTTTTCCAAACAATTGAAGGTCTTCCAACTCATGCAACCATCCAATGAGGGCAGTTATCACGCTTTCTTTTGCATCCTTTCCATTCAATTCATCCACGAGCGCATGCCGAATGTCATTCAAATCATACGGTCCTTGTCCATCTTTCATTTTTTGTTGCAAGTGTTGAATGACTTTTCCCAATTCCCTTTTTTGCGCAGGGGATGCGTTGGGTAATAATGCGGAGAATGTTCCCAATGACACTTTCGGCACCCCTATTCTCAAATCCCGCGCCCGAATCAATCGTGTTTGGCTGGAATAATCCGTGTATTTTTCATCCGTCACGGGTTCGGCAAAATTAGTGTATTCGCCATGTACATCAAATGCTACGATTGCTACTCTCCCGTGTTCTTTTTTCCGAGATAAAAGTTCTTCCAACAAGCAGGACACCGTGTGTGATTTTCCCGCACCGCTCATCGCTAAAATCGCTAAATGTTTCTGCAATAATTTAGATAAATTCAATTTTACTTCCACAGGGTGAAACTCTAGCGTGCCCAATTGCAATCCTTTCTCTTCATCCAATCCTAAGAATTTTCGAATGTGTTCCGCGTTGGCATTATACACTTTGCTTCCCGGGCTGGGGGGAAATGTGGTGCGTTTGAACCTATTTTCCACAAACACTCCCAATGGCACCGTTTGTGCCATCACATATTCCCAATCGTGCACGGGAAATTGTTCAAACAATTTAGTTCCCTGTGCCTCAAATTCCTTTACTGCATCGGCGCGTTCAAAGTATTTGTTTGTTTTCAACACGTTAGAAACCATTCCCATGAGGGTTCCTTCCGAGTAGGGTATTTCCACAAACTGCCCGCGGTGCACTTTTCCATTTAACACGACAAAATCCACTTGGCTGGGGGATGGTCCTTCCAGGTTGGACACTACCGTTCCCATTTCTTCCTGTTTTTCGGGCATATATTTTCCACATACGTTTTGTACTGTTTTAAGGGTATGGGGGGCGGGGCGCCGGGCTTTGTTTTAATACTCATAACGAATTAGTTTTTCATGTCTTCCGAGCCCCGTCGCGTGAATAAAAAACAATTTCGCGAGTTGGCTAAACATCCGTATTCACTCCACGAACTCACTTACTTCTATCGCGCCTGTTACGAGTTGTATCGCCACATCGTGGTGGAGCGTCCAGATGTGATAATTGCCCCTTTGCGCGGTGCCGAGCCCATTGTAAAAACGATTCGACTCATTGCAAGTTTAGAGAAAAAATCTTCCTTAATTCCTCTTATTGTTTATCCCCGCACAGGCGAGCAGCATAAAGTGGAGCGAAAAAACATGTATGAGTCCCTCCCCCCTCAATTCGAGGAGTCCATGACTCCTCGCCAGAAGAAGCGTGAGTTGGATGATATGATTAGCCGCGTATTTGGCACTAAAAATGGAAAGAGACACAAATCTATTTTTCTAATCGATGAAGCGTTTTCCGGGGGTTCAGTTTCAACCCATTATCGCCTCATCGATCAGCTAATTCGCGAGCACAGTTGGAATGCCAGTCTTCGTACTTTTAGCGTCACCACTAAACATCAAAAGGTTTCTCAGAAGAGCAGTGATTATTTGCGCCTCCTCCGCGAAGGTCGAATTACGGAGGTTGAAGTCCCTTGGTTGTTCACCACCGATTCCCCATTTTTTTTACAGCCGCTCATTGCTCCAAAAAAAACATTTCTCACTCGTATTCGACGCACCGTGCTTCGGCCGGGTTTAGGTTTGTCACGCCAAGCCATCGAGGGGCGTGCTCAACTTTTTGAGGATATTCAATCTATTTGGAATCAGCATATCAGTGAAAAGACTAGTTACAAGCATTTTCGCATAACTAAACGCACGCAGCGCGGCCTTGGTCGCCTGCCCATGCACAAACCGCGATAACTAAAACGGTCGTCGATCCCTTCGCTTCATTCGCAGCGTGTGTCTTCCCAGTTTGCTCAAAATTTTATCGCTCACCAATTCTACTTCCGCTGGTTTGAGTCCCGCTCTCAAATCCGCTTCAATGAGCACGGATGGAAACGCATACTCTTTGTGCATTCGGCTCTGCGCTAGTGCCACTGAACTTGCTTCATTTGCTTTCGCTGCTGCTTTTTCGGGTGTAGAAACAAATTCCACGCGCAAGGGATAGTCCCACTGTGAGGGTTTGATGTAGCACGCGAATAGTTGCCCCGCCCATTCGGGGGGAAAGTCATTCAATATGGCATGTTTGTCTATTTTTTCCGCGAGGGAAAAAACCATGCTTCGTTCCCCCGCGTGCAGTGCTTTGTCTAACAGAGAAACATCCGATAGTGTTTCATTTTTTTCCATCGTAATGAGTTGTTGTTCGTGCATCATTTCTGCTAATCTTGTTGAGCGTGAATCCTCAATCGCTCCAATCAGTAAGCAATTATTTTTCTCCGCGGTGTGATATAATTTTACATATGCTGCAATTGTTTTTTCATATTCTTTTTTCAACAATGAGTCCGTACTCGGTTTATCATTCGGGTGTAAAATCAAGCTTCCATCCATGAAGCACGCGTTGGGTTTTTCTTTTTCAATCATTTCCGTGGCACATTTTACTTCCGCTTGTTGTCGTGTCAATGATACAAATTTGTGAAAGTCCTCGCGTTCCAACCCTTGCGTGTTAATGATGGGTTCCGGCAGCGTATTGGTTTCTGGATGATACGTCGCGCGCGCCAGTTTTCCTTCCTCATACGTAAAGCACGTTCCCACCGTGCGCAAAAGCATTAAATCTAAGGAGTAAAATGATTGCCCCGCAAACCCACTGTCCACTCCCACTATTTTTCCTTTATTTTGAATGATCTCAATGCCCTCTGCCACATTCTTTTCGAGAGTCTTTTCCCCGTGGTGTGCGTTCACTCCCCTTTTTCCATTTTCTCGCAGAGTGAGGCCCAAATAGTCATGCCTCCGCTGCACGCCCTGAATGTAGGTGATGGCACTTTCGAGGAGTTGGAGGAAGCCCATACGTGTTGAACGTGTTTTCTCGCTTTAAACCCTCAGGAACCTTCCCGCCGAACGGGTACTCTAAGCTTATATATCTTGAAACCGTAATCCTTCCAATCCGCTCAGGGTTGTTTTGAAAGTACAGGGGTTGAGTCTTTATGCACGCCGTCGTTGAAGTTGAATCATTAGCACAGGATTGGAAGCCTCCTTTTGCCAAGAAGCGCGAAACCAAAAGTTTTACCGTTAACGAGGGAGAAGCCATTGAGTTATTGAAAGACGGTTCTCCTCTTTTCACGATTAAAGCCATTCAAGGGGACCGCATTCTCCTGGCGTACAACCGCATGTACACTCTCAAAGGATATGAGCACCCCACCGAGCGACAATTATGGTTAGGCATGCACGAAGCCAAGAAGTTTTCTTCCTTGTGGGATGAGAATGGCATCACCAAAACCGTCACCCTGCGCGGGGTAAAGATGGGCGATGGCGAAGTAATGTCTTCTCCAGCTCAAACCGAAGCCTCTCAGAATGCTTCCAACGCAGACACGGAAATTTATCGCCCCGACCAGTAAGTGACATTTTTTTCTCCAGGCGATGGAAGCCCCTTTAAACTCGCGTCGTGAGAGTTTTTGTCATGTACACGCAAGTCATCGTGGTTCGAAAAGACCTCAAAATGGGAACCGGAAAAACATGTGCACAAGCCGCGCACGCTTCCATTGCTGCTTTTTTGAAATCCCAGGAACGAAAATGGGGAAACGAATACCAAGAATGGTTGGATGAGGGCATGCAAAAAATCGTGTGTAAAGTTGACACTGAAAAAGAACTTCTCCAGCTTTTCGAGCAAGTGAAAAACAAATTTCCCACTGCACTCATCACCGATGCCGGCCACACGCAAATTGCCCCCAACACGAAAACGTGCATTGGCATTGGTCCCGCGTCCGAAAATGACCTCAAAAAATACACGGGTCATTTAAAGCTCTTGTAGCAAGTTGAGAGTATGTCCTCCCTCTTTCGCCACGCCTTTGAAGCTGTTAAAGATGCTGATTTGGTGTTAGAAATCGTTGACGCGCGTTTTGCCGCGTACATGCGCAATGCCGAAATGGAACAATTTCTCAATCGAAAAAAAATTCCGTTCATTATTGTGCTAAATAAAATGGACTTGTTGCACGGAAAAAATCCCGCGTCCGATGAATTCAAACGCGAGGAAGTGGATTCCATTCCCATTTCGTGTGCGCCTAAAAAAAACATTAACCGTTTGCGCTCATTATTATTTTCGCGTTTAGAAAAAGGGGGAAAAATTGCGGTGATTGGCTACCCCAACGCCGGAAAGTCGAGCGTGATTAACGCGTTGAGCGGAAGGCACGCTGCCCCCACTTCAAAGCAAGCCGGTTTCACGCGCGGAAAATCGTTTGTGAAGTTGAAAGAAGATGTGTATCTGATTGACACGCCCGGCGTGATTCCCATTGATGAGCGAGACAACTTTAAGCTCATGATTTTCAACGCGAAGAGTGTGAATCAGTTGAAAGATGTGGACACGCTCGCCATGGAATTATTAGAATGGCTTCCCGACCACCCGTATTGGAAAGAGTGGATTGTCCGCACCTACGGTGTGAGTGTTCGCGGCGATGGGGATGAACAATTAGAATCTCTGGCGCGCCACTGGAATAAAATGCAGCGCGGCGGTGTTCCCGACACGCACGCGGCTGCCATTAAACTTATTCAGGATTGGCAGAATGGTATTGCTCCCGCCAAAAAATAATCCCTTTTTCTCTCTCTTTCCATTTCCCTTAAATACGCGCTTTTCTTTTTCCGTGCATGAATGAGCTTCGCCGCCAAAAAATTATGAAAGTCATGGCTGTCGTCTTGCTCGCGTTTGGTGGTAGTCTCATCTATTTTTTGTTTTTCAACACGGGTCTTAATGTTGTTCCCGACCCCACTGATCCAACCGGAAAAGTTCTGGTGGTGAATGATTCTGTTCACGCCATCCGCCACATCTCTCTATCCTACCGCGTCTCCAACCAAGAAACGGGTGTGCAGTCCATAGATATTCTTCTCCCCGGCGAATCGCGCGCGGTTGAATTGGACCCTCATTTTGTTGAAAATGACTCGTACACCATTCACGTGTCCGCACCCTATCATTTGAGTCGCGAACTCATTTTGCCGGCTGGAACTTCCAGCAGCGCCACTCCTGCTCTTTCCGCTACCATTGAGGTTGATCCCGTGGGTACGCAGCATAAACCCGTTTCCGTGCGTCTGACGGGCCGCAGCAAAGATTCCTTTTCCCATATTGTTTCCGTGTCGCTCGAATTAAACGATTCAGCGTGGGGCGAAAACCCCCCTGTGCAGGATTGGGGTATTTCTCCTCAGGCGGATAGCACTGTGTCGCTTTCCTTTACTCCTTTAGTTGCGCGTCAAGACCTCTCATTTAAAATACGCGTCTTCACTTCCTCGGATGTGCTGATTGAGCACGAATACACGGTGTTAGTGCTCCCGGGCACCGACACGAATGGAATTCAAACACCCTCTCCCGATATGAATGCTGATGCCAATGGAAGTGATGCCTGATGCCTGCCCCTCCTTCTCAACCTTCTTCTCCCGGCAGCGAGCCTTCAATTATTGAGATTATTCAAACCATGGTTCGCGAGGGCGAATCCGAGCAGAAAATTCTTCAAACCTTGCAGCAGTTGGGTGTAGAACCTCAGAAGGCGCAGCGTTTGCTCTTGCTCGCGCAGGCCGATACGTTTGCCTTGTTGCGCAGTGAAATTTCTAAAATTGTCAAACAGGATGTGGATGCGGAGAAACAGAACTTGAATGCATTTGTTCAGCAGCAGGCCCAAGCCGCAGTGCAAGCTTCCACCAAAGGGATGGCAGAAACGGTGAAGAAAGATTTGGAAGCGTATGAGAACCAACTCTCTATGCAGCGCCGAAATTTTGAAACACAAACCAGCGATACGGTGACAAAATTCACCGACCTTGCCGAACGAATTCGCGTGCGCGTGAATGAGTTAGGAAAAGATGTTCAGCAAGTCAAAGTCGACCAGGATGAAATAAAGTTGCGCGGCGTCGGAAACCAAAACCGAATGATTTCAATGGCCTTGCTCGCATTTGGTGTGTTGTTCGTGCTCGCGGATTTGTTTTTATTTATTGTAAATTTTGGAAGCGTTCTCACCATTGATTCAGTGATTATTTTCATCGTCATGGCATTAATTGGTGTCGTGTTGATGTTTGTGGCCACGCTCGTGTAATTCGCCATTGACATGCCGCCAATCGGCGGCTGCGATTTTGCTCGCCCTTTTTCTAAAAGGGCGGCGGGTCGTCCCCGAGGTAT
>CAYZPC010000006.1:0-58215 GCA_964480705.1 uncultured archaeon | reverse complement strand
GTGGAATAGCCCCATCGTCTAGTGGTCAAGGATATGGGACTCTGACTCCCAGGACCTGCGTTCGAATCGCAGTGGGGCTATTCATTTTTTCACGCCAGGAATTAAATACTAGAAAACGGTTAATCCCGTCCGGATGCCTATGAACACTCCGGATTCTCTTTCTGAAAAAAAGCAAACCAAATTCATTATTGTCACTGGCGGAGTCGTTTCCGGTTTAGGCAAAGGAATTGCTGCCGCATCCATTGGGCGTTTGCTCGTTTCCGCGGGGTTGAAAGTCGTCCCCATCAAAATGGATGGGTATTTGAATGTGGATCCGGGAACCATGAATCCTATTGAACATGGGGAAGTGTTCGTGTTGGACGATGGCGGCGAAGTCGATATGGACTTTGGCCACTATGAACGGTTTCTCAATGTCACTCCAAAATCACACTGGAATCTCACCATGGGAAAAATTTTTGATTGTGTGAGACAAAAAGAACGCAGGGGAGATTATTTGGGAAAAACCGTGCAATACATTCCCCATGTCACCAACGCGATTAAAGAAAAAATAATGCACGTGGTGAACGAGGAAAAACCCGACGTGGTGTTAATTGAAGTCGGCGGTACAATCGGAGATTTGGAAAATGAATTGTACGTGGAGAGCGTGCGACAATTGAAGAAAGATGTGGGAGTAAACAACATTGCGTACGTTCACTTGACTTACATTCCTATTCTCGCGGGAACAAAAGAGCAGAAATCCAAACCCACGCAGCAGAGTGTAAATATTTTGCGTCAACGGGGGTTGCAGCCGGATATTATTATTGGCCGCTGCGCGCGAATGTTGGATGAGTCCATTAAAGAAAAAATTGCGTTGTTCGCGGACATTGATAAAGAAGCCGTCATCACGGGCTTGGATGTGGATAACGTGTACAAAATTCCCCTTGTTTTTCACGAGGAGGGAATGCTCCGCCAGTTGAATGAAAAACTTTCCTTGAATGCGCAGCCCAATTTAGAAACGTGGAAAACCCTCGTCAACAACATGCAGCACGCTCCCAAAGAAATTAACATTGCGTTGTGCGGAAAATACACCAAGCTCGAAGACAGTTATGCGAGTGTCATTGAAGCATTGCACCATGCGGGGGCGCACACAAATGTGATTCCGCGCGTGCACTGGGTGGAAACCACTCACATTGAGGAAGGCCGCGTGAGCGTGCAAGACGCGTTGCGTGGAATGGATGGTATTATTGTTCCCGGGGGATTTGGTTCCCGCGGCGCGGAGGGAAAAATTTCCGTCATACAACATGCACGCACGCACAACACACCCTATTTGGGATTATGCTATGGTATGCAGCTCGCAGTCATTGAGTTTGCACGCAATCGTTGTGGTCTCGCGCTGGCAAACTCCACTGAAATTAATCCTAAAACCATTCATCCGGTCGTGGATTTGCTTCCGGATCAAGTGAATGTGCTCGAGAAAGGTGCCACGATGCGATTGGGCGGGCAGAATGTTGAAATTAAACCCCAAACGAAAGCCGAAAAATTATTTGGTCCCGTGGCACGTCTGCGTTTCAGACACCGCTACGAGGTTAACCCCACATACATTTCACAATTGGAAAATGCCGGCCTCTTGTTCTCCGGAAAAGCGCGCGAGCAGGATATTATGCAAATCATGGAGCTCCCCGACCATCCTTTCTTTATGGCCACGCAGGCACATCCCGAGCTAACATCACGGTTGGATAAACCCTGCCCCTTCTTTCATGAGTTTATGAAAGCGAGCGCGGGAAAAAAATAGTTTCCATTAAATATGCCCCCACCGTGTTCACGTCATGCCCGAGTCCAAAAAACTGTTTGAGTTGTTGAAGGAATTTGCCGTTTTTTCGGGAGAGTTAGCGCTGCCATATTATGGGAAGATTGAGCGCCAGAATAAAACAATTAAAATTGCAGAAACACTCCGCGAATCCCCCGTCACGGTGGTGGATCATGGTATTCAAGAAATGGCCTTGTCCGAGTTGATTCGAAAGGGGTTCACTCACCTCGCATTTAATGGAGAGGAAGAAACCCACTTAAAGTTTTTTTTCAAGGGAGATTACTCCAATGGATTAGTGGTGCACTGCGACCCTATTGATGGAACGCGCGCATTTGCCAATGGAAAAAATCGCTTTGCAGTGGGGTTTGGACTCTCACGCGCCAAAGAGGATGTGCATGAGTTTTTTTCTACGATTATTTATTCCCCTCTAGAAAAGAAATTATTTTGGTCATTTGAAAATAAGTGCAGCGAACACGAGAAACAAAAATCACCTCCTAAAAATATTGCTACCGTTCGTTTGCTTACGAAGGAGGGCATATCAAAAGTGCAGAATAAAGGCTACGCTCCCGCTCCCCTTGAAAGCATGCATTTAGGAATAGTGGATGTAGCTCTTGGCAAACTCGGCGCGATGACGGGTTTTCACGTGGATGCGCATGATGCGTTTATTCCTTTTTCATTTGCCCAAAATTGCGGCGTGCTCCCCTATGATATTGATGGAAAAAAAATTAAAAAAATTAAATTAGAGCGTGCCGCCAAGGGATACAACCCTATTCCAACCATTTTTTATTTTGCCAATGATGAAATCCGAGATGAATTATTGCCTATTTTTCAAAATGCAAAAAATGTGAATTAGGCCGGGAGACCGCGCAGCGGGTCTCCCTAAGTTCGGTGCATCCGGACGAAAACGGCTATTTGGTGAACGCAAACTTCACTGCTTCGGGGATGAGTGAAAGTATTCCGGGATGGGCGATCATTTTGTTTACGAAGCGCGAGGGCTCATCCATATCCCCATGTTGAGAAAGAAAGTGTTCCATTCCCGCATCTTTGAGTTTCAAAAATAGTTTATCCATTTGCGCGTCATTCATGCGCGATTGAAACGTGTGGATTTTGTAATGCAATTCTAATTCATTGAAGATGGGTTCCATTCGTTTTTCGTACTCGTTGAGCGGAGCCTGGTGATGCACGTGGTCGTGGATTACAGAAGAGAGGATGTCGGCCGATTTGCAATTCATGATAATGCCTCCCCCTGTGGTGGCTTTGGTTTGGTACGCGGCGTCTCCTAACAGCACCATATTTTCCGAGACAAGTTTTCGAATGGGTTGAGCAGCGGGAATGAGGAAAGAGTTGTCGGATTTGATATGCACGTCAATTTGTTTTTCTTTCAAGAATTTTTTGAACGCGTACACAGGGTTTACTCCCACTCTGCACCCTAATCCTAGTTTAGCACTTTCTTCATTTTCGGGAATGACCCATGCGAAAAAATCCGGTGCAAAATCAGTTCCAAAATATAATTCAACGAAGCGCGGGTCAAATGTTCCGGCGGCTTTCACTTGATAGGAATGTACAAAGTCAGTGGGTTTGCTTTCAATTCCTGCGAGTTTTCGCAGGCGCGAGTTGACTCCATCGGCTGCCACAATAATGTCTGATTTTTTCACGCCGCCTTTTCCTTTGCTCTGCGTGAAAATAGTATTTCCCTTCACGTTCATCACACTCGTGTTCAAGTGGATTTCCGCGCCCGCTTTTTTGGCCTGTTGATAGAGGGTCTTGTCGAACTTGCTTCGGTCCATCACAAATGCAACGGGTTTCTTAGACTCGACGCGGAGCTGGGTGTTATTAGGAGAGTATATTTTAGCGCCGTAAATGGTGTTGGTGAGGGAGTCCTTCAAATCAAACCCCAATTCATGCGTATTGCGTGCGGAGATGAGGCCCGAGCAATGCTCCGGAATGCCTATTTCCCCGTGGTCTTCAAAAACGGCTACCGGCACATCCTTTTCGGCCAGTTTTCGTGCCAATCGTAGGCCAGAACTACCTGCCCCCACGATAGAAATTTGCTTCTCCATATGGTGAACGTGGGGGAATCATTTTTAACCACAAGCGCGGAGCGGCCTTGGTTTATTAGGAAAAAGCCCCTTTTCAACGTATGATGGCATTTCTCCCCATTTTAGGGTGGGGTATTGTTTTAGTGTCCCTCGCCGCCGCGGCCGCTTTTTCCTCATTTCGACGCGCTCCCTCAGCGCACTCATCCGGGTCAGCTCTCGCCGAAAGTGCTTTTGCAATGATGTTACTTATTCCCGCCATTTTGTGGGTGGGAGCTAAACTATTTCACGTGCGCGTGGATATTTTTCCCGTGCTGGTAATTAGTTTAGTTATTTGGCTCCTTTCGCGATGGCGTTCGCACTAAAAAAAAAAAAAAAAAAAAAAAAAAAAGATTAGTGGGAGCGATGAGCTCCCCGCACGTTTTCTAAAGTAATTTTATTTGTCGAATCGCACTTCTCCGCTTTTCCACATTTTTTGTCCGCGGACAGGCGTATTCACTGAATGTTGCGTTCGTCCAGAGTTTCGCACACCGGCAGAACTGCGCAGAATGGGGTTGTCTTCTCCGCTGGGCACGCTGTTTCGCACCACGCGTACGGATACGAAAATGAGTCCGAGCACGAGGAGGAATCCCAACACGAGTGGACCCACATTTCCAACGAAACCCACGAATCCAGTAATCAACGCGGGGGCAGCACCTGAATCAGGGGTGCTTTCTTTGTTCGCAACCGGAGCCGGTTTAGCTGTTCCGCTCGCAAATAAGAGCGGAGGGTTGAGTGTCAATGCGGACACGGCTTCCATTTTACTTGAAGCAACGCCGAATGAAAACACTTCTTTGGTGGTGAGCACAATGTCAACCACTTGTCCCTCGTACAAATCGCTTACTTCAAATTGCAGCAAGGGGTCTTCCTTCAACACCGTCATGGGCACGCTCGAGTCTATTCCGCTTGCACTTGTTGAGAATCCTTTTGGAATATCCTGCACCAATTTTACCGTGCCTTTATTTCCTGTGTTGGTGAGTGAAATCACCAGTTGTACCGCATATTTTCCAGGCTCTCCTTCCACGGGAACAATTTGCACGCGGTGCTGTGCCGCCCATGCGGTGAGTGCTTGTTCTAATTCTCCTTTCATTTCAACACTTTCGGCATTGAATCCCGCGCTCGTCATCATTTCAGCCACGCGTTCACGTGCGAATGAAACCAGAATGGGTTCCGGCAACGCGGGAGCGTCATCCAAATTTCCAGTGTTTGTATTTGTTGGCGCAGGTGCTGCAACAGGCACCGGCGCTGGCTTCGTGTCCGGGTCTTTAATCACACGCGTCACCGGCGAAGAGGTACACGCACTCGTTTTGAAGCGGAACGTGAGGGTCTTTCCAATGGCGTTAGGAATGGTGTATTCTCCCTCCCACGTGTTCGTGGTGGTGGGCACATACTTGATGATGGTATTTGGTTTGGCAGTCTCGTATGCGTAGAATGAACCATCCGCATAACTATTTCCAGATGCCTTGGCTGAAATGACTTCTCCGGCATAAACAGCTGCTGGGACGTCAAGGGTCACGCTACATGCACCCGCGCTTCCTCCGCCGCCGCCTCCACCGCCGCCACCGCCTCCGCCGCTGCTGTTATTCGAGCTATTGTTCGAACTATTGTTGTTGGAGCAGCCGCTCGTGCTGAAGGTAATTGAACCTGCTTTCGCACTAGCATTTCCTGCATCATCAATAGCGTCCACCCAAAAGAAGTAGGTGGTACACGCGGTCAACCCAGAAACATTTTTCTGTGTCGCAGGGTGGTCAACACCATCTTGAGGTGATCCGGGCGGAGAGTTGCTTGTACTGTAATAAATTCGGTATCGGTCAACTCCACTACCATCGCTACCATTCGGGTCCGTAGAGACTGCCCATGTGATGTCCACACTCGTGTTGCCAATGTTGGCCTTGTCGAGGTTTCCAGGCACAGTGGGAGCGGCTCCATCGTATTTTACGCTCACATTCACATCCGCCGTGCGGTTTCCTAATCCATCCGTCACGTACGCGGTAATGACTTTGGTTCCATCATTGGAATTGCACCCTCCTGTCGTGATGTCGAATGTGTCGATGTTCAATGGAGAGCTGCTCATGGCAAAATCAGTCGTTCCGCTTCCATTGCAGAGAAGGTGCGCTACCATGTTGGCTACTCCACTATTGTCATTCGCAGTAATGGTAAATGTAGGTTTCTTGTTGTTGGTGAAATTATTTCCAACGCTCGAGGCCACATTGAAATCGGGTGCGCTCACATCCACAATGAAAATGAACGGCGAAATATTTGCGGCGTTGCCCGCTAAATCCGAAACGGCCACATTCACCGTGTATGAATCCTCAGATAATGGAGAGGTCACGTTGTAATCGTACACACCATTCGTTAGTGCGGCGCCCGCAATGGTGTTTCCATCAATCGTGAATGTGAATGACGATTGGTTAATGTCATTTCCCGTAACACTGACCGAAATGAGGGGTGTTCGGATCGTCATTCCACCCGCAACTAATGCAGGGTTGGATGTAATCGTCCCCGTGGGAGCAGTCGAGTCAAATGTGATTTGCACTCCAGTGCTCGTCGCAACGGTGAACACGGTATTCGTATTTGTGTCGACGTCTTTTACTTCAACAAAAATATACTTGGATCCATCCGCTTGAGATCCGAGTAGTGAATTAATATTCATGGCATGCGTGCAAGGCATTCCTGGCGAAACAGAAATGAGTTGGTCATCACAATAGAAACTCCACCCACCAAGTGCTGGAAGGTTATCTATTTCCAAATCTCCCGCATCGAGCGTGGCATCGCTGCTTAACCAGAAGTAAAATGTTTGACTAGGAATACTGTTACTGTTATATTGCGAATCAAAAAAAGTAAAATCCACATTCAAATCATTAGCAGGGTTAATCGTGTAGGGGCCATTGTCAATGGTCACTGTGGCTTGCGCCCAAACCCCCATTCCAAAAAACAGCATTGATACGAATACTAGTAACCATCCACGATTCATTTATGTTTCCCCCTCTATGTTCACTATACTTTTTTGATGAGTATTTAAACCATTCGAGATATAGTGGTTTTAGTGCTCACTACCGTGGCATGTAGTAGTATTTTTTGTCCTAAAAAGGGAGGTTTCATTCATGGAACAGTTTCGCACCGTATTTTTTCTGGGATTATTGACAGGGCTCCTGCTCCTCATCGGAGGATTAGTCGGGGGGAATGATGGCGTGGTTATGGCATTCGTTTTTGCGTTGCTCTTGAATGGTATTTCTTATTTTTTTTCAGATAAAATTGTTCTCGCATTATATCGTGCGCAACCCCTGGATGAAAAAACCAGCGAAGGAAAGCGTATTTATGGTTTAGTTCATGGCGTTTCGCAGCGTATGAAAATTCCATCTCCCAAATTATTTTTGATTGATGAAAAATCTCCCAATGCGTTTGCCACGGGACGAAATCCCGAGCACGCAGCAGTGGTGTTCACGCGCGGAATTATTTCATTATTGAGTGATGAAGAATTAGAAGGCGTGATTGCACACGAACTTTCTCACGTGAAAAATCGCGATGTGCTCATTGCAAGCATGGCTGCCACTATCGCAGGGGCAATTGGAATGCTCGCGCACATGGCGCAGTGGGCTGCATTTGGTGATCGCGACCGGAATGGCGCGAACATGATTGGGATGATCATCATTGCCATCTCCATTCCAATCATCGCCATGCTCATTCAACTCGCCGTTTCACGCTCGCGAGAATTTTTAGCGGATGAAACCGCTGCCAAAACCCTTCATTCAGGAAAGGGTCTCGCGTCCGCGCTGCGCAAACTGGAGAAGGGCATTCACGCCGTTCCGTTTGAGAGTGCGAACTCGGGCACCGCACACTTGTTTATCTCCAATCCTTTCGCTGGAGAAGGAATGCTTGGCTGGTTCCGCACGCACCCTTCATTGGATGAGCGTGTTAAGCGACTGGAAGCCATTCGCATGTGAGAGGGGAAATCGCCCTTTCACTTCGCGCGTCGCCCGGACGGTTTTTAATTACGGAGTGGGTTTCTCCTGCATATGAAAGTTTCTACAATTACATTAGTCTTCACTGCTATCATCGTGTATATTGCCATTACCCAGCTTAATTGGTCCGCGCTCGCGCACGCGTTTCTCACATCGGATCCCTACTGGATTGGTGTTTCTGCTATCGCGTGGGTGGTGCTGATTGCCCTTAAAGCATTCAAGTGGCAGAGCATTGTTTCCGCACTCCATGGAAAAATTTCATTTGCCAATTCGGTGCGACTTCTTTTCATTGGTTTCTTCATCAGCATCGCCACTCCAGGCAGATTGGGTGATTTTGTCCGCGCCGCATATGTGAAAGACCAAATTGGTTTGGGTCGCGGCACACTGGCAGTGTTGATTGACCGCGCGATGGATGTACTCACCCTCATGCTCTTTGCCGCATTGGGGGTAACAATTCTTTCGCAATCGCAAGGGATTACTTTTCTTTCCATGGAGTTTATTCTCATTCTTCTCGCCGCAGGAGTAATTGGATTGTACGCCGCGCTCAATCGCAGTATTGCCCGCTCTCTCTTTCATTTGTTTGCTCGCTTTCTCCCGCCCAAATTGCGCGCATTCGCAATAAAGAATGGAAAAGAATTCTATGATGCGATTCCCGATTTGCGCAAAAAGTGGCCGAATGTTCTCTTGGCAATTTTGTTAAGTTTAGGAACGTGGATTATTTCCGTGACATTTGGGTGGTTTTTATTTCAATCCCTGCGCCTTCCATTAGAATGGGTGGTCGCGCTGGCGATTATTCCTATTCTCTCGCTCATGGAGATTATTCCCATCGGAGTATTAGGCATTGGCACACGAGAAATTGTTGCAGTATTCATGCTTGGCCTCCTCGGAGTTCCCGCGGAAACGGCCGTGGTGTTCTCCCTCATGTATTTTGCATTAGGATACATTCCCGGGTTCACGATTGGAGCCTATTTCTTCAACCGCAAACCCATTCCCATTAAGGGAGAATTGAAACTATTGTTTGCGGGTTTTGGAAAAAAGGAATAGACTAATTAATTATCTTTTTTGAGCGACCATTATTTTAGTATGTGTAAAATATTTTTCTCCATTTCACGTGCCATTCTTTCCCAAGTAAATTTGCGACTATACTCCAAAGCCTTAGCCGCAATCGAAGGATAAGTCTTTCGAACCTTTGTCATTTGAACAAACAAATCATTCACATCATTTCGCTTAGCGAGATAACCCGTTTTCCCGTCAAGTATTGATTCGCGCAGACCAACAGTGTTATACCCAACAGCAGGGGTGCCCATCGCATTTGCCTCTATCACAATTAACCCCCATCCCTCTCGCTCAGATGGAACAATTATTGCAATTGCCTCAGACACAAGTTTATCGCGCTCCTTATTTGGAAGAAAACCGTGAAATCGGATGCTTTTTTCGATTCCAATCTCAAGAGCAAGCCTCTTTATGCTTGACACATAAGCTGGATCGCCAGTTCCCACAATGTCCAGCGTGGCATCAGGATAATCGCGAAGATATAGCTTCATAGCCATCATCGCGTGCTCCACTTGTTTAGCAGGCTTTAATCTCCCAACAAATACGAAATGATTCTCCTTTTTTGCAGGTACTTTTTTCAGCGGAATTGTGCTAATACCATTCATTATTTTATGCACCTTTAACAGACCATTAACACGCAAATCGGATTCAGTTGACTCAGACACAGTAATGACGTGTTCTCTAGAATATAAACGTAAAAATAATTTTTCAGCCAGCTTTAAAATATCAGACACTGGTCGAGGAAATTCATGATGCCACACGTCTCCAACGACATGATGAATATACAATGCTTTGGGCGTCCGAGTATACAGAGGAGTGAAAAACGGAATCCCGTTCATTTCATCGATAATAAAATCAAATTTTCCACGAAAGTGCATCAAATAGTAGAGTGCAGCACTCACGTAAACGGTATGAATACCCGTCGTACGGATAATTGTGTAACCGTCTTTCACTTCACGAGGCACAGATCCCGGAAAACGAGACGTCAAAAGAGTGACGTGGTGTCCTTTTTCCACAAAATATTTGGCAATTTCGTGCCTTGATATTTCTGCACCCCCCATCGTTGGGTTAGATTTATCGCGCCACGCCATGAACAATATGTTCATACTGCTGCCTCGCTACGTAAATTTTTTTGTGTAAGAGTCCTCATGCGATAGATTGCAAAAGGAACAACAGCAAGATTACTGATGAGCCACGCCCACCCAGCACCAATAATCCCTAAAGATGGAATAAGCAACCCGGCCGCGAACACAAGGATGAATAGCCTAAAAGCATTAAACAAGAAAAGCGATGTTGATTTATTGCGCAGATTCTGGATGATTACAAAAATATTAATGACTGAAACAGGAATAACAGACGCGAGTAGTATACTAAATAAATCGCTCGCTAATGCGTATGTTTCTCCAAAAAGCAATAGAATTGGAACAGAAAATAATCCCAATAAAACACTCCCAGCCCAAATTACTGACGAAAACATGAGGGCATATTTGAGCAATAATTTGAAATCAGTCTGTGAACGAGACGCTTCACCAATAAAAACTTGAGTAACAGTGAAAGAAATCATGAATAGAATATTCGCCACACTCCAGGGTATTGAAAATAATCCCGCATCATAAGGAGTGCCGAAATAATTAATCAGACTCAGTAATATGAAAAGTGACACGAAAGGAAAGCTCCATGCAACATAGTCACTGAGAGACAATCTGCCTATTTTTTTTAGCGTGGAATATGACCATTCCACGCGAAAGGCTTTAGCGCGGCCGCGAAAAATTTCACGAATACCAGATGCAGCATTGGTCAGCGCGGCAGACAGCCCCCAGGAAACAAATAATACACTGCTGCCCTGCCACCAAAATAATCCAATGATTTTTCCAAATCCCAATAGCACATTTCTTCCCAAAACATGCACAGTTTGTTGCATTGCAGTGTAAGCTGTTTCAAGCATGATGCCCATTGTCCACATCAGAGTAGAAAAAATAAATAATATAGAAAAATCAATTCCAGTCATTCGAGGAAAATCGCCAAGGTGTGGCAAAAATAACAAGAACAACACAGATAAGCAAAATGCGATTCCAAGTGAAGTCAGTAAGCACGTGCTGAACAGATTCATTTTTCCTTGCTCGCGCGGAAAATAGTGCATCAACGACACATTGAAGCCAAGTAGTGAGACAGCAGAAATTGCAGTCATAGCAGAAATAATAAATTGTCCTTCTCCCACCACTTCAGGGCTAAATCGATTAGCAGCAATCATCCAAAAAAGGAATCCGAGTGCTGCAGCAGTAGCATAAGCAGCAGCCATCACGAAAGAGTGGCGGAAATAATTATTTTGAACAGCACGATGCAACAGTTTCATGACGCACTCCCCCCGGGAGGTGACCTAGTTGATTCTTTTTTAGTGGAAGGATAAGTGCTGGCAAGGGATTTACAATATCGATATATGCGTGTCGTGATTGGTCGAAAAAACATGTAATATTTTTGAATTGGAGAATAAATTAAACGGAGCCGAGCAACAGCAAAAAACATTTTAATCGACGCATTCTTTAAGTTCAAATTTGATGCCGAACGGTCAGTCCAAACGGTCGGAGTTTCGACAATTACATACCCTCTTTGTCTGAGTAAGAATAGTATATCGATGTCAAACGCCCAATCAGTAATGCCGATGCGGGGGAGGATATCGGTGATTGCTTTTTTGGAAAACAATTTTGCACCACACTGCGTATCATGATAAGGTAATTGAAAAAGCAACCTTACTAGGAAATTAAACACACGGCCGGCAACTTTTCGTTCGAATGGTTGTGGAACAACCACATGAGCATCTTTCACCCATCGAGAAGCAATAACGCCATCAGCATTACCGATTGATTGTGCGAGCCGCGAAAACTCGCTAGCGGAAGTTGACCCGTCTGCATCAACGAATCCGATAAAGTCGCCCTTCGCGAGTTTGAATCCTTCAATCACAGCTCCACCCTTTCCAATGGCTGCCGGAAAATTGACGACTTTAATTTGTTTTTTTCCTTTAGCATATTTCTGAGAAACCACATAGGTGTTATCGGTACTGCCGTTTACTACAACAATTATCTCCGCTCGGTCACGAAATTCCCGATAATAATCTTCGAGCGTTCGAAGAATTATCTTTCCTTCATTGTACGCTGGAATGATAATGGAATACAAAACCATTTTCACACCTCACGTGCGACCTTTCGTTGAATAGAGCGAATAAGCACCAACACGCAACAATGGCTCTTGGGAACTATTGAGGGCATAATACCTCGAATCCACCACCACGTAATCAGAATCCGTTTCTAATGCACAGGTAAAACAGTTTTCATCAAGTATTTTTTTCCGTAGTGCGGCACGAGAATATGCTTCCACCGCCACAGGATCTTTTTCATAATTTGCGTGTTGTATACCAATGAGGGAGACAAAATACTGTTGAGTAATATCATAGGGTATTTTGTTCGAATATTGAGAAATTTTTGCAGGATATTTACTGAAATAAAATACTCGCGCAGGGCGATCATCCAGTTCCTTAAACTGTGCAGCAAACGCTGCACCGTCTGCATCAATTTTCGAACCCATTCGATAATGCGTGATAGTTGATGCAGTAAAAAAGAAAATAAGACAGAGTGCCGCGAGAATAATGGGAACATATTGCAACAATTCTTTTGGAATACGCTGCACCCAATGTCCAGTTGATGCAAAAATGCCGAGCGCAGCAACAGTAGCCCATTCTACCATTTTGTTGTCAAGCGCACTCCCTTTTGCTGCAAAGAAAAGGAAAGCAATTCCTGCAACAATAATGTTAGCCGCAAAAAAATAAAATACTCTTCGCGAATGGATAAAATAATTCCTCGCACCCAAGATTATAGAAACCACTGCTAATCCCACAGGGACAATACCTATCCAGGGAATAAGCAAATAACTAAGCTTGGCTAAACCAGCCATAGAGACAGCGGGTACCATTCCGCTGCCAGGGAGGTTTGTTCCGAATGACGTGTTGAACGTTGCTAAATACGCGGGCAACGCAGGTAGCGCAATGACCAACCCACCCACTATTGGCAATATCGCGCGCCAAGTTTGGTTGAAAAAAAAGATATACAACACATACGCAGCAACACCATACGCGCCAATGGCTGGGTGCACGACAAACACGGCTGGCCAAAAAACAAATGCGAGAGGATGACGGTTTATCGAAAATAACCACGCCAGCAGCACTAGATCAGCAGCCAGGAGCCACGGGTATAGCCCCGTAAAAACATTGTAGAATATTGTCTTCGTCCCAAGGAGGAGAAGCACAGCTATTGATGACAATTGAGAGTTTGCCGTGAGCTTATGCAAAAAATAATACAAAAAAATAGGATAAAAAAATACGAACAGTAAACCGGCTGCCCAGAGAATTTGGTAATCCGGAATGAATGATAGTCCACGAACTAAAGGGACCATCGCAAGGTGAAAACCCAAGGGATAAGAAAGAGGAACATCAGAATATGGAGCATACGTGTCTGGCAACGTGGTTGAGTTAGCTAGAACACGAACATTCATTGTGTGCAAGGGGTCAGCCGATGCGTCATAGTAGGGATGAATAAACAAAAGCGAATAACTTGTGAGACCAACTAATATGAGTCCCGTCACCCAGACGAGAAGAGGAAGTTCGCTAAAAATAGAATTTACCGAATGGGAATATCGACGATGTAAATAGACTACACCACCAATCGTAAGCGCAATGAGTAGGACACTATCTAATGTTAATCCCCCCACCCAATACGAAATTACACTAAGAAGGGCCAAAAATACAAAAATCCAAAACGCGTGTGCAATTACAGGGGATTCAGCCATAAGGACGAATTCCCTCGACTTCCTTTAAAGACCTTGTTTTCCCAATAGTACAATGACGGAATCAATCGATTACTACTCGGATCCCCTCGTCAATATTAGTCAAAATGACCCATTATTACATCGTGAAAAATTATCGTTAAAGTTAATTCAACATATTTACCAGACCGGCAATAAAGTCGTTGATATTGGATGCGGAGAGGGAAAATTTTTACTCAAATTACAAGAAAATGGTATCCCCGCAAAAGGGTGTGATTTTTCAAAAGGATACGTCAAAAAATGTCAGTCTAAAAAATTGGATGTTATTTTTGCAGACACGAATAAATCATTTCCATACAACGACAAGGAATTTGATATTGTATACTGCGGCGAAGTCCTAGAACACATGGTTAATCCCGATCATTTCATACAAGAGTGCTTCCGCATCCTGAAAGAAGATGGTCACTTGATTTTGACTACACCTAACCTGCTTGCGTGGTATAATCGAATACTCATGCTGGGTGGCGTTCAACCCATTCCAGTGGAATATAGTACTATTGACTCCTCCGTTGGTGCGGGAATTTGGAAATCATTCAAAAAAAGAATGACGCCGGTAGGACACATCCGAGTCTTCACATTTGATGCACTTAGAGATATTTTGAAAATGCATGGTTTCACGATTAAAACCGTTCAATCTGCAATATTTGACACGGGTTTTCCAAAAGTATTGTGGCCATTAGAACATCTTTTTTGCCTTCGCCCCTCGATGGGGAGCAATTTCATTGCACTCGCACAAAAGAAAAAATAAGATTCAAAATATTTACTTGCCTGCGATGTCTCGAATGGATTGGCTAACGTGCAATACCTGCTCGTCTGTCAAATTAGCCCCCATGGGAATCATGAGACCATTTTCGGAGCAATAATTCGTATTTGGAAAACTTCCTTTCTGTAAATACGGAGGCTGTACATGCGCGGGATAGAATGCGCGGCGTGTGTCAATATTTTTTTTCTTCAACTCAACAGCCAACTCGTCGCGCGTCAAAGGAAATTCTTTCGTGACCATAATCTGATACATCCAATACGAGTGCGTGGCGTACGGCCGCACGGTCGGAAGAACAATTCCTTTTACATTTGACAAGTGTTTTCCATACAGCGTAGCAATTTCTTTTTTCCGTGTTAAAAACGTGTCAATTTTTTCAAACTGTGCCACTCCCACTGCGGCCTGCAAATCGGTCATGCGGTAATTGTATCCCAACACCTCATGCCAGTATCTTTTTTCGGGTCTCATTCCGTGTCCGCGGATGAGATTGCACTTTTCGATAAACGATGCATCATTGGAGAGAATCATTCCTCCTTCTCCGCTGGTGATGGTTTTGTTTCCATAGAAACTAAAAAAAGAAATGGGAGCAAGGGAACCGGCTTTCTTCTTTTTGTATAACGCGCCGTGCGCTTCGGCCGCGTCTTCAATCACGGCAATATTGTGCTTAGCCGCAATTTCATTTATTTCATCCATGTCCGCAGGGTGGCCGAGCAAGTGCACGGGAATAATAGCTTTTGTTTTAGGTGTAATAGCTTTTTCCACGAGTGCGGGGTCCATGTTAAACGTGTCCGGCTGCACATCCACGAGCACGGGTTTTGCTCCTGCGTGTAAGGTCATGCTCGCGGGGGTGATGAACGTGTTATCGGGTACAATGACCTCATCTCCATGCTTAATGTCAAGGGCTTTCAAAATCAAGTAGAGTGCATTCGTCCCATTCGATGTCGCGCTGGCGTGTTTGACGTTGCAATAATTGGCGAACAATTTCTCAAATTTCTCAACCCAGGGCCCTCCGCCCAGCCATTTGGAATCGATGACCTGCTTAAGGTACTTCATTTCATTGCCGGCTTCCGTATATTGCGTGACGGGAATCATGTCCATGAAAGATGAATGGGGCTATACGCATTTAATCTCTTGTCTCAAATCGAAGATTGTACGATGAAAAATAGTCGTATTATTGCTAATCAAAAATTGCCGAGCACGACGCGCTCTTGCTTTTCCGACCACGCAATTTCTTTCATGCGTTTCTTCATGTGTTCTTTGAAGGGTTTGTCCATTTTTTTTGAATAATAATTCAGCACTGCATCGGCTAACGCTTCCGGATCGCGAGGCGGAGTCAAATATCCCTCTTTTCCATCCGTAATCCAATCCACGTTTCCCCCCACCGCGGTGCAAATCACGGGAACGCCAAATCCCCACGAGAGAGGAATAATGGCCGATTCGGAAATGTTCAAATAAGGCATCACCACCACGTCCGCGGAATAAAATACGCGCGCGCGGTCGTCTCCCGCCACGTATCCTTCGCGGATGATGATGTGTTCTTTCAAATTTAATTTTTCAATTTCATCAAAATACTTTTGCCGGTCCTTCCAAAAAACGCCTTGAATAATTAATTTGGTGTTGGGTTTCTTTTCAATAATTTTGGGCATGGCGCGAATCAAATAGAGCAAACCCTTGTACGGCCGGATGAACCCGAAGAAGAGAATGATGTCATCCTTCACACCTAACCATTTGCGGGATTCTTTTTTAGTAAAAACTTTTGCCTCAGATGCGGGATTGGAATACGGGGGTTCAATCCAGAATTCTACTTTCTTTCCGGGGAGCTCACTCTCAACGAGACGTTTGTCCGAACTTGACATGGCGCACAAGTAGTGGGCGTTTTCGAGGAATTTCTTCGAAAGGGATTTGTGCAATTCCGAAAAGGCTTTTCCGTGGAAAAATTCGATGAGGCCCATTATTGCTCGCCCCCCATGTGCGGGAAAACGTTCTGCAAAATAACACCCACTTTCGTGTGTTTTTTGATGCGCTTCTCAATGTACCAATAGCACGGCGTCAAGTAGGTGGTCCACCATTGAAACAACACGCGGTCGGGCTTTTCTTTTAGGATATACTCCACGGTATCGTGCCACGTCAAAGGATTAGTTCCGTCCAAGATTGTGAGAGTTTTGAAGTTAGGATTCTCCTTCGCCCCCTTTTCATGAATATCTTTGAACAAAAAAGTAGGATAAATTTTTTTGAAGGAGAGCGCGGTCACATCATGCTTTTCCGCGAGATTTTGACAGAGCTGCGTTCCTGAATGAGAAATGCCCCCCTTGAAGGGCGCCACCGGGCCAATGATGAAGACTTTCATACCGTCACGTGTTCTTAGCATATTTCGCCGCATATTTCGCGAACACGCTTTTCTCAAAATGTTCCTGCATGTATCGGTTCGTCAAAACCAAATCGTCGAATGTTCCGGCGTCAACCCATCCGTCTTTGAGTTTGCTGATGGTTAGTGTTTTTCGATTGAGGAAACCATTATACAAGTCGGTTGATTCCAATTCTCCGCGCGCAGAGGGTTTGAACGTCCGTATGAGTTCGAACACGGCCGGCGTAAGCATGTACAATCCCGTCACGACCCATTGCGATGGGGGGTTGGGGGATTTTTCTACGAATCCTTTTACGTTTCCTTTGGAATCAAAATCAACCACACCGCTTTTTTTGGCCGCTTCCAGAGTGGTTTCCACGAGTGTGAGTCGGCATTCTTCTTTTCCTTTTTCAAACTCTTTAACGTGGTCTTTCATACTATCGAGAATAATATTATCTCCATGAATAGAAACAAACTTTTCATTGCCCACAAATTTTTCCGCTACTGCAATAGCGTGGGGAATTCCCGAAGGGGTCATTTGCACGCGGTATGTAATATCCACTCCAAATTCGCTTCCGTCTCCCAACAAGTCAATGATCTCCGGCAGCGTGTCCGGTCCTGAAATCACGAGAATGTCATTAATCCCCGCATCAATGAGTGTGTGCAGCGGGTAATAGAGCATAGGCCACTTGTAAATAGGCAAGAGGTGCTTGTTCGTCACTTTCGTGAGCGGTCGTAAGCGTGTTCCTTGTCCGCCGGCGAGAATAATTCCTTTCATATTTAACCGCGCTCTCCCACATTTTTCATGGTGTTAGCGACAAAGGATGCTTTGGCTGCGAGCAAGGGCTCCCACCATTTTTTGTTGTGTGTGTACCATTCAACCGTTTCTTTTAGTTTCGCATCGAATGCGGTGTGCTGCGGCGTGTATCCCAATTCTTTTTCAATTTTGGAAATGTCCAAGCTGTAACGTCTGTCGTGTCCCGGTCGGTCGGCTACGCGTTCAATTTGACTCTCGTCCTTCCCCATTAAGTGGAGAATTTTTTTGGTGAGCTCAATATTGGTGAGTTCGGTTCCTCCGCCAATGTTGTATACTTCGCCTTTCTTTCCTTTTTCACGAACTAATTCAATGCCGCGGCAGTGGTCGAGCACATACAGCCAGTCGCGCACGTGCAACCCATCTCCATACAAGGGAAGTTTTTGATTGTTAAGAAGTTTGATGACGAAAACAGGAATGACTTTGTCCGGATATTGGTACGGTCCAAAGTTGTTGGAGCAGCGCGTGATGGACACGTTCAATCCGTATGTTTCCGAATACGAGTATGCGAGTCGCTCCGCGCCCGCTTTGGATGCTGCATACGGGTTTCGCGGATGGAGTAAGTGTGTTTCGGTAAAGCTTCCTTCGAGAATGTGTCCGTACACTTCGTCCGTTGAAATGTTCACGAATTTTTGAATGTTATTTTTGCGGGCTTGCTCCAGCAAAACGTGCGTGCCCATCACGTTTGTCTTGATGAAAATGCCCGAATCATTAATGGATTTGTCCACTTGACTTTCCGCCGCAAAGTGAACAACCTGGTCGCAGTCGCGCATGGCCTTTTCCACTGCAGCCGGGTCGCAAATATCTCCGTGAATGAATGTGTAGCGTGAATCGTTCTCGATGTCCGCGAGGTTTTCTTTCCGCCCTGCATAGGTGAGTTTGTCGAGGTTGACAATTTCATCCTGCGGGTGATTTTTCAGGTGGTTTCGGATGTAGTGGCTTCCAATGAAACCGCATCCACCGGTGACGAGAATACGCATACCATTCCCCCGTTGTAAAGGTTGAAAAAGAGTTAGTTGGGCTGCTTATATAGGCTATTGGTACAATTCTCTCCTATCGCAAAAATGCGTTCACGCACGATAAAACCCTTATAATCCTGTTTAACACGTGATAAGTATGCCTGCTCGTTTTTCCATTAAATCTGCTCCTGCCGCTCAAACGATTGACCGTCGCTTGCACGGAAAATCCGGCCTCATGCTGGTGGTCATGATTCCAGCGTACAATGAAGAAAAAACAATCAAACAGGTCATTGAAAGCATTCCCCGTCAAATTCGCGGAATTGATGTCGTTCTTCCGTTGGTGATTGATGATGGTTCCACCGACAAAACAGGTGCGCGTGCCACTGAAGCGGGTGCGTTGGTGGTGACGAATGCAACCAATCAAGGTTTGGCGTATTCGTTTCGCACGGGTTTAGAATCCGCTCTCCAATTGGGTGCAGACATTATTGTGAACACAGATGGAGATAACCAATATGATCAGTCACAAATTCCCGACCTCATTCAGCCTATTCTTCATCGCCGCGCCAACATGGTGTTAGGTTCACGTTTCTCGGGAAATATTGAACACATGTCTTTTGGAAAATATTGGGGAAACAAACTCGCTACGTGGGCAGTGAACATTGTGTCAGGCGCGAATGTCACCGATGGCCAAACGGGTTTCCGCGCATTTACGCGCGAAGCCGCGATGCGTTTGAATGTGATGTCCAATTTCACATACACGCAGGAAACCATTCTCGAAGCCATGGATAAACATCTCACCCTCGAAGAGATTCCCATTACATTTCGCAAGCGCGCGGACCAAAATCGTTTATTTGGGAGTGTTTGGAATTATGCGCACCGCGCGAGCTCAACCCTGTTAATGGGCTTGCTGAAATATCATCCCCTCCGCACATTTCTCACAGCAGGTGTGCTATTCATCGTTGCCGGTCTAGTGGTGGGAAGCCGCGTTATTGCCCAATTTCTTACGACGGGAGCCATTGAGCCTTACCTCCCGAGTGCAGTGTTTACCGCGCTATTCATTTTGGTTGGGGTGCAGTGCGCCGTTTTAGGATTGATTGCAACCATGTTGAAACAGCAGAGACAAATTATTGAGATGCAATTGCTCGAACAGCGCCGCGCACGACTGGCTAAAATTGTGAAAAATGATGAGTGACTATAATAAGGTAAAAGCACGTGGTGAAATGATGTCGTCTTCCGTTGATTTGGTTTTGACCGCTCTTCCGAGCCGCGCACACTCCACGAGACCGCCGCTCGGACTGATGACCATTCTCGCGTATTTGGAGAAGCATGGTATTCGCACCGAAATTATTGACATTAAAGCCAAGGACTTGAAAATAATTGAACTCAACAGCCCGCGCGCCAAGGAAATTGAAAATCAAATTATTGAAAAAATGAAAACATTCCAGCCAAAAATAGTGGGTTTGAGTGCAGTCACGCATGAAGTCGATTATGTTATTGAGTTTTCCGCGCGCATCAAGAAAGAAGTCGGCGCCAAAATCATTGTGGGCGGACAGCACGCCTCGCTTGAGCCAAGTGATTTTGTTTTCGAAGGAAGCCCGATTGATTTTGCCGTTGTAGGTGAAGGCGAAGAATCATTTCGCGAACTCAGTCAGGCCATTCTCGACCAGAAACCCCTTGCTGAGTTTGAACACATCAAGAGTATTGCGTATTGGAAAGACGCGAGCGTTTTCCGCACGCCCCTGCGTCCATTGATTGAACCCCTAGACAGCATCCCCATGCCCGCGTACGAGCGAGTGGATATGGAATTCTACACGCAGCCTAATCCCTATGCGATTCGCTACTTTCCCCTTTCTTCCATGTATGTGTTTGCCTCGCGAGGATGCCCCGCGCGATGCACATTCTGCGCCATTCCATCCGTGTGGAGATATAATGAGACCAAGAAACCCATTCGTTTCCGCTCTGCTAAAAACGTGGCGGATGAAGTGGAAGTTCTCGTCAAAAAATACAAAACGGATGCCATTTATTTCTACGATGATGATTTTTGCGTGTGGAAGCAGCACGTGATTGATATTTGCAAAGAGTTCATTGACCGAAAAATTAAGTTTGTGTGGGGCTGCGAGACGCGCGTGGATAAAGTGGATGAAGAATTGTTAACGTGGATGCAGAAAGCCGGTTGTATTCAGATTGACTTTGGAGTCGAATCGGGATCGCAGCGCATGCTGGATGCAGTGAATAAGAATTGCACCGTCGAACAAATCAACAAAGCGTTTGAGCTATGTCAAAAGTTAGGCATTCGAACATTTGCCAACATGATGTACAACCTCCCCGGGGAAACGGAAGAAGATGTGCAGGCGAATCGCGATTTAATTGCTAAAATAAATCCCACCACCGTATCATTTGGACTCATGACACCCTATCCGGGCGCGGAGATTTTTGACCAGGTTTCAACCGGAAAAGAAGATTACCATTATTTCAAAGAAGCCGAATGGAAGATGCCCCAGAAGTTTATTGTGGCCAACCACAAAATGAATTTGGATTTGCTGGTGTCAGAGGACAATATCCGATTCAATTCGGCATTGAAGCAGTTTGCGCCCTCCAAATCATTAACCATGATTTTGAAGCAGATGGCTCGCAGTCCGAGAAAGATGGACTATGCTAAATCCTTTTACACGCTTGGAAAGTTCATGCTTTTTGATAGACTTCCGCGCATGCTCTCCAAGAATGTTTCACCCTATGGAAACAAGTCTCCGTCACCCGACACGGAAAAAGCCACGGAAACAATAGTAAGCACTCCTGCCAAATAATTTTTGAGTACACTATTTTTTCACGCAGGTGAATGTGAATCCCGGTGCAAATAATTCCGGAGAAATTTTGCTCAGGAAGCGTGTCGTGAGACCGAATGGCAAATGATAATAGAAAATGTCCTCATACTCGCGCTCAATCGCAAAGCCCCCTTCTTCCAAAAATTTTCGAAAACCGCTTCGGGTAAAAAAACGAAGGTGGGGAAAATTCCATTCCGTTGTTCCCGGAAACCAGCGAGAAACAACCATGCTTCGACCAAAAAGCATTTGCACGCGGTCAAGTAGAGTGAATTGGTTGGGCACGTGCGCGTAAAGTCTGCCCCCTTTTTTGAGAATGCGATGAATTTCTCCCCGCAGGTGGTGCGGATGTACAAGGTGTTCAAACACATCCTTGCAAATCACATTATCCGCGCTGCTTGTTGCGAGTGGAATCTTTTCTTCGAGGGAGGCGCGAACCGTTCCCAGTCCAAGTTTGTGCGCATTTTCGAGAGCGCTGGCTTGTTCATCCACTCCAATCACGCGGAAACGTTTCACGAGCAATGCTCCCGTGTCGCCGCTCCCGCAGCCCATATCCACCACCGTTTTTCCACTCATTTCGGCAAACCACTCATGAAGAGATCGAGCAAGACGGCTCACCATCGCGCGGTCATGCGCCAAGTAATTTTCATACTCCTTTGATGAGAGGGACATACTTATTTTCCACCCGCCAGCTCTTGATAAACCTGATACACCGCTTCTCCCACGCGTTCCCAGCTCCAAATAAAATCAATATTCTTTTTTGATTTAGTTTTCGTTTGAAACAATTTCACCAGCGCTCGAGCCACCATGGTTGGGTTATCCGGCTCATCCAATCCAGCCGCAACGCCATGCGCCACATACTCGTGCATGACGCCCTTGTCCACCAGCAACATGGGCAGTCCTGCCGCTGCAGCTTCTCCGAAAACAATTCCCTGACTTTCGTGGTCGGTTAGTAACGCGAACACGTGCGCGCGGGAAAATAATTCAATGAGCCGAGAGCGCGCGGAAAAGGGTATGTTTCCATGGAAAATGACGTGCGAAGAAACCCCGAGTGCGTGCGCCTGTTGTTTGAGCGCTTCTTCTTCCGCCCCTTCCCCCACAATATGCAGGGTGGCATCCGCATGCTCCTTCAACACGTACGGCAAAGCCGCAATCAAGCGGTGGTGTCCTTTGTTTTTGACCAATCTCCCCACGGATAAAATCATGTGCGGCGTTTTTTTCCCAGATGTGCGTGAAAATGTTTTCACATCAATTCCATTGGGAATCATCATTATTCGCTTGCGCGCATTCGGAAGGTTTTTGTAAAAATAATCCATTTCCCACTGCGAGACGCAGATAATTTTATCCAATCGAGATGAAAACAATTGGAAAAACCATAATAGGGGGGTGTGAAGCGCCCTTCGCAGGGCAGAAGAAGACCCGCTGCTATTCATGGTGATAATGAGTTTTTGGTTCTTTTTTTTGGCTAAGACTCCGGCCACGCTGACTAAATTATTGTAGCCGTTGCAGTGAATAATTTCTCCGCCAAATGAAGCAAGGTCGCGATACAGCGGGAGCGAAAGAAAATAATTTTCTCCTGGAGCAATAGCCGAGTATTCGCGCAGAAAAAGTCCATCAAAAGAACTGGGTGGTTGCGGTTGAGCCGCGGTGCAGTACACTTCCACGTTCACGCCTTTTTTTTGCAGGTATTGTCCTACGTGCAACACACTTTGTTCAATTCCCGCTGCCTTGGTGCGGAGGGTTCGCGGACTAAGCATTGCGGCGCGCATTCCACCACCCCTCAATTTTGTTTAATGGAATGTGCTGCACCACCGCGAGGCTGATGGCAAACCCAATCACGTATCCTACGGCGGTGCTCATCGCGGCAACGGAAAATGCCACATCCGCAGGCACTCCTAATGGTACGGCTAACGCCACGAGAGCGCCTTCTTTGAGGCCCAGCCCGTTGAATGTAATAGGTATGAGTCCCGTGAGGGAAACAATAGAAACCATCATGAGCACCGCATGATAGCCTAAAGGATATCCTGCTTGGATGAATAATTGCTGCACCGCAAACGCATTCGTAGCGAGGGCGCAAAACAAAAACGCCAGCAGTCCAATAACGCGCAGGGGATTAGACGTGAGCGTGCTCAGCACGTGCGAGAACCCCGTAAAGTGAACAGCTTTTTCTTTGAGCACATATTTTTTGATGAGCCCCCTCCCACTCGGCGTGAAGAATACGAAAAATACGCCAATCATTCCAGCAAGGGCAATAAGCCCATACATCCACCACTCCCCTTCTAAATTATAATAAACAAGCCCGCTGATTCCCAATCCCAATAATAACAGTAGCGCGGCAAATTTAGTGAGTAGAATCACTGCCACGCTTTTTCCAATTTCAATTTTTTCAGATTCGTGCAAAAAATAAGCAATGGAAAACATTCCCAGTTTTCCGGGCAAAAATAATTCCGTCGACCAGCTGTACGTGTAATATTTCATCACGCGCGCATACGTAAGAGGAGTAAATGCTCGAAACAGCCACCATTCAGCTGCGCCGTTGAATAATATTACTCCCACAAATCCCAAAAAAAGAATAACCACCATTTGAGGCAGCACGGAAGAAAGCTGTATGAGCGCATCAAATGGTTTAGCCACCCAGACTAATGCGCTGAGCAGGAGAACACTAATGAGAATTTTCACATACGGCCTTTTCGCGGGAGCGTTTGCCGGAGACTCATTCATGGAGACACCTGGTATAGTTGCACCATGTCATTGGAATAGATTAGCAATCCTAATTCACCCAGCACAGAAGTCATATTGTCATTCCATTCTCTTTCAGCTGGGCCGTAGAACACATAAGATATTCCCGCGTCGTTCAGCAGCGCTCGGCGTTCAAATTGAGTAGTGTCAACGGAGAAAAATTTTTCCACGGATGCCAGTCTTTCTTCGCGTGCAATGGTTTGGTTCCAGTGCCCCAAATACGCACGATGCGGAGTCATCCAGATGAGGTTATTCCCACTTTTATATGACGATAAAACAATTCCCGGTGATTCGTTTTCTAAAAATTTCATGGCCGCGATTTCATTCTCACTCAAATAGGGTCCGCTGTGAAAGTTTGGATTAGTAACATCATTGATGTGCGTGAACGTGATGAGTACAAAAGATGGAATCATGAGCACGAGGAGAATAGTGGAGAGTTTAGAAAAGTGCAGCCAGGATACTTTTGGAAAATGTAATTGAAAATGCTCGGATAGTGCGCGCAATCCAAAGGTAGCCAAAATAATGAGGGGAAGAAACAGCGCGTGCTGGAATCGCAACCCCTTCCAGGGGTTTAAGCTCAGCACGAGAACCACGAGCAACCACGCCCACACCACCGCGCGCATCACGGGGTTTTCTATTTTCACGTGGCGAATGCCAAGGACACTCAGCACGAGAATCAAACCATACCCAATCAACCACCAAAATGGGCTTTCGGAGCGCAGCCATAATCCATAACTGAAAAATGTTTGCGTGAACACATTATCCGAGAATGCCCAGAACAAATACAATAGCACTGGAATCGCCATCAAAACAAACCCGAGTCCAAATTGCTTGAAATAATCCACGCGTTCGCGAGAAGGGTGGTCAAGCACGAAAAGTATGAGTCCAAATCCAATCACCGGAAGAAATGTCAGTGCGCTAATGGGGTGCACGAAAAAGAGCAGTGCCCCTAACGCGGAAAAAATGAGAATATTTTTGACTGCAGGCTTCGTGTGCTGGCGGTAGAGAGTAAGCACCATTCCCAAAAAAATAAGTTCTCCCGCGATGGATAATGGGAACGTCAAATACCCAAAGAGGGTGTAGCCTAAACTATAGGTTAAATCACTCGAATAGAGCACGGGAACTCGTGGAAAAATTTGGTGTGCCGCCCAAAAAATCCACCCCACTCCTGTTCCAAACGCCCCCAGCAAAAATGCTGTTTTTCGTTCAAGGGGGTTGGTAAAAATATGTCCGAGGACTTTCCAGAGAGCAATAATCACGCCTGCTGCGAGCAAAAATCGCACAAACGCAAATGCGAGTGGAATTCCAATAATATTAGCAAGGAGCCCCATCACCCAAAACACGGGGAAAAAAAACACCCCGCTTTGTTCTTCGGATGTGGCGCGGTTTTCAATAAAAAAATCCAGGGGACTCTGCATGTATGAGTAGATGTAGCTCCCATAATAGTGAAAATCGTCAATGAAATCAAATCCCATGAAAATTTTTTCAGGAGATTGGCTCGACGCATAACCGGCCAACAAAGGAAGGGCGCTTAGCAGCGGAACAACCAGCGCAACCGCCCACACCCATTTTGGAAACGTGAGGTTCATCGCATCGCCTTTTTGAAAAATATTACGATTGCCCCGCCGACGCAGGTTGCGCGGCTGATTCAGGTGAAGCCGCATTTTCAACCACGGGTTTTTTTCGCATGATTTCCCCAAAAATAGTGAGTCCTTCCATGATGGTTCGCACATCGCTGATGGAGCGAATCTTTGAAATTTTTCTCCAAATCATTTTGGGACGCAAATAATATTCCTTGAATGCCTTCTTCTGATATGCGAGAAGGGTTTCATACGGGAGAGTATTCTGCACCAGCAGGGGAATTTTTCCTCCGATGGGAATGAAATCTTCCCACGGTGTGGAATCGGTGACTAATCCTAAATTCCGCGACACGGAATACAAGTCGGTTCCCGGGTAGGGGGACGTGATGAAGAATGTCGCGTTGTCCAAATCTAATTCTTTGGCAAAATTAATGGTGTCCTGCATCGATTGCTCGGTTTCGCCGATATTTCCAAGCATGAATGAGGAATGAACCTGCAGTCCGTGCTTCTTGATGAGTTTAATTCCCCTTCGCACTTGGTCAAGTTTGAGGGACTTTCTCATTTTATCCAAAACTTCTTGATTTCCAGATTCAATCCCCATACTAATCTGCACACACCCGGCTTCCTTCATGGCTTTGAGCATCGGTTCTGTAAGCGTGTCGGTTCGCGCGAATGCTACCCAGCGCGCTCCTAAATTTCGGCGCTTGATTTCCTCGCACACCTCAATGACGCGCTTCTCGTTGATTCCAAATAAATCATCCATGAAATTGAATTCTTTCACGCCGAATGTTTTGACACAGTATTCCATTTCATCCGCCACATTTTTTGCAGAACGGAAGCGCATTTTTCGCTGCCACGTTGTTTTAGAAATGCAATGAATACAATCAAACGCACACCCACGCGAGGTCATAATATTCATCGTACTGGTGCTGTTAGAAAGTTTCTTAGATGGTGCCGTGTGGTATTTTTTGACATCAATCAAATCATACGCAGGAAAGGGTATTGAATCAATGTCTTGAATCAGCGCATGCGGTAGTGTTTGAGCAGGTGTGCCGCTCGAATCTTTGTAGGCAATTCCCTTCACATCCGAAAAATCTTTTTTTCCGTGCAGAATGTGTTCGGTGAGCTCTCGAATAATCTGCTCCCCTTCTCCAACAACAGCAAAATCCACCGACGCATACGAAACGCATTCTTTTGGAAAAACCGTCGGGTGAAGACCGCCCCACACGACAATACAATTTGGATTTACTTTCTTTGCAATATCTGATATTTTTTGGCAAATCGTAACCGTGGGGGTGGGCACCGTGAATGTGACCATGTCCGGTTTCTCCTCGCGCAAACGTGCTTCAATTTGCTCGTAGGATAGTCCTTCCATTTCGCAGTCAAGAATTTTGACATGAACATTGGGAACATATTTTCGCACGTACGCAGCAACGTACATGAGTCCCAGCGGCATGGCGTGCCCGCCAGATTCTTTTATTCCAAATGATGTGAGAAAAGGCGGATTAAGCAGGAGAAATCTCACCGGTGCACGATCCGATGACGAGGGAGAAAAATGATTAGTTGATGAGGAGGTTTTTTCCATGAGAATTCCTCTATAAATAACTAAGAGCGGGACATACTTTAAAAGGAGAGTCGCGCGAAAACCAAATTTTGGTTAATCTTCTTGCTTTGTACTAATAATCAATTCCATCCATTCGGTCGCCCACAAACAGGGTGTAAAATCCCCTATCCATTCGCTTGTTGAGCGGCTTGAATAAATCAACCGACCATCCGGGTGTTTTGTTGGGCACCACACTCCCGTGTTCGCTCAAATAAATTTCGCGCAGCCCCGCATTGTGCGCCACGCTCTCTAAATAATCCGGCGTGAATTTGAGAGCACCGCGTTCTTCTTTTTTCAAGTAGGAAAACAAATACATGAATGGGTTTCTCGCATTTGGTTCAGATAGTGAAACAAATCGTTTGCTCACGCGCACCATTTCTTTCACGACATCCACCGGATTTTCAACATGATGCAGAAGGTTGGAGCAGAAAACTAAATCAAAACTTTTATCTTTGAAAGGAAGTTCTTCCGCGCGCCCGCGCACGAGCTGCGTGTGAGCATTCAATCCCAGCATGTACTGGCTCAAATCCATTCCCGTTACATGAGTTGTTTTTTGCGTAAAATAGTGGGTGAAAAATCCATTTCCGCAGCCTACATCAAGCACAGTGGTTTTTTCATTCATGCCGATAAGTGAAGCAATAATTTCTACTTTAGGTTGGGCAAACTCCCTAACAGCCGGATGCGTAGGAGCGCGTTTTCCTTTTTTCTCTTTCTCCCACCACTCCATTTGTTCGTGTGCATCCACGTAATCGGTTTTAGTCATGATAATGAACTCCCATCACTTTTCCCGTAGAAGTGGAAACCGTTCGCTCCACGGAGAGTTCTCCATGTTGGTTGACATGAACCAATTTATCCGATGGAATAGAATAACCGCTCACGCCCAACTCTTGCATTTGAAAATACAGGCTCTGCGGCACATATCGAATGGAAAATTCGTCTCCCAATGTCCCTCGTGAGAAAGGATTTTCCGCCTTGGTTGTTTCCACACGGTCTTCAATCACAATCTCTTTTTCACCGAATGTAATTTTTCGCGAAAATGGAATAGGCACGCGCTTGTTTTTGAGAATAATTCGTTCGCGTATCTTTCCCTTTATTTTGTATGCTAAATCCGTGTCAGAACCCAAAGTAATAAGCGCGGCGCGCAGTGCCATCATTTTGGAGGGAGTGGGCAGTTCCACGTGCACGCGGTGCAGTTCTCCATTCACGCGCGCGTGCTTCGAGTCCACGTCAAACACGTATTGTTCATCAATCCACTGCGTCGAGAAGACTGCACCTTTTTCATCTTGCATGCGTAAACCGCAGTCATTAATCGTAAGTTGATTTGTTTTTTTGTCAAACACTTTCAGCACGCCGCCTTTGGCGAGGTTGAGCACGGCGTAATAATTTTTCTCATTGTACACAGCGATGCGGGCAAGTGGAAAATACGTGTGAAAGGGTTTTTTCTCCCAGGGAAGAAGTTCTTTTTTGGGAAATTTTTGAGGCGCATCAAGATAGGTGACCAAATATTCATTGAGTCGATATCCCAAGTAGCGTTCGGGCATTATTTTAGGAGTGACTAATGCTCCTGTTGCGACTCCAAAGCGCATGTGTTCCGCCATGCGTGCGGCGAGCGCGTTGTGTGCGGCGTGCACTTCAATTCCGTGCGGATAAAAGTGGAGCGTCTGACGGCTTCCCATAGTTCCACCATAATACCCGTTTGGATAAACGAAATAGGATGCAAATTCAATCGCCGAATCCATGCACGCGTCAACTTTCTTTTTCCACGCCGCGTGTTCGGGGTGGTGCTGCATGAGTTTGGAGACTTTTGTCATGAAGCTAATGCTCGCGGACAAGTATCCTAAATCCGCCCCATCATACTCGAGGAACCAACCTTCCTTGGATTGGAATCCTAAAAATTCATTGAGTTTAGCCTCAAAATTATACAAGGGCTCGCGGTCGCCGGTGACGTGAAAATAATGGTAGATGGGCAGCAGAGCCATCGCATGATGATTGGCTAGCACGCCGTGCTCATCATACTTTGCTAAATAGTCAGCAGCTTTTCGGCACGCACTAAAAAATTTCGTTTTGAACGCGGGAGACAATTCGTCTTTAAGCAACTCATATGCGCCCAGCATAGCATAGAGCAAAAATCCCGTGGGGCCGGCCCACCCCCTTTCATTAGGATAGAATTCATCAAAGCTTCCGTCATTTTTTTGAATAGTCACCCAATAATTCATCATGGCTTCCGCCCATTTTCTGATTTTAGGTTGCTGGTAGTAAGGGTTATTCTCCAGTTTGTGTGCGTACACGATAGCGAGGGAGTGCACGCCATACTGTAAAATAGAAGATGGAAAATCAATAGCTTTGTCCAACCAATACGTTCGGTCCGCGCAGCCAAACGTCAGGGAATATTCATTTCGGTCCACCATACTCAGCAGGCGGGGAATTTGGTCGAGCGCGTGCTCCAAATATACTTCCGCTCGTGGAGAGTTATTTATTTTAGTCACGCCGCATCATCCTCGTTTTCACAATGAGTTGTGCTAAAATAGAAAAAATGAAAACCTGAATTCCTCCGAGGATCAGCAAGGTAACAGTGGCATCCATGAATCGTCCGAGGAAAGTTAAACTATACCACGCCACAATAACACCGAGTAAAATGAGAAATGTTCCCAGGGGCAAAAGTAACTTGCTAGGGTTGAAGTACGTAATCACACGCAAAATAAGTCCAATGAAATTCAATCCATCTCGAATCACATTCATTTTTGATTTTCCTTGTCTCGTGGAGTAGTGAATGGGGATGTATTTGACTTCATAATTATTTACCAGAGACGCGAGGGTAATCGTGATAGTGAATGAAAATCCCTGCGGGTATAAGTGGTAGAATTCCATCGCCAGCTCTTTCTTGAACAAGCGCATTCCCGAATTTAAATCCGGAATTTTTTTTCCCACTAAATAATTGGCTAAAAAAGAAAGCACCATTTTTCCCGGCTTGCGTGTCCAGGAAATATGCTGGCTCTTCGGGTCGCGCGCACCCACTACCATGTCGTATCCAGTTCGCTCTTTCCAAAATCGAGGAAAATCTTCAATAGGATAGGTGCCATCGGCGTCGACAATCAACACCCATTCTCCTCGCGCGGCTTTGAGTCCAGTTTTCAGCGAGGCACCATATCCGCGATTGCCTGCGTGTTCAATTAGTTTTACATTTGAAATTTTCTTAACGATGAGAGAAGTATCATCTGTGCTTCCATCATTCACAATAATGATTTCACTCACTGCATCGATTGCATTCAGCACGCGCTGCAATCGAAGAATGGTTTCTTTGATGGAGAGTTCTTCATTGTAAGCGGGAACGAGCACCGTGACATCGATTTTTTGTTCCTTCGTAGCATGAGGAGGCATAAGCACACGTTTTGATGATTGTACGATTATTCGAGTAACCGCACTAGATTCAATGACCCCCACTATCTATTTAAACAAACTGTCAGCCTGTTTTAGTGTGTCTCCCCTCCCCATGTTGAACCATTTTTTTCAGCAAAAAAATATGCCCATTATTATTCCGGCAGCTATTTTCACGCTTCTTTTTCTCGCGTTTTACCCGACATTTTACATCAGCATTGATGAACACCAGTATATCAAAAATGCATTTCTCATTCCGACGGGATCCATCATCACATCTCAGCCTGAATTATTTTGCGGGGGAAATCAAATTGGCGAAAATGCGTGGGTGTCCAGCCAGCCGATTGGAAAATCAATCACTCTCATTCCATTTACTTTTCTCCCATTTGATTGGATATTTTTATCCGGGCTTCTCACGCACTTGCTTAATTTTGCCTTAATTATTTTGATTCTTCGCCGAATGAACATTTCTCAAAACTGGGCAGCAGTGTATTTGTTTATTCCCGTTTTTCAATGGGGTTCACGAACCATTTTTCCAGAGTTGAATGTTCTCACCCTTTTCCTCGCAGCGTATTATTTCTGGCTGGATACCCAAAAAAAATATCACGTTCTCGCGGGATTTTTGCTGGGAGCGAGTATGGTATTACGTTACGATGCAGTAGTGGGCCCTGCGGCATTTGGATTGCAGGCCCTTTTCACTGAGCGCAAAAAACTTCTCCCTTTTGTCGCGGGGCTAGCTCTGCCGCTGCTGCTTCTGCTAGCGTTCAACCAATTCACATATGGGGGAGTGCTTTCCACCGGATACGGTTCTGTAGCCGAACAGACAAGCTTCCCCATTCCCGATGATTTTGTCCTATCCGCTTTTACGTACGCGGCATTGCTTTTCATTGCTATTCCCTTCTCTCTATTCGCTGTTGGAAAGAGTGAACACCGCATTCTCTTCTGGTCGCTCGCCGCGGGAACGGTTGGTGTTTTCTCGTATTTTTCTCCCTTCTGGCACTTTGATTTTTCGCTCCCCCTCACATTCACCGCGCGACTCCGCTATTTTATCCCTGTCGCAGGACTCCTTCTCGTGCCCACCCTCGCATGGTATGCAGCGCAGTGGAAACACATCTCATCACGCTGGACGATTGTTACACGCTACTCCAAATGGGTGCTCGCCGGTGGAATAATTGCATTGCTCATTTTTTCCGCAGTGCTTCACGCGCAGCACAATCAATTAAGCAGCTCGCGCCGCGATGTCGGGAATATTATTCACAACACAATTCCGAAAGGAAGCACCGTCCTTGGAAGCGCGGATGATTGTGTGTATTTCATTCCTTCTTTTTTTGGAGAATATTATTACCAAAAAATTGACGCTAACACCTCAATGATTAATCTTGAGAGTGACACGTACTTGCTGAGCATTTCCTACTTTACGCAGCAGGACAAAAATGCCCCCCGACAAGATATTATAATGGGAGAGCGAGGTCTAATACAGAAATTTATCAAAGAAAACAGTGAACAATTAGTTGAATTAGTAGCAAGTAACAAGAGTGCAAATGTGTCTATCTGGAGAGTCACAAAATGAACAAGTATTGTTCTGCAGTTTTGCTCACACTCTCTCACCGCACCATTCAGGGGGGAGTAGAAGTCTATTCGCATTTTCTCCAGCGCGCATTCCCCGCATTGACTATTTTGGGACAAGAGGATATTTTTCAAAATCAGAGTATTGCAATCCCTTTTCTCCGCGAACCATTAGTTGGAAAGCACCTCGCAGAAATTGTTATAGAAAAGCCCTCTCTTCCCGAGATTTTTTTCACCAGCGTCATGCAAGGGTGGGCGCTCCCTTCGCGTGAGAAAAAAATCCCAACCATTTCAATTATGCACGGAACATTTGCCGGCCTCGCCGAGAATGGTTTCCGCCGCTCGCCGTTGCAATATTGGCGAATGCGCCACATCTTTACTTTTTTTGAGAAGCGCAGTGCGCAAAATGCACATGTGTGTATTGCCAACTCCGCACACACACAGCGCGAATTGAAAAAATTTTATAATGTGGAGTCTCGCGTCATTTATCCCCCTATTGATACAACATTATTCAAACCCGGTTCCCAAAAAGCGGCTCGCAAAAAACTAGAATGGAAGCACAATGAGAAAAAGCACGTGCTATTTGTGGGCAACCCCACCGAATCAAAGGGTTGGGACATCCTTCTCGCCCTCACTGAGCGTCATTCGGAAATTATTTTCCACACGATTACCATTCCCCACACTCCTAGTGTACGTGAAAATATTGTTTCACACCCTCCTCAATCGCGGGAAAATTTGGTGCATTTTTTCCGCGCCGCGGATGCACTCATTTTTCCATCGCGCTATGAGGGATTTGGATTCGTTCCCCTGGAAGCGCTGGCTTCCGGCTGTCCGGTTGTTTCTTCCCGCGTGGGGATTTTCCACGAATTCACCCCAAAAAATGCAGTAATTACTCGCACACACTCACTTGATGCATTTGATACGTCCCTTTCCGACATTCTTGAACAAAAACCGCGCACGAACGATTATGACAAAATTACAAAAAAGTTCTCATTCAAACAATTTTCAGAAAAGATCTTACAAACCGTTGCTGAAGCTAAAAAATATAATAATTCACACATGAAAGAATCTAAATTATCTCAAAGGATGTATAACAATGAGTAAAGCACCCAATAAAAATATACAATACGATGTTGTCATTATATCGCCATTCGCCTCACCAGAAAAAGGTGCGAATGTTGAACGTGTCGAACATCTACAAAAATTTTTTAACACACATGGTGTCGCAACAACAATATGGTCGCCTTTGCGAAATAAATCTGAAATGGAAAAAATATGGAGATATCCCACTATCTACGCTCTTATTTCCAGTATATGGAACGACCCCCCGAAAGTTATTATTGGAACATCACCACCCATGACTCACGCAGCAATAGCGGCAATAGTTTGTTTCATACGTGGCGTGCCATTCATACTTGATGTTAGAGATCCCTGGCCTGATGCGGCACAAAAAATAGGACTTTATTCAAAAAAGGGTTTAAAATTTTGGACGTACAAAGTTCTTGAACACATCACCTATCACTTAACCGAGCAGGCATGGGTCGTCAGCCCATATCTTAAAAATTGGCTCACACAGCATGTGCCACCCCAAAAAATTTACATCATTTCAAATGGAACACTCCCCCAGCGATTCAAACCAAGTGTTTCAGTTCGAAAGAGAATGCGAGCACGATATGCCATTCCAACAAATGCGCTTACCATTCTTTTTTCAGGCGATTTTTCGTCACACGGATTGGAAGAATTTCTCGCCAAAACAATACCTACCTTTAAAAAAAACCACACAACTTTGATCCTTGCTACAACATTCAATAATTATAAAAATGAAAAATATTGGATAGACATATTTGAAAAAAACTCATTTAAGTCATTTCGTCTTATTGATTTACCAAAACTTTCTGATAAAGAAGTATCAGATATCTTTGCCATGTCCGACTGGGGAGTCACGCTAGTCCCTGATATCTTACCATATATGATTCCCGTCAAGACGTATGATTACATCGCCAGCGGCCTCTTCGTCTTTGCTCGAGCGCCATCAAACGGAGCACTTACTTCATTTATAATTCGCCACAACCTCGGGACAGTTGTTAAATCAGATGAACTTGCAGTTAAAGAATTAGACGCAATTTTATCAAAAACAGAAGAGTGGAGAAAAATAGCTGCACAAAATCGAGCAACATCATTAACTTTCAGTCGCGATCAACAGGCACAAAAAGCATTACAACTTATTAAAAAATGGATAAAATAAATCTAAAACAATTCAACTAAGTGAAAACAGAGAATACGATCAAAAAGAATTTACTGGCGGTAAAAATATCGCACCATTTTCTCAGCAAATGATTTTTCTGATGTGGAGATGAACTTCAAGTTTGGAGACAGCCTAACACGGTAGCGCACGTAAAGAACCACCCACAACGCGATTAGTCCAAAAGTAAGCACATTCGCTTTGGCAACTCCTAATGCACCGCCGTATTGCGCTGCTAAAAAATAGATGGGGACTGAACATATAGCTGGTACGGCGTACAATCCAAGAAAATATTCGCGTGGTGACAAATGAATAAAAGCCAGAGAAGTCCAGGGGCGAACGACATTGAAGAGGGTTATCCCCGCAATGATATACAACGAATAAAGCCAAACAACCCCAGGATTGTCAGGCCCAAATATACTGATGATAAACCCCCCTAGGAAAATGAAGCCCAGGAATTGAGCCAATGAAAAAATAGTATTGTAACGTACGGTTACTCCAAAAATATTCTGCAGGACGATTTTATCTTCAATCTGAGATAAACTCAAAGAAAGAATTTTTTGCAACATCAATGGAAAGACGAGGAAAACATTTGCAATCGTTAACGCCACAGCATATGAACCCAGCGCCTCTAGAGAAACAAAAAATCCCAAGAGGACAATGTCGACCTGATAAACCAATCGAATAACCATCCATGAGAGATGATTCCACACGCCAAACTGCCGAATAGTGTCTAGAGACAATTTAATGTTCCATTTGCGAAAATTCAACCCGCCGACAAATAAAAAATTCAAATATCTACGCGCATTCCAATACCACCACCCCACACCCAACGAGGCAACCAAAACCTGCAGCATTCCATACACGACCACGTCGCGCGAAAAATAGAGGATAGGCATTGTGGCAATGAGCATGATGCTCACCATCAAATCCACTATTGTGATGCGGGCTTGGCGGTAATAGCCGTAAAACGCTTCGCGCAGTGGTCCCGAAAGGCTGGTGATGAGATGGTAAAGGAGGAGCAGGATGAAATACGCCGTCAGCGCGGGATTATCCGGAAGCGGGAGCACGTACCACGCGACTAGACTTCCTCCCGCGAAGATGAGAATATTCCGGTAAATTAGAAATTGCAAAAACGATGAGACATATACATTCAACTTGGGCTGAATCTTCTTGAAATCCCGGATGAGAATGCTCTCCGGACTCACGAGGATAAATGAAAGAATAGCCACATATCCTCCCGCTAAGCCTATAATACCAATTTCGCTTGTGGAGAGCAAGCGCACCAATACCGCAAATTGAATAAGTCCAATAAATTTGGACGCTAGGATTTGCAGGCTCCCAAATGATAGTACGGAAACAATTTTTTGAAAAAGAGTCATGATGATTCCGTCTCCATCCGCTTCGCGTGCAGAATGCGTGAATAAAATTCTTCATATTTTTGGGCGATTATTTTCCATGAAAATGTGCGCGCGTATGCACGACAATCATTTCGAATGGAGAGTGATTTTTCCCGCGTCGCATTCCAATAATGGGCCATTTTTTCTCCCGCGGTGTGTGCATTCTCAAATGGAACAATAACCCCTCTTCCTCCGGATGAAAATTCCTGAAAAGGAGGAATAGTATTCAGCACAGGAATGCACCCCGCGGCCATTCCTTCAATAATACCTATTCCAAATCCCTCATACTCGGATGCGGAAACCATGTACCCGGCGCGTTCCATCCATTCAAATTTTTCACTCTCTGAAACTTCTCCATGGAAAAAAACCCGCGACGCTACTCCCTCATGCTGCGCCACCTCCATCAACTCGGATTGAATCCCCTCCCAATCCTTTCCAATAATGTGCAGCTCCACCCCCGCCGCAGAAGGATGCTGTGCAAAAACCGCAAATGCGCGAATGAGGTTGTCCACGCGCTTATTTTTGGATAGCCTTCCCACGAACACCAACATATTTGCATCTTTTTTTTGCAGGGAGAGAGAAAAATAGTCCTCTGAAATTCCATTCGCAATAATTTCACGCGGAACGGTATTATTTTGCATAAACGAAAATTTTTCAGCATCCGAAGAACTGACAAATGTAACGCCGTCTAATTTGTTCCACGCGCGGGGAAGAAAGAAATGCGCATACACCCATTTCAACAGCCTACGCTGTGGCGTGTGAAAAAATCCCCCATGGGTGGTTAGAATAAGTTTTGCGGAAAATTTTTCCGTGTTACGCGTCAGCGTGTCCAGCCACGACCCCACTCCATGAATGTGAACAATATCCATTTCCCGTGCCTTTTCAACGAGTATTTTTTCAGGAGGGGTGGGATAGAATGAATATCCTGCCACCGGAACGCGGTGCACGAGAACATTACCCGCCTTCTCTCGTGCGGGAAGTTTTTCATTTCCGCGCGTACACGCATCAAAGACCATTATTTCAACCGCATGACCTTGCGCGGCTTGCTCGTGCGCTAGCGACCAAATTACTTCTTCCACTCCCCCCACGCATGGGCGAGTGTGGTTTCCCACGTGCAGAATTTTTAGTTTAGATTTTTTATTCATACGAAGATCTTTTCTCGAGGCTTTTTCTAAAAGGCTCATGCGCGCACCCTCGGATCAATGAGTCCAAAAAATGCGCCGCTTACAAACGTAATAGAACGCAAAAAGATGATTATAATCCCCGCAAACACAAGAGATGGCTTCTTTTTCAGTAAATAGAATATGAACCGCGTCATGGTGGCCACAATAAATGCCACAATGAGAAGTAACCCCCATCCCAGCGTGGCTAGTTCTTCTGCCAGCACGGCTTTTGTTAGAGGCGAAATAGCCAGCCGTGCGAGTGTGTACGCCAGCAAGAGTATGAATGCCCCTCCCACTAAGAAGTTTAGTTTGAGCGTGTGCGGCGTGTAGCTATCGCGCACGCTCTTGTGGGGGTGCTTCAAGTACATGCGTGTTCGCCAATATGCTCGGAAAAATTTTACACGCAAATAATGCAATAGTTTTTCGGGATGCGTATGATAGACAATGGCTTTTGGTGCAAAAACAAGCAAGAATCCTTTTTCGGCGAGGCGGTAGCTTAGCTCCGCATCCTCTCCCGATGCTTTTGGAAATGTTTCATCAAACCCTTTTTCTTCCAAGAAAATTTTTCGCTTGTATGCGGCGGAGTAGCTTCCAATCCAATCTAATTTTTTGACGCGCTTCATGCGCTCATACCGGTATTCAATGTCCGCTTGATCAAATTGTGCCACCCAACTCGGTTGATTTGAGCGATATGCTCCCTGCACGCCCACCACTTTTTCATTCTCAAAGGGTTGCAGCATTTCATTCAGCCAATTTTTTTCAGGCACACAATCGCTGTCCAAAAATACAATCACATCACCATTTGCGTGCTCCGCTCCCGCGTTTCGCGCGTTGGCTGGTCCTTGATTTTTCTGGCTGAGGAGAGTAACCAGGGAATACGCTTCCGCAATCGTTTTCGTGGTATCGGTACTACCGTCATCCACCACAATAATTTCATCCGGAATGTGCGTCTGCTGCATGAGTCCATCGAGGCACGTTTGGAGTGTTTTTTCCGCATTGTACGCGGGAATAATAACGCTCGCTCGCAATGGGTGTACCGTTTTTCGTGGCATAGGGTGTTCTACTCACTTGACCCTCGGACCCTTTTTAACGCGCGAGGTTTTTTCCTAATACAAAAATAGGAGCATTTGGTTTTTGCCCAACTCCCAACGTTAAACGGCTGGTGCGGCGGTGCGTTGGTTGGTTTCTCCCAAACTTGCTTTTTGTTTGGTGTTAAACAAGTATTTGAAAAATGTCAATCCGCTCTTAACGAGGCGCGGGAACTCGTGCGGGGATGTTACTCCTTCCCAGACTTTCGCGGCAATAAACTCGGGTCGCATGTAAAAGTTTCTTCGCGCATCATCGCATGCTTGAACGAGCTCGTTTGCGGTGAGTTTATCGGTGCTCACGATCGTGTTGTGCGTTCCGTCTTCTAACAGCCAGTTTTCCCAATTTTCCGCTTTGATGGTCAAAAAATTATTGGTTTTTGCCCACTCATACGCTTCCGTGCCCGGGTACACCATGATGGGGAAGAATTGCACCGTGTCGGGGTTCACGCGCTTGGCAAATTCAACCGTTTGTTGAATCGTTTCACGTGTCTCTCCGCGATTTCCCATCATGAAACAAGCATGAACGAGCACGTTTGCCTCTTTGGTGTCTTTGAAGAATTGTTCAATCTTCGTCACACTGGTTCCTTTCTTAATGTTGTTCAAAATATCCTGTGATGCGCTCTCAACTCCCACACACACCAACCTACAACCGGCTTTTTTCATTATTTTGAGTGTTTCTAAATCCACATCCGCGCGCGAGTTAACCGTCCATGTGACGTTTAATTTTCGGTCAATAATTTCTTGGCAAATTTGTTTCACGCGCGTTCGGTCAACGGTAAATGTGTCGTCTTCCACCATGATGTCCTTCACATACGGCAAATTATTTTTGATCCATTCAAACTCATCCACGACATTCTTCACGCTGCGTGAACGGAAATTGTGTCCCGTGAAATTTTGGGGCCAATCGCAGAATGTGCAGCGGAAGGGGCATCCTCTCCCGGTAATGACGGTGACTTCCGGATACAATACCGAGGGATAAAAATAATCGCGAATATTCAAGTGCTTCTGCCAAATCTGCGTGACAAAGGGAAGCTTGTCCAAATATTCTGCGGGAACGTCCGGCGCATCCGGGTTTTTGACGATTTCATTTTTGGTGTTGCGAAACGTAATTCCTTGCACGCCATGATATGATTTATTTTCCGCAATGTGATTCGCCACATCCACGGCGATTAAATCATACTCTTTGCGCATGACCATATCCACTGCAGGAGAAATGGTGAGGGTGTTTTCCGACACCGCTGAAACGTGGGGGCCAACCATGGCGATTTGACAATCGGGCAGCGCCGCTTTAATCGTTGCAGCGACTTTTCCATCATTCACCACCGAAGAAGTGACGGTGTGCATAATGAGTAATTTTGGATTGAATTCGCGGGCAATGTTTACCATTTGCTCGAGTGTCATCATTTCTTTGGGTGCAGTCGCATCCACTAATTTAGTCGTGTGACCATTGATTTCAAGGGAACCGGCCGCGTATCCTAACCAGATGGGATAATACACGCACCCGCCTTTCGACACCGCAGGGGAGCGGGAGTTCTTGCTAAACTGAGGAAAATACGGCGGATTCAGAAGCATTACATTGATACCCATACAAACAGTCCTTGGAAACACTATCATACTTCCTCGTCTTTATAAAAAAAATGGTCCCTTTCGATGATTGTTCTACGTTTTAACGTTGTTTAGGAATTTTTCGTGCAATAAAAACCATATCCTCTCGCAAGGCGTTAGGTGCAATGGAATGAACAAATTTTCGCACGGGAAAAAACCATTTGTTTCGCGCCCCATCCGAGCTTTCTTCCGTGTAGGGAAATAACTCCACGCACTGGATGGAAAACCCTTCTTCGTCCAACAATGTGCGCAGAGATGGAATGTCAAATAGGGAAATGTGCAGGGGCATTTCATACGAATGCGTTAAACGATTCAACCAGGATTTTTTATTCGGCGTAGAGAGTGCGAGCACGCCATTCCATTCGAGCACGCGCCAGCACTCTTGAATAAACGCTCGAGGATTAGGAACGTGTTCCAATACTTCTCCCGCGAGGATAGAGTTGAACGCTCGATCGCGAAATGGCATAAGCTGTCCATCCCCCACAATTTGATTCGTTCGCGTGTGAATGAGCTCAATATCCAGTGAAATAATTTTCTCGGGCGCGTGACGCTTAAGCAAATCCTCGTGCAGCGTTCCCGCGCTCCCACCCACATCTAATATTCTTCCCGAAAGGGAGGAGAGGAGGGAGTCAATTCTGTTTTCCATGTACATTACTCCTTTTTTCCATGCACGCCTTTCCATTCTTGAACAATCGTATTCGCGCGCGTCAGTTCATCAATTGTTCCCGCATCCAGCCATTCACCCGAAATTTTGCTCGCCGCGAGGGTGCCGCGTGAAATATACGTGTTGTGAATGTCCGTGATTTCCAATTCCCCTCGTTGAGAAGGTTTGAGCGTGCGAATAATATCAAACACATCCGGCTTGAACAAATATACGCCAATGCTCACCCAATTCGTGGGCGGTTCACGTGGTTTCTCAATTAAACGCACGACTTTCTCTCCATCCATGACTGCCACGCCGGCTTTCATTGCTTCTTCGGGAGTGGTTTCATAGAGTAAAATTCGCGCATCTTCTTTTCCATGGGCAAACGAATCCACAAATGGTTTAATGGACTCGGATAAAATATTGTCTCCATTAATTGAAACAAATTTTTCATTCCCCACGAATCCTTCCGCGAGGGCAATTGCATGCGGCAGTCCCCCCGCTGTGTCTTGCACGCGATACGTGAAATTGACTCCAAAGTCTTTCCCGCTTCCCATGAGTTTGAAAATATTTCCCGCGTGCTCTGTTCCCGTAATGATCAAAATGTCTTTGATTCCCGCATCCATAAGAGTTTGCAACGGATAGAAAATCATCGGCTGATTGTAGATGGGCAACAAGTGCTTGTTTGTCACACTCGTCAACGGTCGCAATCTCGTTCCATTTCCACCGGCTAGAATGACACCTTTCATATTACAAGCCTCCATCTGAATGCTTAAAATAATTACAATACCATTCTGCGGTTTCGCGGAGTCCCTTTTCGAGTGTATACTGCGGCACCCACCCCAGCACGCGCTGAGTTTCTTTCAAATCAAGTTTGGACAAGTCTCTGTCTTCAAATGGTTTTCCATCAAATGAAATAGCCACCTTTTCTGGAAATGCTTTTTCCACTGCGAGTGCAACGTCCCGAATCGTATGAACATTTCCCGAGGCAAACGTGAAACATTTTCCATTAACCTCGCGAGAATCCACGCGCTGTGCTAAAACCAATAGCCCATTAACCGCGTCCTTCACATACAAAAAGTCTCTCCGAATCGAACCATCTCCTTTGAGAAGGGCTTTTTTCTGCGTGCACACGTCTTTCATCATGCGCGGAATAAGTCTCCTAAAATTCAAATCATTAGGGCCAAACACATTCGTGTTTTGCGCGATGGCTCCGCGGATTTTGTATGCGTTAAAATAACTCAGTGCCATGATTTGCATGCAGAGCTTGCTTGCATCATACGGGTGGAGCGCCACCATTTCTACCGAAGAGCCATTCGGCTGTTCAAATGCCCTCACCGAACCAGCAATAATAATGGGTGGTGCATTTTTTTGTTGGCGCAAAACTTCCAGCAGGTGCAGGGTTCCATTCACATTTGTTTCAAATGTTTCGCGCGGAATTTGTATTGAGTTCCACGTATCAGACTGCGAAGCGAGGTGAAAAATCAAATCAAATGGACGAGAAACCACTCGATTCACATCGTCACTTGAACGCAAATCCATTTGGTGGACTTGAATTTTGTTTTTTTCAAAAAAAGCATTCAAATAATTTGTTTCCGTTGGATTTCGGCTCGTTCCCTCAACAGTCGCACCATGCTGGATGAGCGTTTCCGCCAAATGCGACCCCACAAAACCATTAATTCCGGTGATGAGAATCTTTTTTCCAGAAAAAAATGATGGTGTCATACTTCATCCCAACCCTACACCAATAAATGGCCGTGCTTGATACTGCCAGCCAAACGCGCCCATTTGATGGCAAATGCATATCCTAATCCTACACCCACAATCAGCGCAAAATGGAGAGGGGATTTGTTCGCTAAAAAAGTCATTCCGCGCGGAGAAGAAAGGGCTATTTCATTTTTTTCATTCCACAGTCCCGTGGCCACTTTGAAGTCTTCCATTGGGTTGACAAAAATACCCCATTTTACGTGCAGAAAATCATTGCAAAGTGTAGTAGTGTGTTTTTTGTGCAGGAGCACATCATTCAGGTGGTATTTGAATCGTTGCAACGTGTAAGCTAAAATTTTTCCCACTCCCTTTGGAGTAACCAGGGTACGGTCGCCATACCACTTGGCTCCATTCACTTTCACATACTCATATCCTAGTTCAATAATTCGAAACGAAAGATCGGTATCCTCGCGATAATAGAAAAAATCCTCATCGTATCCGCCTAAGTGTGTGAGCAAGTCCTTTCGAAATGCAGTAGATGTTCCACCATAGTGGCCATAGGCACTCACCGCCCCCACGCGCGGAGAAGTAAACCCGCTCACCATGATTCGCAGCCAATCTTTTTCGGGATTGTCATCGTGGTCCATGTTTACAATTACATCGTATTGCGCTGCCGCAATGCCCGCATTGCGCGCCTTGCACACCCCTGAACGTGGGAGAAAAATGAGTTTAACCATTTTGTTTTTGGAAAAATTTTTCCGCAGTAATTCAGGTGTTTTTCCATCGAAACTTCCATCGTCCACCACAATAATTTCGTACTTTCCTTCAAAATCTTGGTGAAGCATTCCATTTACTGCTTTGATAAGCGGCTCTCCCCCGTTGAGGGTTGCCACGACAATGCTCGCACTCGCAGGAGGGCGACTGGCGCGCACCGCGTTCATTTTTTGCGGCAAACCAAGTTCGTGCGCCGCGTGAAATAGTGCTGGAATGAAATGCCCTTTTGCCGGAGCGGGAGGATTTTCCCGTGCGGTGTGAATGGCTTTTTCCAGTGTAGAAATATCATTCACCACCACTCCATAGTTTTCTTTCTCCGCTGCGTGAGCCAGTTCCAATTGATGATCATTCGTATGTTCACCAAACTTTTTCCGGCGGGGAACAATCACTAATGGAACGCCCCCCTGGATGGCTGCACCAATGTTTCCTTCTCCCGCATGAGTGATGAAAACATCCGCTTCTGAAACGAGTTTTTCAAACTCTTCAATGGGAAAAAAGTCCTTCACCGTCATGCGCGCGTGCGAAAAAGGGGTGTAGCCTGATTGCACCACTATTTTTCCTTTCAACACTCCCGCATCCACGAGTCGTGCGACTTCCTTCAGCAAGCGCGGAAATTTATCCGGATGGGTTCCGACCGAAATGAAAATCATTTGGTGTTTCCCCCAAAAATGCTTCCGGCGTAAATTCCATTTGGATAAAATTTCTTGAGGCTTCTCCATTGGTAGAATGTTCGATCCGCAAACACGGAAACAATTCTCCCCGTGATGCCGGGTTCAGTCACTCGGCAAAAGCTTTCAATAAAAATGACAGGAACGCCCTGTAGTTTTGCTGCAACACACACAGGAACGGTGACATCGGCACCCGTGCTAATGACGAGTGATGGTTTTTCTCGCGCAATAATTTTCCATGCTTGTACAAATGATTGAATTGTTTTGAACGGACTGCGCGCGGGGCGTTCGATAAAATGCACGCGCTCGCTTTCGCCTAATGATTCGGTGTCCGGCCTCTTGAATGTGATAAATGCATGTTGATAGTTTGAGTAAAATGGTTTCAACTGTCTCATTTCAGCAAGATGTCCTCCGGCAGAGCACGTGAGGATAATCATTTTACAACCCGCCCCGTGCAATAGATGCAAATGCAGAATAGTTTGCCCAGAATACCAATAATGCAATGAGCGCAACCACGAGTTGCATTCCGAGAATGATGAGCACCACTTGCTTTTCAGTAAATTTTCCCCAGCGCATAATCACATGCGTGAGGCTGCCAATTTTTTCGGGTGCGCGGAGTGTTCCATCCGGCTGAATTATTCCAAAACTCTGTGCTTGCATTTTAGTTCGAGCCTTCAACACGAGCTCAACAAAATATAATCCAAACAACATGAGTCCCACGCGCTCAATGTTTCCAATAATACTTACGGCCGCAAACGCTGCCCCTGCCATTAATGTGAATGAGTCTCCTGGAAAAACTTTTGCTGGAGTCCAATTATAGCGCAAAAAACCTAGCGTGGCTCCCATGAGTGCGAGCATGAGCACGGCCACTACTACTTGCCCCGTGATGAGTCCCACGATTAACAATACGGCCGCGTTGATGAGGGCTAATCCTGCTTCCAATCCATTTAATCCGGCCAGCATATTGGTGGCGTTGCTCGCACCCGTAATGGCAATAGGCACCACGACCAATGCGTACAAGAAACCAAAATTCACAAAACCCACTAAAGGAAGGACCATGCCCGTGCTTCCAATTGTTTCCGGGAGCACCATAATGGGCAACGCCGCAAAAATAGGAAAGAGTGCATGCTGATACTGTCGAATTCCCTTCGTCCAGCCAATCACATCATCCACAATGCCAATAAGGCCAACTAAAACAATTGTGAGGAGTGCAGCGAGTAAAGGCAACAGTTCCAATCCCGTAAACCAACCAAGATGAGAATGCAATAACAGTGCAACCATCACCGCAAAAATAAAGGAGAGCAAAACAATGATGCCCCCCATTCCTGCTACAGGGGGTTTGTTGGCTTTGTTGAAGTCTCCCCACACTATTTTTTGCAGGTGCATCCGCTGGATGAATGCGGGAAACCCAATTAGTGCAACTAGCAGTGCGCTCACACCCACCAGCGCATAGCCTCCCCATTCTATCATAGTAAGTAGTCTCCCTACTCAAATCCTGTTTTGCACTCTTAAACGATTCTGGTGCAATGCTCAAAGCCCGCTAATTTACCTCGTATATTCGCACGCCATCGCGGTTTCGGTAGACTTCGGTGAAGGCACTCTTCATTTCAGGTTCTTCCAACCAGAGCCGTACAAGGGTTGTTTTGTTTGCGGCAGCAGTGAACACGAACAAGCGGGACTTGTCTTCGCTTCGATAAATGAAGAGGGCCGTTCCATCTTGATTCGTGTTAGGAACGTCTGTCCATTTTGTCGGATACGCATTGAATTGTTCCACTGGAAATTGGTTGCTTCCGCACTGGTAGGATTGCTCCTTCGTGATGGGGGAGGTATTGAGCGAGCACGGCATTACCACTCCAAAAATTCCCTGAATGCGAGGGTCATCAATGGATGTCGTATTGTACGCATAAAATCCTAAATTGGGAAGCTTTGATAGTAAATCATCTCCAAAAATGAGGTGCGTGCTCCCGTATTGTTTCACTAATTGCTGAGCGCTATTCAAATCCGTGCTCAGTACAAATTGTGCCACGCTCGATGTTGCTTTTGTGTCCGCGTTTCGATTATCAATCAGCACATGACGATTTGCCAAAAATGAAATCCAGTGTCCTTCGTCCCACCAATTGAAAAATTTGGTGTCTTCAGGCAAATTTTGGTTTGCCCAAAATAATGCTTCTTTCCACCCGGCTGAGGTTTCAATGTTTGGCACGTTTTGCGTCACAAAAAGTGTTCCCGCTGCTATTCCAGTAACGAGGAAAAATCCCACTAAAATGGCGGTGATTTTTTGCGTTCGCTTCGTGTGTTTGGCCATCCATTTTAATGCAAACACGCTCACAATTCCGCTCATCATTGCGAGGGGCAGTCCCCAATAGTAGGTGAATTTTAGTTTTCCCCACGCCATGAAAAATACGACCACAATCCACACTAATGGAAGGGTCAGCACCGCATAATCTTTGGCGCGCTTCAACAGCAAATATCCGCACAATGGAATTCCAATGAGTGCAAACAAAACCATGAAGCTGTATTTGTTTCCAAAATAATTTTTTCCTTCGCTTTCTTCTCCAACCGTTTGTCCCAGCACATCGCCAGTGCGCAGGCTCACGTTGAAAATATTCACAATGAGGGGTGCGAGCACGAGGATAATAATAATTGCATTCACTCCGCGTCGGAGCCAGACTTCTTGTTCAGGCTGAATGTTTTTTCGTATTTTGAATAATACTCCGCAGAGGGCAAACAGCACCAGAATGACTGCTCCCACGTGGAACCAGCGTAGTTCAACGCGAAAAAGCGCTCCACCTAAAATAGTTCCAATCTGCGACAACCACCCTGTTCCCGTAACAGCAAATGCCACAATGGCAAACACGGTGAACGTGACCAACCACAATAGGGCGTGGTTTTTGGCGTGCGTGAGTTCATTGTCGCGGATGTAGAGTAAAAATCCAATGAATCCTGTTCCTAAGAGCACAGGCACTAATTGGTTGTACCCCGACCATGAAATAACCATGAGTCCGAATCCCGCTCCTGCTAAGAGGGCGTGAATAATATTTTCTTTCACAAAAGATGGATTGCGCAGCGCGCGGATGAGGAAATAAAATCCCACAATCATCCAGATGAAACCAAAACTATCATCTTCGAAAAACCCGCCCATGGTGCGGTACACAAAACTCGGCACAATGGCGGCAAAAATTCCTGCCAAAAATCCAGCGGCTTTTTCATGCGCGCTGCCTCGGAACAATTCTTTTCCTAAAAAATACATGGCCGCGCACGTAATCGCACCATACAACGCGGGAAGCGTTTTGACAAACAAAACCCATAATTCAAAATTATACGCACTATTGAGTGTAAAAATTTTGTAAAGGGCAGCCGAAGCATACCAAAAAAAGTGAGGGCCGCTTCCAAATGTCGCAGCGGCAATATTCTGATAATATCCTAAAGGGTCCACCGTTGGAGCGCCAAGCCCTTGCAAAATATACGAGACCATGCGCGCGTGCCAATACGAATCGAATTCGAAAAACAATTCATATCGCATTAGTTGGGCGCGCACAATAAACGCTAAGAGAAAAACCAGCAAAACCAAACCCAAATCAGAGTGTGAAACAACCTTGATGACCTTGTCCACTACTTTTTGGGGAGAAAAACCGCTTGGTGAATGTTGTGAGTCAGAAATATTCGAATCCATGAATAGTCATAGACTCAGGTGGATTATAAAATGTGGGCACGCGCCATCATCCACAGGTGGGTCGGTGTAGGGCTATCTGCGATAGCCCAATTTCTCGTCAACATTTTTGCGCAGCGCGGGTTTCGCCCCGCGGAAACGAAAGACTTGGAGGGATTGCGCGCAACCCTCCAGAGACTATTCTGACGACTTTGAGAGTGAAAAAATGATGATTGACAGCGTTGGTGCGGCTCCAAGAAAGATCCCAGTGCCACGGTCCACCAGTGCGCGTTTCACTTCCGGGTTCGAAAAGGGACCGGGTGGGACCACGCCTGTATGGCCGTCAATCAAATCAATTACCCTTGGAAAAGGGTTATAAACGTTGGGGAAATGCTTCACTTTTTGTATATTTTTTTGATTGTGACTCTACTATTCGGGCCAATAGTTAGCTGGTCGCTATTCTTCGTACGTGATTGTTTTTGTTCAACTCTACCCATTTCATTATTTTTTTTCATATTTTCCATAATCTGAAAAAAAACTTGGCCAATTGTTTCAGGCTTCAAAGCAGATCCAATACCTAACCCTCCAAAAACAATAGCAAATGCACTAAATATTTTCCCGCCAAGTGTTTCCAGGCCAAGATAGAAAGCAGTCAATCCGAAAATAAATAAAATCAAGATGCCAAAAACCGCTGCAATGTAGCCGTTCATAGTTTTCTTTTTCATTCGAGCACCCACTTTGTCTACATTTCCTCGTCGTCATCCACTTTTTCTTCGTCCGCATCGTCGTCGTCATCATCGTCGAGTTTCTTTTTCTTGACGGGTTTGATGGGGGCTTTGCGGTTTTTTCCTTTGATGGGAGATAAATCGATTTCGTCCGCGTCTTCTTCTTCATCGTCTAAGGGCGCGTCGTCATCGTCTTCTTTCTCTTCGTCATCATCCATGGGTGCAGCGTGCGCAACCGGCGCGTGTTTCGCAGGTGCTTTGTGGGCAACTGCTGGGGCGGCAGGCGCGGCTTCCATTTCTTCATCGTCATCAAAGTCGTCTTCTTCGTCTTCGTCCACCATTTCGGCTTTCTTTTTACGAGGAGTGGCACCGGATTTCATTCCGCGCACTAAATCATCGGCTGTTTCGAGTCCGCGAATCATTTCTTTTTCATTTTTCGCACCCGCGCAAATGACTTTTCCATTTTTGAACAACAGCATGGTCAATTTAGGGTCGTCCATTCGCAAAATGGCACCGGGGAATTGCTCAGGTTCGTATTCCACATTATCTAATTGCATGGCTGTGGCAAACAAATCCAAGTTTTGGTGCAAGTTTCCCGTTGCCACGAGGTTCACGACTTCGTATTCAATTGTTTTCAAAATTTTTACCGAAGGCTGAATTTCATTAATCATTTTGTTGGCTTTTTTGATGGCCACATCAATCTGCGATTGTGCAGAGGCACCTGAGCAGATGATTTTTCCATTTTTGAACAAAAGCATGGAGACTTTGGGTTCTTTCATTTTCAAAATCGCACCGGGGAATTGCTCCGGCTCGTACTCAATGTTGGGCACGGACATGGCGAGGTTATACAAGTCCAAGTTCGCGTTGAGTCCGCCCGATGCCACGAGATTTACAATGGCATAATCAATCGTGCGCCCCTTATGGACAAAAGAATGTTGTTCGAATTGCTGTCCGGAACCTTCACTCATATTCAACCAACTCCCAACCAGCCTTCTGAGAAAGCCCGGGAAAACCCGGCTTTAAAAGGGCCTTTATATAGAGTCTTCCTACTCAACCCCTTTTTAAAGCTATTTAAAGGCACTAAAACCGTCAATAAACGTAGTATAACCCCCTTATTCGAGAAGTTCCCCCTCAAAGGGGAAAAGGAGGGAAAATAGCTCCTTGTCCAAGAATAAGAGAAAAATTGTTCTTTCTCCAAATACCCCGCTAAACTCCCTTGGCTTCTTTGCACACCTAAGCGTGCCAAACGCGCTTCTATTTCCCCGCTGGCGCGTCGCCTTCTTAAAGATTTCCGTTTCCTTTTCGTATATCGATTTTTTAGGTTGTGAAAAAATATGGCAGGAAAAAAAGCACGTGGACATCGCGCAAAGACGCGCGCTAAGATTACCGCAGGGAAAACCCGCGCAACACCCACCGCATTATTGAAAACATATGAAGCAGGAGAAACCGTTCAAATGGTTATCAATGGAAGTGTGCACAAAGGAATGCCCTTCCGCCGCTTTCATGGTTTGACAGGCACGGTGTTAGGAATGCAGGGCCGCGCCGTTCGTGTTGCCGTGAAGCAAGGCAATCAAGATTGTGAACTCATTGTGAATCCCATTCATGTAAAGGAAATTCATCAAATGAAAAAGGCGGAAGTCGCGTAACCAAGTTGTGAGCGTGTGTACGTATGATTGGAAAAGAACTCTTAGGAAAAAAACCCGTTTCGTTGTCGCATGTTAAAGACATGTTGAGCGAGCGCGATTATTCCACGAAGGAAAGCACATACGAGCAGACGCAAACATTAGATTACGCTACTAAATTTGCCAAATTATCTAAAGACAAAGCCGAGACATTGTACAACAATTTGTTGAACTTGGACGGCATGACCGAAGAAATGGCGGTAAAAATTGTTGATTTTTTACCCGAGGATTTGGAATCCGCCAAGGTTTTGCTCGCAAAACCCGGCTCCGTCCCCGATAGCGTGTTATCGGAAGCCCTTGAATTGGCCAAAAAGCACGCCCCCGGTTCTTAACCCGGTGTCTGCGCCCCACTCTACAACTTTTTTCGGGACGCATTCTCATATATAGGACATTTGCACGGTGATACTGATATGAACGAAGAAAAAGCCCTGGTCTTGGATTTCCTCCCGCATGGAAAGAGCTCGAGCTTTAAGTCCGAACCATTGGCAATGGTCATTGGCACGAGTTTTTTCACTTTGTTAGAAGTTGTTCCCAAACCCAGCGTGGATTTGAAACCCTTGGAAGAAGTGTACATTGGAAAAGAATCCCGCGAAAAGATTGATCACATTAAACAGCGCGTCACGTATGATAATTTGACCAACAACGCTAAATCGGAGTTGGAAAAAGCAGTCGAGAAAATTGTCGAAATGAATGAGAAGCGTTTTGTGCAATTCTTCAACGCTGCCGGAAGCATCTCGTTGAAACGACACCAGTTAGAACTCCTTCCGGGAGTGGGAAAGCAGCACTTGGAGGATATTCTCCGCGAACGCTCCACGAAGCCATTTGAGTCTTTCAAGGATATTGAAGATCGCGTGAAATTTCTCACCTCACCCTTATCCATTTTCCGCCGCCACATTTTGAGCGAACTGCAAGGAAGCGAAAAACACTACATGTTTGTCCGCCCCCCGCAAGTGGAAGATGAGTTCAAGCGAAAACGATTCACCCGGTAATCACGCATGAATCGTCTCGACGACCTTCAAAAAGACATGGTTCGTGCGGGGTTTTTTCCCGAAAAAAGATATTCGCAGAATTTTTTGATTGATGAACAAAGTGCAGTGGATGCCGTTTCCGCTGCTCGCGTGACAAGTAAAGACCGCGTTCTCGAGATTGGTGCGGGCACGGGTTTTGTGACGGAGAAAATTGTTGAGAAAGCGGGACATGTGTATGCTGTGGAATTGCGTCCGGAATTATGCAATGTGTTGCGCGAAAAGTTTTCCAAAAATGAAAAAGTGGAAATCATTGAGCGCGATTTTCTCGCACTAGAACTTTCAAAAGTAGATTTCAACAAAATTGTCGCCGCGCCCCCATATGCTATTTCAGATGACATCATGTACGCGCTGCTTGAGCGCGGTTTTGAACACGCGAGTTTTATTTGGCAATTTGAATTCGCCGAAAAAATTCTTTCTCCTCCCGGGAGCAGCGAATACCACCCTCTTTCAGTGATTGCCCAATACCAGTATGATGGGGAAATCGTCCGAAAAGTGACTCCAAAATCTTTTTTTCCCGTACCTAATCATTTCTCGGCTATTCTCGCGTTGCACGCGCGCAAAAAGCGACCCACTATTCCCGATTTTCCCGTGTTTGTAAGCTGGTTGAAAACCCTTTTTCGTTTCAAAAATAAAACGGTTTCCAACGCGGCCAAACAATTGGAAAAAAATCCCGTGCATGGTATTTCACGCGAGAAGTTTTTGCGCGTAATACAAGAAATGGACGTTTCTGATGAGAAAATTTTTCTTTTGGAACCCGAAGACTTTGTGGAATTGTTTTCACGAACGCGCGAGAAAGAATAAGCCGTATTTTTTTAGTTTATTTTTCATAAAATTAGTTTAGCAAACTATTTTTCATTCAACTATTTAGGCGTCGCACCCAATTCACACCACGCTTTTGCAGCCGCGTCGGAGATGCTCGCGCACAACGCAGGTTGTTGGAGAATTCCCGCGACATTAGTTAGGCAGCTGGTGCGCGCTCCCTCACTTGTTACGCGTGCGCAAATCTGAATATCTTTTTTGGCGACCGCTAATTCAATGTAGCACGTGTTCTTCGCTTCCGCCGCGGAAACATTTTCGCATAATGAAACGTCACGCGAACTAATCGCAGCTTGAATGTAGCAGGAGTCTTTTTTGTTTCCTAGAATTTTATCCAAAACAGAATCCGTGAAGAAAACATCTTCACAGTCCGATGCAGAAACGGTTGAAATTGGTTGCGTGGTGGATTGTCGGAATAATGGTCCGGTGAAAATGTATGGGTCCGTGGTGTCGAGAATAGTAAATCCCGAAAAGGATAGTCGTGCGGCGTCTGTTTGACTCACGTACAGTGCAAACACGAATGGTTCGGGGCAGCCGCACCCGGTGCAGGTGGTGGTGTTAGGTTGATACGTGAATGAAGCGTCCAACACCGTGATGCCGCGCGCCGTGTAATAAGTAGTGAGGTGCGTGAGCTCATCCTGAATGGGAAAATCGGAATAATTTTTTTGATTCGCAAGCGACCATTCTTTTCGCCAGGGAATTTCCGAACAGGTTTGGGGCTGCATGAGCACCCACTCCGGTTCTCCCGTGTTAGAGTTACCATTTTGGAGGGGAATTTCCCATGAGGAAATCCAGTAAATGGTCCCCAGTGAGACGAAAATGAGCAATATCGTCAAAGCGACCGCGCGGTTATCCACCAATCACACCTTCCACTCACACCCCACGCAGGGGCGGTTAATAATGCACACGTTCGATCACTATTTTCTCCCCGCGCCCCAATATATCGCTGGGTTTTAATATGTCCAAGACGTAATAGTCCTGAAACCGGTGTTAAACCGTTAATAGATTGAGGGGGATGTCATTATGAGTAGCTTTTTTGACCGCGTGAATAAGGTTCAACAGACCCAAAACCAGGGGCAGTATGGGTATACTCCCTCCGGCGCGGTGATGTCTCACCCCGTGGCTGCCAGTGCACCGGCACCGCATGAAAAAACCGAGCAGCAATTGAAAGATGAAGAAGCCTTACGTGCCATTATTCAGGAAACGCATGCTAAAATTTGTGTGATTGGAGCCGGGGGCGGAGGCACCAACACCGTTCAACGTTTAAGTGAAGTGGGTTTGGAAGGCGGTCAAACATTTGCCGTGAACACGGATGCACAAGCCTTGTTGCATATTAATGCGAATCGAAAAATTTTGATTGGAAAACAACTCACGCGCGGATTAGGAGCAGGCTCCGATCCTTCCGTGGGAGAAGCAGCTGCGCGCGAAAGCGAAGCCGAGTTGAAGGAATTGTTGAAAGATTCTGATTTGGTTTTCATTACATGCGGATTAGGCGGCGGAACCGGAACCGGCGCAGCACCCGTGATTGCCAACATTGCTAAATCACAAAATGCATTAACAGTAGGAGTGGTCACGCTCCCGTTCACGGTAGAAGGACGCAACCGAATTGAAAATGCATTAGAAGGGTTGACGCGCTTGCGAAAAGAAGCCGATACCGTCATCATTATTCCCAATGATAAAATTTTGGAGATTGCTCCTGACTTGCCCGTGAATGCAGCGTTTAAGGTTGCTGATGAAGTTTTGGTGAATGCTGTCAAAGGAATTACCGAAATGGTCACCAAGCCCGGTCTCATCAATTTGGACTTTGCTGATTTGAGAACCATTTTGAGCAAAGGCGGTGCCGCATTAATTGGTTTAGGCGAAAGCAAGGCCGACAAAGCGAGTGATGCACGCGCATTAGAAGCCGTGGAGAATGCACTCACGTCTCCATTATTGGATGTGGATATCTCCGGCGCGAATCGAGCGTTGATTAATGTCGTAGGAGGAAGCGACATGACCTTACGAGAAGCTGAAATGATTGTTGAAGTCGTGGGTTCGCGCATCGACCAAAACGCTCACATTATTTGGGGAGCAATGATTGATGAAAACATGCCCCGCTCGCACATTCAAGCCATGGTTGTCATCGCGGGGGGAAAGATTCCCTTCCTTGATGGGCCCGCGCCCGGTCAAGAAAATTCCAAAATAGATTTGGACATTGAGTTTACCGAATAGGGAAATGCTACCCTGCGTTTGTTTTTCGCGCGGAAAATGGGCAGCATTTTAAACACATTCAGACTAGTTTCTCATTATGGAACTCAAACTCAAAGAAGGATTGGATGAATTTATCACGTCCACCAACCGAATTTTGACCGTGAGTAAGAAGCCTGACACCCCCCAATACATTACCATGCTCCGCATCACCGCGCTGGGTTTGGCCGTTTTGGGTGTTTTGGGATACATTGTAGAACTCATTAACTTCCTCATTCGGATGAATTTCTAGGCCGGCCTATCCTTCCTTTTTAAGGTTTTCCCGACCATTTTTACTCTATACGCGACCTGTTCGCTTTTGTTTTGAACCCGAGGAATACTCTATGATTTATACGGTACGTACGGCCAATGGACAAGAATCCCTAGTCGCAGACATTTTGGCCGCAAAGGCGCAGAAAGAGGGTTTGGAAATTTACTCTATCACCATCATGCCCGGTCTCAAAGGATACATCATGATTGAAGCCGATCACGAGAACACGGTCCAGCGCGGAATTGTGGGAAACAATTTGGTGAAAGGACGCGGAGTTGTCGCGGGACAAGTTAAGATTGAAGAACTCACTGGCGTTTTGTCCAACAAACCTTTGATGGACAGCATCAAGCCCGATCAGAAAGTCGAACTCATTTCCGGCCCCTTCAAAGGAGAAAAGGCCCGCGTGATTCGAGTGAATGACAACAAGGAAGAAGTCACGGTTGAATTATTGGAAGCCACGGTAAAGATTCCGGTGACGATTAAAGCCGAACACATTCGTGTGATTAAGGAATAATCGATGGCGAAAATTATGCCACGCTCCACTAAAAAAAATCCTATTATTTCGGTTGTTATCGCCGGACACAACCGCCCTCATTCGTTGCGCGACACTCTCAAAGCATTGCGCGAACAAACTCTTTCATCGAGCGAGTATGAAGTCATTGTCGTGGGTTACACGAAAACATCATTGAAAGAAGTGGCGGATGAAAACAGCAAACTCGCCAAGCACGCTTTCTCTTACGTTGAAATTGAAACCCGCTGGCCGGATGCGAAGCGAAATAAAGGTATTCAGCTCGCGCGCGGAAAATATGTTGCATTTACCGATGATGATGTTCTCCCTCAAAAAGATTGGTTGGAAAAAATGGTTGAGAGTTTCAAGAAACATCCTGACGCCGTTGGAATTGAAGGGCACACGGATGGAGATAATACTCCACTTCTCTCGCACGCGACCAAAAATAAAAATGGAGACGAATATCCGACATGCAACATGGGTTTCACCAAAGACGTGTTGGAAAAAGTTCAGGGTTTTGATGAAGCGTATCATTTTTTCCGCGAGGACACCGATATTGCATATCATGTTTCCCAGCACGGTAAAATTATTTTTGATGAAAGTGTGAAAGTTTTTCACCCCACGCGAACCATTCCTGCGAATAGTATTTTGCGCGAATTGGGAATGACGCGCGGAGAAATTCGCTTAGCTAAAAAATTTCCAACGCGCTACGCCAAAAAATATGGTTTGGTGGGAAGAGGAGGGTGGCTGCAAGCCATTTTTTCCTGGAGCGTTATTATAGCAGCGGTGCTCAGCGCAATGCAATACCCCATTTTTTCACTTCACATTGGAGTAACTGCCCTCATCCTGCTTCTTTTCTTCCGCGCCTGGATTTCATTCCGAGGACGCACGGCAACCGTGAAAGAATCCTTGAGCGTCTGGTTTTACATGCTCGCGCGGGATTTAGCCTATCCCTTCTTTTTTGCCTATTTTTGGGTGACGGAGAAAGCGCCTAATTTGGAAGAAAAATCGGGCAAGTAAGCCATTTTTAAGAGTTTTTGACGATTTTTCAGTAGTAGGCCTGTTACCCTACGTGCTTCTAGGAATGAACAACATATGCCCGAAATCAAAATCATGATTGATGGTGGAAAAGCCACCCCCGCCCCTCCCTTAGGGCCTGCATTGGCTCCCTTAGGATTGAATGTGGGAAAAATTCTACAAGAAATCAATGAATTAACCAAGAATTTTGCCGGAATGAAAGTTCCTGTCGTGCTGGATGTGGACAAATCCAAGAATTACACGATTACGGTTGGAAGCCCCCCCACAAGTGCCTTAATTACCAAAGAAGCTAAGGCCGACAAAGGAGCGGGAAACCCCAAGACGGAAGTTAAGGGAAATTTGACATTTGAGCAAGTCAAGAAAATTGCGGAAATGAAGATGGGAAAATTAAACTCCTATACTCTTCGATCGGCCTGCCGAGAAATTATTGGAACGTGCAATTCCATGGGAATTTCCATTGATGGAAAGCACGCCAAGCAAGCGCAGAATGATTTTCGCGACGGAAAGTATGATAGCCAGCTGAATTAATTTTCAGCGGCATTTCTTCTTTTTCTTTTTTCAATAGTGGTTTTAAGCCAAAAAGACACAACCGTCCTAAAATATGCGCTTTTAATAGGCGATTTGTATTTGAAATCCAGGGATATTCCCGCCCTGCAATGCTTTGATTTATAATCCTTGCCTAGCGAAAATAGTTTACTTTCTCATTCTTCCCAGAATGGAAGGCCGCCAACCACTCGAGAGTGGGAGGTTTTTCAGATGGAAAAAAATCAAGTGCTTAATGCATTGAAAACGCTGCGCCAGACGGCCGAGCCCCGTAAGTTCAAACAAACGGTGGATTTGACAATTAACTTCAAAAATATCGATTTTAAGAAAGCCGAAAACCAAGTCGATGTGGATGTGGCCTTGCCTCATTCCGTTGGAAAAGGCGATGGAAAAGTTGCCTTATTTGTTCGCGATAAAGAATTTGCCGCTCAAGCGAAAGGAATTGTTGACCGCGTCATCATGGAAGATGAAATTAAAGGCATCAACAAAAAACAATTGGCCGAAATGGTCAATGAATACATTGGCTTCCTCTCCGAAGGACCCGTCATGTTGACTGTGGGAAAATACTTAGGACAAACGCTTGCGCCTAAGAACCGAATGCCTAAGCCCGTTACGCACGACTTGAAACAAGTTCAAGCCATGGTGGGCCGCTTGCGCAGTGTGGTAAAAGTCTCCAACAAGAAAGGAAAGTACATGCCTCTTGTTCACATTTCAGTTGGAAAAGAAGAAATGGACGATGAAAAAATTGCCGAAAACACTCTCGCAGTGTATCAAGCTGTTTTGCCCGCAATTGGAAACAAAACCGTGAACGTAAAATCTGTTTTGCTCAAAATGACAATGTCTTCCCCCGTTAAAATTGGTGGAAAGCAATCGGAAGCGGAGGGAACCGCATGACTACTCACACCAAGAAGTGGAAGCAGAATGAAGTTACTCGCCTCGTACAATTGGCCAAAGAATATCCTGTTATTGGAGTCGCAGACTTGAAAGGATTCCCTGCCAACTTGCACGGACAATTGAAAGTCAAGCTCGCCGGAAAGGCTCATGTTACGGTTTCAAAGCGAAAAGTCATTCAGCGCGCACTCAAACAAGCAGGCGCGGATGAAAAATTAGTGGATGGAATGAAAGGTTCCACAGCCATTTTGTTTTCAAAAGTCAATCCCTTTGAATTGTACGCATTAGTCAAGCAAGCCTCTGGAAAAGTCGCTGCGAAAGAGGGACAAATTGCCCCTGACGACATTACGATTCCCGCGGGAGACACTGGTTTGCCTCCCGGCCCCGCCTTGTCCGATTTGAAAGGCGCTGGTTTGAACGTTCGCGTGCAGGGTGCCACTATCGCTGTGATGGAAGACAAGATTGTCACTCACAAAGGCGAAGCCATTACCGCGCCCGTGGTAAATGTGCTCGGAAAATTCGGTATTAAGCCCATTAAATTACGCTTATCTATGACTAGTGTCACCGAGAAGGGACAAATGTACCCCGCTTCGGTGTTGGACATTGATGAAGAAGAAGTCTTCGCTAACTTTGTGAAAGCAGAACAGCAAGCCTTCAATTTGGCCGTGAATGCACGCGTGTTTACTGACAAGTCTACGCCCGTCATCATCACCAAAGCCTTCCGCGAAGCCAAGCAAGTCGCATTGGATGGAAACTTCCTCACCGAAACAACGGTTGGAGAAATCCTCGCCAAAGCCGAACGAGCCGCCGCGGAAATCAAATCACAAATCAAGGAGGAAACCCAATAGGGTTTTCGCCAGCCTTTTTTCAAAAGGCTGTTACGGTCATCATATCGCAAATAAGTATGAGACAACACAACTGAGGTGACATGCATGGAATACGTCTATAGTGCAATGCTTTTGCATTCCGCAAAGAAAGAAGTCAACGAAGCGCACGTCACGAAGGTGCTGGAAGCCGCGGGAATCACGCCGGATTCCGCCCGCGTGAAGGCCCTTGTTGCCAGTCTCAAGAACGTCAACATTGACGACGCGATTGCAAAGGCAGCTGTTTCAGCCGCCCCTGCCGCCGCAGCGCCTGCTGCCGAGCACAAAGCTGAAGCAAAGCCTAAACAAGAAGAAAAGAAATCTGAAGAAGAAGCCGCTGCCGGATTGGCCGGATTATTCGGATAATTTTTTGACTTC